>BNTT01000138.1 GCA_025996815.1 Bacteroidia bacterium
TTCTAATTTTTCTTCAATGTCCAGATTGCCTGCCTCAAAGATGCAGGTGGATTGGCTGTAAAATGGTTCGCGCACTGCCAGGCTGTCTATCACAAATTGCAGGATTTCGTCGTCCGACTTGCCGCTGAGTAGCGGGCGGGCAAATTGGGCTTGGGGACGGCTTATATCGCCGGTTTCAAGTGGGCTTTGCAGCACACCTACGAGTATGTTTTCGAGATGGATGCCGATTTTTCGCACAATCCCGACGATTTGATTCGGCTCTATCAGGCGTGCACCACCGGCGGCGCAGACATTGCCATCGGGTCGCGCTACGTTACGGGCGTGAATGTGGTGAACTGGCCCATTTCGCGCGTGCTGATGTCCTATTTTGCGTCCAAATATGTGCGGATTGTGTCGGGATTGGAAATTTGCGACACCACCGCCGGCTTCAAATGCTACCGCCGTAAAGTGCTGGAAACCATCGACTTGGATAAAATCAGATTCAAGGGCTACGGCTTTCAAATCGAGATGAAATACACCGCCTACAAATGCGGCTTCACCCTGAAAGAGGTGCCCATCGTCTTCATCAATCGCGTGGAGGGCGTATCCAAAATGAGCGGCGGCATCTTCGGCGAAGCCTTTTTCGGAGTCATCCAACTGAAATGGAGCAGCCTGTTCCGCAAATATCCGCAAGCGTGATAGTATGACACAAGAATTTGTAATAGCCCAAACGCAAATTGAAACCCGATCTTTAAGGTTACAAATTGCAACCTTAGTCCCGCAGGGACGGCACTTTATTAACCGTAGGCTTCAGCCTACGGCAGAGCACCCATCCTCTCCCATAGTCCCGCAGGGACGGCACTATCAAGTGTCACCCCTGCGGGGTGAAAGTCGTATGTGGCAGGCTGTCCGTAGGCTGAAGCCTACGGTTAATAAAGTGCTGTCCCTGCGGGACAAACTGGAACTGTGTGACATGATATTGCTGTCCCGTAGGGACAAAATATTGGTAGAAAATGTCCATCACCCCCACCTCCTTCGTGCCGTAGGTACGAAATATTTTGTCCCTACGGGACAGCAATATAGGCAAAATATCCGATAATCATATTAACAATTATGATTTGTATCAAAAACGCAACAATCATCAACGAGGGAAAAACCTGCAAGGCATCGGTGTGGATTGATGGAGAGCGCATTGTGCGGGTGCATGGTCAAGGGAGCAAGGTGGAAGACTCGCCACCCTCTACCTTCCACCTTCCACCTTCCACCCAAATAAATGCCGAGGGGCTGTTGTTGCTGCCGGGCATTATCGACGACCAGGTGCATTTTCGCGAGCCGGGATTGACGCACAAGGGCGATATTCACAGCGAATCGCGTGCTGCTGTTGCCGGGGGCATCACTTCGTTTATGGAGATGCCCAATACGGTGCCGCAAACCACTACTGTTGAGGCTCTTGACAACAAATTTGAGCGTGCGGCGAAAGACTCTCTGGCGAATTATTCCTTTTTTATGGGCGCGACCAACGACAATTGGGGCGAGTTGCACAAAGCGGGTGCACGGCGGGCAACCGCCGTCAAGGTCTTTATGGGGTCGTCCACCGGCAATATGCTGGTGGATAATCCCGCTGCGTTGGAAAAATTGTTTGCCGAAACGGATATGATTATTGCCGCGCATTGCGAAAGTGAGGAGATTATCCGCGCCAATAAAGCGCACTATATCAGCCAATTGGGTGAAAATTTGGATGTTTCTTTTCACCCGAAAATTCGCAGCAGTGAAGCCTGCTATGCCTCCTCCGCTCAGGCGGTGGCGTTGGCGGAAAAACACTGCGCACGGCTGCATCTGTTTCATCTGTCTACCGCGAAAGAAATGGAATTTTTATCTGCTAAGCCATTAGCCGACAAGCGAATAACAAGCGAGGTGTGTGTGCATCACCTCTGGTTTTCAGACGCAGACTATGCGCGATTGGGCAATCGCATCAAGTGGAATCCGGCTATCAAGACGGCTGCCGACCGCGATGCCCTCCGGCAGGCGTTGATTGACGGCAAAATCGACATCGTTGCCACCGACCACGCGCCCCACTCGTGGGACGAAAAGCAAGGCTCGTGCCTCACAGCCGCCTCCGGCGGACCGATGGTGCAACACGCGCTCACCGTGATGCTCGAACTCTGCCGACAGGGCGTGTTTACCCGCGAATTGGTGGTCGAAAAAATGTGCCACAACCCCGCGCAGTTGTTCGGATTGCAAGACCGGGGCTACATCCGCGAGGGCTATTACGCTGATTTAGTGCTGGTTGACCCCAACCATTCGTGGACAGTTGCCGCCGACAACCTGCTCTACAAATGCGGCTGGTCGCCCCTCGAAGGCACCACCTTCTCCCACAAGGTGGTCAAAACGTTTGTAAACGGCACGCCGGTGTATGATAACGGCAAATTCAACGAAGAATTTCGCGGAAAAGAACTAACTCATAACTAATAACTCATAACTAACGATGATACAGATAGAAGACAAAATCGTGAGTTTGGACGTTCTCGAGCAGTTTTTTTGCTGCGACCTCGCCGCCTGCAAGGGCTGCTGCTGCGTTGAGGGCGATGCGGGCGCGCCCGTGGCGATGGACGAAATCGCGCAATTGGAGGCTGTGGTGCCCATCGTGTGGGACAGGCTTTCGGACAAGGCGAAAAAAGTGATTGACGAATACGGACCCGTGTATGTGGATGCCGACGGCGAATTTGTGACGTCCATCGTGGATGGAAAGGATTGCGTGTTCACCTGCTACGATGCCGACGGCACCTGCCTCTGCGCCATCGAGCAGGCTTTTCGTGCCGGCGAAACGGATTTTTCAAAACCCGTTTCGTGCCATCTATATCCCATTCGCCTCAAAAAATACGACACCTTCACGGCAGTCAACTACCACAAATGGTTTCTTTGCGAAGCCGCCGCCCCGTGCGGCAAAAAGCACGGCATCAAGGTCTATCAGTTTCTAAAAGAGCCACTTATCCGCAAATTTGGGGAAGAGTGGTACGACAATTTGTGCGTGGTTGCCGAAGAATGGGAAAAAACTGAAAAATAATTAAAAATATTTTGTCAATTCAAAAATAGTTGCTACCTTTGTCGCGATTTCAAACGCAAGTTTGGAAGGACATATTGGAAAAGGCGTTTTGCTATTATTTAAGGCTTCTGAAACCTGAGAAATTTCAAAAGTATGGCTTGAGTAAGAGTAAGCGTCCGCAGAAATGCGGGCTTACTTATTTGTCATACATGTAATTCTCAGGACATCAGAAGCGGATATTTAAGTCCGCTTTTTTCATGCCCAAAATTTGAAAAATTAATTTATAAATAATAATTCATAATTTAGAAGTTGCGCCCGACACGAATTTAGGGAATTTTTTATGCGAAAATTTAATATTTCGTTTTTAGTGGCTTTATGCTTTTGTGCCTTCACAAACAAAGCAATGGCGTGGTCAGGGAGTGGAACACAGTTCGACCCTTGGGAAATTTCAGACGGGAGTAGTGCCGGCAACAGTGTTACGGCATACAGAGATGGGGCCACGCTGTACATAAACGGCAGCGGAAACATGGCTGATTTTTGGAACTCTACCGAAGGCGAAGCACCCTGGTATTCCGAACGCACTGTAATTGAGACCGTTACCATACAGGAAGGTGTAACCAACATTGGGAATCGGGCGTTTCACGATTGCAGCAACCTGCGAGCAAACGACCTGCAACCATTCACAATTCCAAGTTCTGTTAAAATAATCGGCAGACAGGCATTTTATGACTGTACAAGTAGAGATTTTACGGAAATAAAAATTCCTGCTACTGTTAATACAATAGAAGCAGAGGCATTCTGGAATTGTATAAATTTGAAAAACCTTACAATAGACGATGGATACAATGACTTGTCGTTTATTTGTTACCGCGATGCCAGTTATGCTTATCACTACGATTGGTTTAAAAATTGCTCTATTGAAACGTTGCATTTGGGACGAAACTATACCTATGAAACAACTCTACCATTTGCCAGCATTCAAACACTACTGACATTAAATGTTAAAAATACAGTTTCTACAATTATTCGTAATTCGTTTGCTAATTGTACAAATTTAAAAACAGTTACTTTTGAGGATGGAACTAATACTTTGACTTTGAACACTGATTATAGTAGAAATGCGTCGCCCTTTATAAACAGCCCGATAGAAACCTTGAACATTAGCAGACCGCTGATTATCAGCGATACACGTGTTCAGCCTTTTGCAGGAAAAACGACCATAAAAACAGTAACTATCAACAGAGTTTCTTCTAGCGATGGTATTTTGAATGCAGGTCTATTTCAGAATTGTACGGGTTTAACTTCGGTAACGCTTCCTACTTCGGCTAATATCACAGCCATTGGAGAAAGTGCTTTTGCGGGCTGTACCGCTTTGCCTGCGATAGATATTCCAAAGACAGTTACATCTATCGGCAATTCTGCTTTTTCTGATTGTCAATCCTTACCGTCTATAACAATTCTAAGTTCGGTTACAACTATCGGCACGAGTGCTTTTGCTAATTGTAATCTCTTAAAAACGGTAACTTTTGAGGATGGAACTAATACTTTGACTTTGTACACTTATGATTATAGTCGTGATGTGTCGCCCTTTATAAACAGTCCGATAGAAACCTTGGACATTAGCAGACCGCTTGTTCTCAGCGATACACGTTATCAGCCTTTTGCAAACAAAACGACCATAAAAGCGGTAACTATTGGCAGTCAGGTTACCTCTATTGGGCAGAATTTATTTAACGGTTGCACCGGTTTAACGTCTGTAACCAATAAAGCCACAACCCCGCAGAGCATAAACGCCAATGTTTTCGGAGGTGTAAATATCAGCCTTGTTTCTCTTGACATACCGGCTTCGGCGAAAGATGCTTACGCTGTTGCCAATGTGTGGAAAGATTTCGGCATATTTGCAGACTATGTAGCATTCACGAAAGAAGAGTTTATAGCGGAAATTGCAGCCTTGCAAACGGAAAAAGCCGATTTGGAATCTCAAAATGCAGCTTTGCAAACAGAAAAAGATGATTTGGAATCTCAAAATACAGCCTTGCAAACAGAAAAAGTTGATTTGGAATCTCAAAATGCAGCCTTGCAGGTGGAGATTGCCGACTTGCAAGCGCAACTAATCGAATGTGGTGAAAGCAACGGGACATCCACTCGCAGTGTTAGTGAATCCTTACTGAGTATTTCCCCCAATCCCACAAAAGGTGAAATCATCATCAAATCGGAACAGCCGATAGAAAAAGCCGAAATCTTTGATATTTCCGGGCGCACCGTAGAGACGTGGCGCGCCGCGTCTCTACAATGGGGTAATTCGCAATCAATCAATATTTCACATTTGCCCAAAGGCGTATATCTTGTGAAAATAGTTGTTGACGGTCGAAGCGTTGTGAAGAAGATAATCAAGGAATAAGCGGATTATCGAACAAATTGTGAACTCCCGCCTGAGATTTTGAAATTTCGGACGGGAGTTTTGGCGTTTTGCCGTTTCAGAGAAAAGAAGTACCTTTGCGGATACTTTTAAAAAATAAATTTATGAAAAAAATAATTGCAACTTCAGTATTAGTGCTGTGTATGAGTAGCATGAATGCACAAACGCCTGTTAAATTGGGCGCGGGCGATTCGGAAATAACGGTTTACTTGCCTAAGGCTTCGGTGAACAAACACAAGGCAGTGATTATCTGTCCCGGAGGCGGGTATGGCGGTTTGGCTATGCAACACGAAGGGCATCAGGTTGCCGAGTGGTTGAAAGAGCAGGGCTATGTCGGCATTGTACTGAAATACCGCTTGCCGGAGAAACAGTATAAAAACATTCCTTTGGAAGATGTGCAAACTGCCTTTCGGTATGCTCGTTCAAAAGCCGGCGAATGGAATATCACCAAAGTAGGCATCGCCGGCTTTTCGGCAGGCGGGCATTTGGCGGCAACAGCCTCAACGCATTACACCGACAGCATCACACGTCCCGATTTCTCAATACTTTTCTATCCGGTCATAAGCATGGATAAAGACATTCGCCACGACGGGTCGCGCATCAATCTCCTGGGCGACAATCCTCCGGCAACAGACTTGCACATTTATTCAAACGAAAAGCAGGTGAATGCACAAACGCCTCCGGCGATATTATTGCTAAGCGACGATGATAACGCGGTGTTGCCCCAAAACAGCATTTTATACTATCAAGCCCTGAAGCGCAACAACATTCCCGCAACCCTGTACATTTTCCCAACAGGGGGGCATGGCTGGGGCATGAAAGATACGTTCCAATACAAAAAAGAAATGCTCACGCTATTAAAATCTTGGATTGATGGCATCTGACGAAATGCGAGTTTCACTATTAAATTCATAATTTTTTTGTACCTTTGCGCGGAGTTTTGCAGGGAGTGTCAAATTTTAAATGCGTTAAGGGGTATGTCGGAATTCAAACTTTTTTATCGAAAAGACGGTGCTATCAAGGTGAGCCGCAGTTTGGAGTTTCTTAAAAAAACGCCGGCGGCGCAGTTTCTTTGGATCGACCTCAACGATGTGGACGAGGAAGTGGAGGCGCAATTGGAGGATTTTCTCAAGATTTATATTCAGGAAGAGGAGGAAATGATTGAGATTGAAACTTCTTCGCGCTTCGTGGAAACTCGTGATACACTGGTGATTAATATGAATTTTCTGAGCGACGACTATGAGAAAAATCCGGTGTCGTTCATCATCAAAAACGGTATCCTGATTTCGGTGCGCAACGGCGAACTGGCTTCTTTCACGGAAACGGTGAAGCGCATATTTACCAATCCCGAAAATTATGCCGCCGGCTGGAATGTGTTTCTGACGCTGATGGACACGCGCATCGAGTTTGACGCCGACATGATTGAGGCTAACACGCAGGAAATCACACAGTTGAGTAACACCATTCAGGAAGCCGACGAAGACGCGCTGATGAAAATCAAGAACTTGCAGGAAAAAACGATGATGTTTCGCGAAAATATCATCGACAAGCAGCGCGCCGCGTCTAACATGCTGCGCAGCAATCTCTTCCCGAAAGACCTGCACGACAATCTCACCATCCTGATTAAGGACATCAACTCCCTCCTGGAGCATATCCGATTCAGTTTTGACCGGCTCGACTATCTGCAAGACACATTCCTCGGCTTCGTAAACATCGAACAGAACAAAATCATCAAGATATTCACCATCGTGTCGGTGCTTTTTATGCCGCCCACGCTCATCGCGAGTATCTACGGGATGAACTTTGTTGGTATGCCCGAACTGGATACTGCTTGGGGCTATCCCGCCTCCCTCGGCGCGATGGTCATCTCCTCCCTCGGCATCCTGCTCTGGTTCAGAAAAAAGAAATTTCTTTGAGTTATGAGTTATGAATTATGAGTTATGAACTGATTGATTCCGGCTATTACGAAAAACTTGAACGCTTTGGGCAGTATGTCCTCCGCCGTCCCGAGCCGCAAGCCGTGTGGCGCAGAGCCTTGTCTGACAGCGAATGGGTGGCAAAAACCCATGCCTGGTTTCGCAAAGCCTCCCGCAGAGGCGAATCGCATTTGTCGTCCAACGCCGAAGGCAACGAAAAAGGCGAATGGATTTTGACGGCGGGAATGCCCCAACAGTGGTTTATGGACTATACTTACAACGACTTAAAATTGCGTTTCCGCCTCGGATTAACCTCTTTTAAGCACGTGGGCATTTTCCCCGAGCAGGCAGAAAATTGGAATTACATTTACGACACTGTGCGGGGGATTGCGGGTCAAGCCCGCATACTGAATCTCTTTGCCTACACCGGTGGAGCCTCGCTGGCGGCGAAGGCGGCGGGTGCCGACGTAACGCACGTCGATTCGGTCAAGCAGGTGCTCAACTGGTCGCGCGAAAATATGGAAGCCTCCGGGCTTGACAACATCCGTTGGGTGTGCGAAGATGCCCTGAAATTCGCCCTCCGCGAAGCCAAACGCGGCAAAAAATACCACGGCATCCTCCTCGACCCGCCCGCCTACGGTCGCGGTCCCGACGGCGAACGCTGGATTCTCGAAGACGACATCGCCGCCCTGATGCGAGCGTGCAGCCAAATCCTCGAAAAAGAAAATGCCTTTGTCGTCCTCAACCTCTATTCGATGGGCTTCTCGCCGCTCGTCGCCGACAATTTGGTGCGCGACTACTTCCCAAGCCTCGCCCAACGCACGTGTGGCGAACTTTTCCTCCCCGACAATGCCGGCAGAAAATTGCCGCTCAGCGTTTTTTGCCGCGCAAAAAATAATTAGGAAATTTACAAAAAAAGACTTACCTTTGCATTCGTAATTCAATAATTAAAAAAATTGGTATAGGCGTTTAGGTCGCCCCAATAATTTGCTACCTTTGTAGCATGGAAGAAAGGATAAAATTTATGGGAGTGAACTCAATCAATTTTTACAGACAGTTTCAAACAGATACAGATTGTTATCA
>BNTT01000139.1 GCA_025996815.1 Bacteroidia bacterium
TGCAAAAAGACCGTAAATGTTATTCTTTGATAGTTGACAATCAATTACAAGCCCTCTTAATATATAATATTGAAAATGTTATTAAATTGTGCTTCTTTTAAAAAATCCATTATTTCTTTTCTGTCAATACTATCTCCTCTATCACATACCAAAGTCAAATATTCAAAAGCACATTTTGCTAAAAAACGGGACAAAATGTAATTATTTGGTTCCGGTTCTATAATCATCAGTATTCTCAATTGCTTCTTTTTCCCTTCCTTTATCTTTGAAACAATTTCAGAATGTTCCGACTCAAATCCAAATGATATGCCATTTTCATTTATATCAAAAGTAATTTCTTCATACCCTTTTGAGTTGGACGAAGGAAATTTTTGCGGAACTAATTTATTTTTTTTCGTCGGTATTATATTCCTAAATCTTAAATTAGTGAAATAAGGTTGTTTTAAAAACTCTTTTTCAATTTTAACTGCAAAATAGTTATTACATTTATCACACACAGCACCTTTCCAAAGAGTATGTTCTTTATTTCCTAATGATTCAGGAATAATATGCTCCACACTCTTGGAATTATCTGATATCGTATGACAAAAAATACAGTTCATAATCCTACTTATTGAAATTATTAATACTCTCTTCTATCTCCCTTTCCACCATCCCCGTCGCCTCTTCCAGCAACCTTTCCGATTCCCCGCGAAGCGCAAAACTTTCTTCAATTAAACCGGCAATTTGTTGTTGAACTGTTTTATCAATCAAAGGTATGGGTAGATTTAACACATCTTCATCTTTGATAACAGGATAGGAAGTGCCAACATTGTATTTTAACAACCAGTCCCTGATTTGTTGCAAGCGTAAGAATACAAACAGCGTTTCTTTTTTATAATCCGTTTTTTCTTTCAAAACGGTAAACGCTCCACTAACAACCAGATTAGGAATTTCTTCGTTTATAATTGAGATTGCCCCTCGATTGGGGCGAACTTTTGAAACTAACAAATCATTCTGTTTGCTTTTGATTTGCGCATTGGTGGGCAGTTCCGAAGTTTCAATTTTATTGTAATTATATGCACCATTTCCTACATTTATATCGCCAATTTCAATATAATTGTATTCTTTTATCGAATAATCAATTAGAGATTTATTTTGTTCAAATTGTTCTTTGATAAATGAAAAGCCATTTTTATATTGTCGTATCATACTTTCTATTTTCTCATACTTCGGCTGATAATATTCCGCATCCAAACGCCCTGTACTTAAAAACGACTCTTTGAAACTCTTGATATTTTTCCCTTCTTGCGAAGGTTTGAAATCTTTTAAACCGATTGTTTTCAAAAGTAGTTCTTCGGCTTGATGATAAAGGGTTTGGGCTTGGATTTTTGCATTATATGCAATTTGCAAAATTTTTTCTATTTTCAATTGAAATGAATCTTCCAAAATAGGAACTTGAAGTCTTTCTAAAATCGTAAGATTCACGTGCCCTTGTAAGCCTCCACTTGCAAATCGCAACATTTGGTCAACACCTAACTTAGTATTTAAGAATGAAACTAAATAATATGGATTTATTATTGCTTTATTTGCTTTAATAATGATTATATCAGAAGAATTTACAGTTTTTGTTTCTAAATAAATTGCTGCTTTTCCAAATGACCCACTACGAGCTATTAAAATATCTTCTTTGTTTATTTGTGATTTTTTTAATTGATGATGAAAATCTTCTGTTATTTGTATCGTATCGCCATCGTTCACAAAAAATTCATTTATATTTTTTGTTTGCAATAATGGAACACCTTGTTTTGTGTAATGGTTTACCATTGTTCCAACAAAGCCAACATCTATTTTTAGCGTTACATTTTTGAGATTTTCTACTATTAGATTTTTTGTTATCAAATCATGAGCCAAAAATTCCTTTCTGTAATATTCCGCATCCAATCGTAATTCGTAATTCGTAATTTTTAATTCACTCAATCTTACCTCGCTCACTTCCAGCCCTTCCAACAAACCCTTGTATTTCCGTTCGTTGAAAGGGCTACTCAAAAAAAACTGAGTTTCTCCTTTTTTGCAAATTCGGCAAAAGCCTCGGCTATGCCATCGCGCGTTAATCCTTCGTGATTGAAAAGGTCGTGTTTTACAATCAGATGTTCGTGCCGGTCGAAGGCGTACTCAGCTAAATTTTTCGGATTGGTGATATATTCCACTGTTGGTTCGCATACCATATCAACTGTTGGCTCACATACCATCCCATCTGTTAATTTTATTTTGCCTTGTGTGTATTGCGGAGTCAATTGGTATTTTTCGCAATCGCGCTTCCGTATATAGATTTTTTCGCCGCTGTTGTCTTTGCTTGGCTCTTGCATCGTGGCAAAGAAAATCGGGTAATCGTCGCGTTTCGGACAGCGTTTATCATCCCATTTCTGCACCAAAAGCACACTGGTTTTTGTGCCGGTATGCGGCTTGAATACGTTGCCGTGTAATCCTACGACTGCTAAAATTCGGCAACGTCCGGCAATATATTCGCGTATTTGCTTGTCGCTGCTGTTGTTGAAACGCCCTTGCGGAAGGACAATCGCCATACGCCCGCCGGGTTTCAGAAAATCGAGATTGCGCTCGATAAACAGAATATCGCGTCCGACTTTGGTTTGGTATTTGCCATCGGGCTTTTTGCCTAATTCATATTTTGACAAAATATTACCTTCTTTAATATCGCCCGCAAAAGGAGGATTAGCCATCAGCAGGTCGAACATAAATTCGCGGTTGCTGTTCTTGTCGGCACGCATTTTTTTGAATTTCGTCCAGCCTGCGCCGTAAATATCCAGCCAGTCTTCGTCTTTTGTTTTATCGTCCCAACGTTCCCAATCAAGCGTATTCAGATGCAGGACATTGGTTTGTCCATCGCCTGCAATCAGGTTCAGCGTTCGGGCTACGCGCACCGATTTTTCATCAAAATCAATGGCAAAAACTTTGTCGTTTACATAATCGGTGCAACGCGGCGGTTTTTGTTCGAGCGTGAAAAGGTGGCTTTTATCCAAACCTTCGTCTTTCATAATTTGTTCCCACACGTGGAAAATGGTATGCACCGGAAAACCGCAACTGCCAGCAGCAGTATCAATCATCGTTTCGTATTCCTGCGGATTGAGCATTTTCACGCACATATCAATCACATAGCGCGGCGTGAAATATTGCCCTTTTTCGCCCTTACTGCTTTTGTTGATAAGATATTCGAAGGCATCGTCCACCACATCCAGATTGCTGTTGAAGAGCTTAACGTCCTGTAAGGAAGAAACACAGATAGACAAATGCGAAGAGGTCAATTCTATTTTGGCATTGGGCGAAAAAACGCCGTCCCATTTCTGTTTAGCCGTGTCAAAAAGGGTTTGAATTTTGTTTTTCAGTTCTGTTTCGGTATCGCCATAGTTCCTGAACTCCAAATGCCGCTTGGGATTGCGCCCGCTTTCCATTTCGTCGTATAGTTTGGTGAAAATCAATTTGAACAGTTCTTCAAACACGTCCACGCCGGCATTTGCCAATACTTCGTCTTCCATTTCCAAAACAAGCCCTTTCAACGATTTGCGTTCGTTGACTAATTTGTCGCGTTTTATCAAGTCGTTAATTGTCCAGCGTTCCGAAAGAATATCGGAAAGTTTTTCCGTCGCTTTGGGAATGCTGGGAATATCTTCAAAATAGTTGGGGTCGCGGCGGTGGTAGAATGAAATGGAGTCGCCGTTAGTCCATACACCAATGGGTGCACCGGTGGCGTTGCAATAGGATTTTAACTGTTCCTTGCCGTCTTTGAGTTTCGGTTTTTTCATCTCCACGATAATGTAGGGCGAAGTGGTACGTTCTTTGTCGAATATCACAATATCCGCCCGTTTTGTCTCGCGACCGAATGTAACGTTATACTCCAATTCTATACGGTCGGCAGGGTAGTGATAGTCATTGAGCAAAATATCCAGATATAACTGTCTGACAACTTCTTCGGGTGTCAGTTTGATTTCCTTTTTGCGAATGGCGCAGTTGATATAGGGAACAGGTTTTCCGTTTTTATCCGTTTTCGTAATTATCTTCTGTTCAAATTGTTGGATTTGAAACATAAACTGCGATTGCTTGTAATCGGAATCTTTGAGAATTTCAGCGAGTGTCATAAAATCAAATTTATTACTTGTATTTTGAACTGCAAAGATACAACATTTTGTGGATAAATCAATGCTGTTTCAAAAAACCATATTCATACACTTTCGGCGCAATTTTTTGTGCCAAAACATTTAATTTTTTGCGCAAATTGCCAATCAATTCGGTGTATTGCGCGTCTGTGCTGGTGTTGTTCATTTTGCCTTTGTTGTTGCGCGCTTGAAAATGTTCGCGAATGTCGTATAGTGAGGCGTTTACGTTGCAATTTGGTTGGGTGTGGTAATATTTCCACAATTCTCTGCCGGCATCGAAGGCGGCGGTTGCGGCGGGTGAAAATTCGCGTTTTATGCAAAATTTACCTTCGTCGTTTTCAAATAAATTTGTGTAGCCATTCTGTTTTATTTTTCCTGAAATAAAACTTGTCATGAAATGGCTCTCAAATTTGTAACTTGCTGCCACCTCTGCTTCGGTAAACGGAATCCAGTGGTTTACACCGTCTTTGGCAGATATGCGGTTTTGTCCATGAAAAATTGTGTAAGCAAGGCAATCGTTGTGAAATTCAATATCATTTTCCCATTTTTTGTTCGGAAAAAGGAACTGGTCGCGGTCGTTGAGCCAAGTGGCTTCAATACAATGCCTAACTGCAAAATATATTGAGATGTTAATAAGATTTGACACATTTACATAATTTTCGTGATGCCCCCTGCCTTTGATTGTTAAAAACACAAATTTTTGGTTTTGAAAGTCATTGCCAACAAACCCAACTACTGCAATTTTATTCTCTTTTGTTCCATAATATTTTTTCAACCAATCATTCAAATAAACAAGATTTCCATCTTGAAACGTTTTTTTTCCTTCATTTTTGCCGTGTTCATTCAAAATATCACATGTTACGTTTTCAATGGTATTCTGTTTTTCAAAATTCCAAATCAAAAATGCTATTGGAAAATGTCCTGCTACGTTATCAAATGTGTTGGCATGGACAACAAATCCTCGTTTGTATTCTGCCTTGAAATTTTTCCTGAAAACAGAAGATTTGGGAGAGCAAATATGCCTTAAGGTGCTGAACATTGCCAATTTAGAATTTGGTATTTCATTATAAATGCGTGCTATAAATTGCATAAATAATTGTCCAACAGCAACTCCCCCCAAGAAACTATAATACTTTTCATATACTTTTGTAAAAGCAAAGCCTTTTCTATTGGTAGTTTTTTGTAAAACGGTATCGCCTTCTGCATACGGCGGATTGATATAAACCACAAGTTTTTTACGTTTGTTCTCGTCCGATATTATATTGTAGAGTTCATCGGGCAGTTTGCCGCCTTTTGAAATCGGTGAAAATTCATCGTTGAGGAAGTCGAACTGAAAAACCTGCTGTTTCCAAAGGTTTGCGCCATTGGCGATACGGTCAAACATCACATCAATATCCTGTTTATCAAGCGTTGAGGCAAAAATACGGTCTTTGTTTGTTAGCCCCGCCAGCAAATTGCCCGTTCCGGCGGCGCAGTCCCACACATAGTATTCATCTTGCCAATCTTCGCCAAAGACATCGGCAAGATAGCGTTGCGACAGTTCTACCCACTGCGGCGGCGTGAAAAAACTGCCTTTGCGCTCGCGCACATCTTGCGGCACGAGCATATCGCGCCGTTTGATAATATAATCCCAATACTCTTCGCGCGGGGGGCGTTCATACTTGTTCCAAAAAAGAGTGTGCGCCTTTTGATTATCTGAAAACGCCGTGGTTTTAAAAATGTTAAAACCGGATTCATCTATCTTTCTATCCAATTCGTAATGGTCGGATTGGAGTAAGACAAACAACTTATCTTTCAGTGTTTTATTCTCCTGTGAAAGTAAATCGGCAAGGTAAAAATCGCCATCAATAATACCGTATTTCTTTGCCAAATCCCAACTGTCTACCTGGATAGTGGGCTTGACATTTGCGAGCCATTTACTGTAAATAGTAATGAAATTGTTTTTGTCAATTTGAAGTTTCGCAGTTTCAGATTTTCCAACGATGAAATTTTCGCGGATAAATCGCCGCAATTCCTTCTCATCGCTCTCAAAATCAAAAACATAAGTATTCCAAGGGGTGTCGTTGTTTAATATCTTGCTAATTTGCTCGTAAACCAGCCTAAACTCCTTTGTGTCGGTGTTTGAGGGCGTAATTTTCCAGTTGAAATCATTTTGATAGAAAATGTGCTGAATTTCGGAATAGGGCACGAAGGCGATTTTTTCGCAGTCGAAGCAGCCGAGAAAGGGCGGCGGCATCATTTTGTCGAATGTGCGGGCTTTGCCGATGGTGAGCACCAACTGCGTGAGCATCGCCACTATATCAGTGGATTTTTGCTTTGCTTCAGCCCAAAGTAAATATTCGTCATTGAAACCTGTTAAGTCTTGAAGACTTAACAGGTTTGAACTTTTATGTTTCACTTTAACCGCAAAATCAATGAAGCCGACAATCTTGTCGCAATCGAAATCCTTAAAGAAATCGGTTGCCACGCTGTTTTTCAGTTCTTCCTCGCGTATGTTGGGATATTTCATACAAAATAATTTGTGCAAAGTTACGATTTTTTGTTGTACTTTTGCACAAATGGAAACGGCAAACCTCATCACGGTGTTAGGACCCACTGCATCCGGCAAAACGGCTTTTGCGGTGCGGCTGGCTCTGGAAATGGATGCGGAAATCATCTCTGCCGATTCGCGGCAGGTGTATCGCGGCATGACGATTGGCACGGGCAAGGATTTGGGCGACTATCGCGTGGGCGACCGAGCCGTGCCCTATCACCTCATCGACATTTGCGACGCGGGCGAGCGATACAATGTCTATCGCTTTCAGAATGATTTTCACGCGTCTTTTGCAGACATCAAGGCGCGGGGCAAGCAGGCGATTTTGTGCGGTGGGTCGGGGCTTTATATCGAGTCGGTGCTGCGCGGCTACGACTTTCCGGCGGTGCCCAAAACGCCCTCGCAGGTGGCTTATCCGCCCGTTGAAAGCCTTATTTTGGGCATCGACATCGACCGCGAGTTGCGGCGACAAAAAATCAGCAAACGCCTCGATGACCGCCTCCGCGAGGGGCTGATTGAGGAGGTGCAATCGCTTTTGGCGTCGGGACTTTCGCCCGACGACCTGATGTATTACGGACTGGAATACCGATTTGTGACACTTCACGTTATTGGAAAATTAACATTTCAGGAGATGCACGACCAGCTCGAAATCGCCATTCACCAGTTTGCCAAGCGGCAAATGACGTGGTTTCGCGGTATGGAACGGCGCGGGTTTAGCATTCGCTGGGTGGGTTTTTAGAAAAAATGATAGAAAAATGAAAAAAATATGAAAAAAGTGTTGTACAATAGGAAAAAAGTCCTTACCTTTGCGGCGTAATTCCATGTGGGAGTTGCACAAATGATTTTTAAAACGTTTTAATTATTTCAAAAAAAATGAAAAAGTTAGTATTATTTGCAGCATTGGTTGCGGTGGTGTCTTTCGCTTCTTGCAAAAAAGAGCAAAAAGCAGAAATGATTGACCGGTTGGAAGAAGTAACAACGGAAGAAGTTCCCGAAGGCGACACTGGTGACGGCGAAGCTGCTCCTGCTGAAGGTGAGTAAGTTTGCCGACTGCATCAATCACAGCAGCAAGAAATTAACCCCATCTCGTAAGAGGCGGGGTTTTTTTATGCTAATCAATGCGCCTCTGTTTTGTTGCACGCAGATAACGCAGATTTAAGGGATTTGCGCAGATTTTTGTCCAACTAAAATTATCAACCCCTGCGGAATAAATAGCCAAAAGCCCGATAATGGAACAAAACACACCCCAATAATACTGAATATCAACAAAAACCAACCAAGAAACTTTGGTGCAGGCTGTTGTTCGCGTTTGATATAATAATGCAAAACCTGTCCAAGAATCCAAAGTGCAATACCGCAAACAAAAAACCAAAACGCCATCCCAAGCCTGAAGTCGGCACCAATAGAATTAAAAACGCCATTGCGAACAATTTCCGCAAAAATGCCGGTTTTCAACATCATAGCCAATGCTATGAGTGTATGCAGAATTGCCGTTATAATCAACAAAATTCCGCTGTATTTCCACCAATTTTTTATATTTATTTTTCTATTTTTTATGCCCTTTTCGGAGCGGTTGATATTTTACTGCAAAATTACAAAAAAATCTCTGAAAAAAGCGGCCATGGTGGATTCAACTTCTAAGTGCGACAAAAAGTTCTACAAAGATAGATAAAAAACTTCAGTTGGAGATTTGAAGCCGAGTTTTTCTCTTGGGCGGCTATTTATCTTCTTCTGTATCAGTTTAATATAA
>BNTT01000140.1 GCA_025996815.1 Bacteroidia bacterium
AATGATAAAGTTTGCCTTTGTGAGCCTTTAGACACAGACAAATATCGTGCAATGAATTTAACGCGGTCAGTTGTCCGAAAAACAGTTGTACAAACTGATTCCAACAGTCCAAATCGCGCACGTGATAGTCTCCAAAATAACGTTTGACACACTTGCTGAACTCATAATTGTTCACAAATTCCAAAATTTGTGAGAAAACATATTTACCCGAATGCATACTTTTTGCTTTTTTGAACAAAAGTACGTCAATTCAAATCGAAAAATCAAAGAACGCTTATATGTGTTTGTATATCAATAGATTACAATAAAATATTTAAAATTAACGCAACAGCAGTATTGGATAATATCAAGTCGCCTGTTGTAAGAGGTGTTATTTATTTTACGCTTATTCTCATCATTTGGGCTTTTGGAGGGCAACACGAAACATTTATTTATTTTCAATTCTAACATAATCATGAAGAAATTTTTAATAAAATTATCAGTTTACATAGTGCTATTGATAGCAGGTGCGTTTACGCTCCATTATATATTAGAAAAAAGAATTAAACAAGTGGACTTAGACTGTCAAACATGGGAAAATATTTTGTCCTCAAAAATAAGTTCTGATGTGATTATTTCCGGAAACTCAAGAGCAGCTGTTCACATCAGCCCCCAAATTTTGGATAGCGTATTGCATATTAATTCGTATAATTTAGGAATGATCGGACATACCTTTCCTATGCAGCAGGTAAGACTCAAACTATTTGAAAAGTACAACAAAAAGCCGAAATTAATTATACAAAACGTTGATTTTATTTTGACTTTTTATCGAGAGTCTTTGGTTCATAAAAAAATCTTTGCACCCTATGTGCACGAAGATTTGCTCAAAGATGAACTTAGAAAGATGGGAACTACCGAAGCCGAATTAAATATCCCTTTATGGTTCTATGCGTCAGAGTGGCGGATGATATGGGATGTTTTTACTCGACCATCTCCTCCGGATATCAGATATAAAGGTTATAGGGGCACGAATAGGGATTGGGATGCCTCCGAATTGGATAAAATATTATCAGGGGATAGCATTGTTGCTAAGCGTGAGCCGGAAATAGTTGCATTATTTGATTCGTTTTTAAACGAATGCAAAGAAAATGATATTCAAGTGATATTGGTATTCACTCCCCTATATATTAAAGCAACGGAGTTTACGAAAAATTGGGACGGCGAAATGCAACTATTCCGTGATTTTGCAGAAAAGCATGACATCTCTTTTCTGGACTATACCCACGATGCTATCTGCAACGACACAACCTATTTTTTGATACATACCACTTAAACAAAAAAGGAGCGGAATTATTCACTTTGAAATTAGCCAACGACATCAAAAAGAACTTGCCCATCAAAAAAAATGCGTACCTTTGCGGCTCAAAATAAAATGTGAAAAACAGATAGAGGTAAGCAAATGAATCCGAATCAAAGGAACAAATAACATTTATGTCCGAATCTCAAAACATAGAATACAAGTCCTCGTGGCACGATGATTATCTGAAATGGATATGTGGCTTTGCCAATGCGCAGGGTGGAAAAATCTATATCGGCAAAAATGATGTCGGTGCGGTCGTTGGCGTGGAAGATTACAAACGCTTGATGGACGATATTCCCAACAAAATCAAAAACCTGATGGGGATTACCACCGAAGTAAACCTTTTACAGGATGGCGACAAGCATTTTATCGAAATTATTGTGCAACCTTATTCCGTTCCTATTTCCTTGCGCGGCAGGTACTACTACCGTAGCGGCAGCGTGAAACAGGAATTGACAGGTGCTGCACTCAACGAGTTCTTGCTCAAACGTGCCGGTCAAACTTGGGACGATGTTGTAGAGCCGCGAGCCACATTCGCCGACATTGACGAAAAATCGCTAAAAGAATACTTGGTAATTTCAAAGGAAAAGGGAAGATTGCCCAACTTTGACGGCTTGACCACAGAAGAAATATTTGACAAACTGCACCTTACCGAAAACGGACAACTCAAACGCGCTGCCATAATTCTGTTTGGTAAAGACCCTTGTCGCTTTTATCCCACTGTGTTTGTGAAAATCGGGCGGTTTGCCAAAAACGATGCCGATTTACGCTATCAAGATGTTGAAGAAGGCAATATTATTGTGTTGTTACGCAATGTTTTAGAACGGTTAGACCAAAAATATCTCATTAAACAAATTGCATTTGAAGGAATGTATCGCATTGAAAAAAGTGAATACCCTGTGCCTGCATTGCGCGAAATGTTGCTCAACTCGATGGTGCACCGCAGTTATATGGGCAGTTTTTCACAAATGCGTGTGTATGACGACAAAATCAACCTCTGGAACGAGGGCGGTTTGCCTGAAGGCATAAGTTTGGAAGCACTGAAACGCTCGCATAAGTCCAAGCCGCGCAATTTGCTTATTGCCGATGTATGCTTCAAAGGCGGTTTAATTGACGCTTGGGGAAGAGGTACAATCAGTATCATAGATGCCTGCAAAGAGGCTGGACTGCCGGAACCCGAATTGATAGAAGAAGACGGCGGATATAAAGTAACTGACCGTACAGCCCGCAATGATTTGAATGAATTATCTGAAAATAAAATACTTACAAAGCAAGGAGAAACAAATCTTTCAAAATATGTGTACGCTTGACAAAATCATATTTCCGAAGTTTTGCCGAACAATTTCCGAAGTTTCCGAAGTTTTGCCGAAGTTGGAAACACCAAAGAATTAACCTCACTCGAAGAACTTGCCCATCAAAAAAAAATGCGTACCTTTGCGCTGATTTTAAACACATTAAAAAAATAAACTATGTATTGGATTATTCTTATTGGGACGGCAGTGGCGAGTTGGCTGGTGTCATCGAATTTTAGCAACAAGGCGAAAAAGTATTCGCAGATGCCGCTCGGCAATGGTATGACGGGGCGCGAAGTGGCTGAAAAGATGCTGTATGACAACGACATCAGCAATGTGACGGTGCAGGTGACAAAAGGCTCGCTGTCGGACAATTACAATCCCGTCCACAAAACAATCAACCTGAGCGAGGAGGTGTATCACGGCAACAGCGTGCTGGCAGCCTCTGTGGCGGCTCACGAAACGGGGCACGCCCTGCAACACAGACACGCCTATGCGCCTCTGACGCTGCGTTCGGCGTTGGTGCCTGTCGTGTCTTTCGGCTCCAAATGGGTGACGTGGGTCATTATGGGCGGGCTTATCCTGATGGGGTCGGGTGCCTCGCTGGGGCAACCGCTGCTGGTTGCCGGTGTGGCTCTTTATGGGCTGATTACGGTGTTCAGTTTCGTGACCCTGCCGGTCGAAATCAATGCCAGCCAGCGCGCCTTGACGTGGCTCAACAGCGTTGGTATCACTGATGCGAGCAATCACGCCGCGGCAACGGATGCCTTGAAAGCCGCTGCCTACACCTATGTGGTTGCCGCTCTCAGTGCACTCGCAACGTTGCTTTATTATGCCTCCATTGCCTTTGGCAGAAGAGATTAGAAAATGGTAACATTAGATATTGCAGGAATTTCATTGGGCGAGGTGCAAACAGGGGCTTATTCTTTGGTTGTGCACAAGCAAGGCGAGCCTTCGCGGACGATTCCCATCATCATTGGGACGTCTGAGGCTCAGTCTATTGAGTACGTTTTGGAGGAACTGATTCCGCCGCGCCCGTTGACGCACGATTTGTTTGTAACCTTTATGAAGGAGGTGGGCGCGGTGCTCACACAGGTGGAGATTTCGCATCAGGTGGATGGCGTTTTTTATTCGCAGGCGGTGTTTGCGGTGGGCAAAAAAACGGTGCGTCTGGATGCGCGCACCTCCGATGCCGTGGCGTTGGCGGTGCGCACCAAGGCACCCATCCTGATGGATGATGCCCTTTTTGCGGAGATGACGGCGCAACCGGTGCCGCGCGAAGAGATGGATTTGCACGTTACCAGGGAGCATCGCGCGCTGCGCAGCAAAAAAACTGCCGAACATCTGGAACAACTGCCCGTGGAGCAACTTCAAGAGCAACTCCAACACGCCATCGCCAAGGAAAATTATGAGCGCGCGGCGTTGCTTACAAAATTGATTAAGAAAAAGTCGTGATTTTTTATTACCTTTGCGGTTGGATTATAAATAAAAAAATATGAATGTATCCGATTTGAGCGAACAGGAAGTGTTTCGCCGCCAAAGTTTGGAGGAGCTCCGCGCGAAGGGGATAGACCCCTACCCTGCTGAGGAATTTCCCGTAACTGCCTATTCCACAGAGATTAAGGCAACGTTTCAGGACGATACGCCGCGCCGCGAGGTGTCTATCGCCGGAAGGATTATGAGCCGCCGCATCATGGGCAAAGCCTCGTTTGTGGAGTTGCAGGACTCTGAAGGGCGTATTCAGCTGTATATCAGCCGCGATGACATTTGCCCCGACGAGGAAGACAAAGACTTGTATAATGTGGTGTTCAAAAAACTGCTCGACATCGGCGATTTTGTGGGCATCAAGGGCTATGTTTTTCGCACGCAGATGGGCGAGATTTCGGTGCACGTGAGCGGTTTGACCGTGCTGTCGAAGTCCCTGCGCCCGCTCCCGATTGTGAAATATAAGGACGGCGTGGCTTACGATGCGTTTGAAGACCCCGAAATGCGCTACCGTCAGCGGTATGTCGATTTGATTGTTAATGAGGGCATCAAGGGCATCTTCCTCAAGCGGACGCAGATTTTCAACTCGATGCGCCAATTTTTCAACGACAAGGGTTATATCGAAGTGGATACGCCCGTGCTGCAAAGTATTCCGGGCGGAGCAGCGGCTCGTCCGTTTATCACGCACCACAATGCACTTGATGTATCACTTTATCTTCGCATAGCTAACGAACTGTATCTCAAACGTTTAATAGTCGGCGGATTTGAAGGTGTCTATGAATTTTCGCGCAATTTCCGCAACGAGGGAATGGACAGGTCGCACAACCCCGAATTTACCTGTATGGAGATTTATGTTGCCTACAAAGACTACAATTGGATGATGCGCTTCACGGAACAGATGCTCGAAAAAATCTGTATGGACGTGCACGGCACCACCGAAGTTACAGTCGGCGACCGCCAAATCAGCTTCAAAGCCCCCTACAAGCGCATCACGATGGTGGACGCGATTAAGGAAAACACCGGCATCGACATCGCCGGAATGAACGAAGACCAACTGCGCGAAGTGTGCCACAAGCTCCACATCGAACAGGACAAAACGATGGGCAAAGGCAAACTGATTGACGAAATTTTCGGCGAAAAATGCGAGGCAAACTACATTCAGCCGACGTTTATCACGGATTATCCGAAAGAAATGTCGCCGCTCACGAAAAAGCACCGCAGCAACCCCGACCTCACCGAACGCTTCGAACTGATGGTGAACGGCAAGGAGTTGGCAAACGCCTACTCCGAACTCAACGACCCCATCGACCAACGCGAACGCTTCGAGGAGCAACTCAAACTCTCCGCGAAAGGCGACGACGAAGCGATGTTTATCGACCAAGATTTTCTCCGCGCACTGGAATACGGGATGCCCCCCACATCGGGTATGGGCATCGGTATGGACAGGCTGGTGATGCTTCTGACGGGGCAAACCTCCATTCAGGAGGTGTTGTTATTTCCACAAATGAAACCTGAGCAAAAAATATAAAGTTATGAATATACCGGGAAAAATAGCAGTTATGGGAGGCGGCAGCTGGGCTACCGCTATCGCGAAAATCATTTCCTCCACGCAATCCGAGTTCAATTGGTATATGCGTCGCCCCGAACAAATCGAGGAGTTTAAGGCTTTGAAGCACAATCCCTCCTACCTGACAGGTGTCAAATTTGATTTGGACAGGATTAATTTCACACACGACATCAACGAGGTGGCGGAAAAGAGCGACACGCTGATTTTTGCCACGCCGTCGCCGTTCCTCAAGCAGCATTTGCAAAAATTGAATACCCCGTTGAAGGACAAGGTGATTCTGTCGGCAATCAAGGGCATTGTGCCGGACGAAAATATGATAACTTCGGAGTATTTCACAAAATTTCACGCCGTGCCGAAAGAAAATATCGTGGTGCTCGGCGGTCCGTGTCACGCGGAGGAAGTGGCTCTCGAACGCCTGTCCTACCTCACATTCGCAAGCATCAACGAGGAACTCGCGCGGACTGTGGCGAAGACATTCGCCACCGGTTTTATCCACACCACCACCATACAGGACGTTATCGGCTTGGAATATGCCTCCGTCTTAAAGAATGTTTATGCCATCGTGTCGGGGATGTGCCACGGCTTGAAATATGGCGACAATTTTCAGGCAATTTTCATCTGCAACGCCCTCGAAGAGATGAAGCGCTTTATCCACACCGTAAGCCCCGCCGACCGCAAAATCCACACGTCAGCCTATCTGGGCGACATTCTGGTAACAGCCTATTCCCGCTACAGTCGCAACCGCATTTTCGGCACAATGATTGGCAAAGGCTACTCCGTGAAAACCGCCCAACTCGAAATGGAAATGATTGCCGAGGGCTACTACGGCGCCAAATGTATCAAAGAAATCAACGCCCAATACAAAGTGGAAATGCCCATCCTCAACACCGTCCACTCCATCCTCTACGAACAAAAATCAGCAGTGGCGGTGATTCGCAAGCTGACGGAGACGTTTGTATAGAAAATTAAATGGTATGAATCAGCAAATATTAAAAGAAATTCAGACGTTGAAACGTCTGATATTGCCAAACGACAAACTGATTTTGTTTGGCTCACAGGCACGTGGCGATGAACGCCCCGATTCGGATTGGGATTTGCTCGTGCTGTTGAATAAACCTGTGCGCGAATTTGAAGATTATGACAATTATGGTTATCCGTTTGCAGAATTGGGTTGGAAATATGGCGTGTATCTAAGTGCCAAAGTCTATACAACTACGGATTGGGAAAAAGGCAAATCTTTCCCCTTTTACAAAAATGTTGAACACGATGGAATAGAAATTGTATGATGACAGAAGAAGAAAGAAATGCAATCGTAACCATTCGCTTGCAAAAGGCAAAAGAAACGGTGCTTGAAGCGAAAACGGTGTTTGATTTAGGCTATTGGCGATTAGCCGCAAACCGTCTGTATTATGCTTGTTATTATGCAACAAGTGCTTTGCTTATTAAAAATGGATACACAGCGCAGACACACGCCGGAGTTATCAGTATGTTGGGTTTGCACTTTGTCAAAATCGGCATTATCAGTAAGGAACAAGGCAAGTTTTACGGCAAACTTTTTGAATTGCGCCAAACGGGCGATTACAATGATATAATGATGATTGAAGAGACTGATGTGCAACCATTGATTGCGCCGGCTGAGGACTATATTTGTTTTCTTGAAAAATTGATTGCGCAAGAAGTAGTCTGAACCACGATTTTAGTAAGATTTTCAGGATTTGCAGGATGAGGATTGGCGGGATTTTTTTGGAATCTTGCTAATCTTTTTATCTTGTTAATCTTGAAAATCTTATTAAAATCGTGGTTCAGACATTAGTGGCAAATAATTTGGTTTTATGTCAGAAAAAGTGTAACTTTGCGGCGTTATTAAAAATAAAGGAAATAATTATGACATTGGTTGCAAAAGATTCAATACACCACAAAATGCGTCAACTTCCTCCGGAAGCACAATATGAAGTGGCGGATTATGTTGAATTTCTGTTGTATAAATACGGGATGAATATGCCTCAGCAGAAGCCGCATCCTTACGCCGGTTGTATGAAAGGCACCGTTGTTTGGATGAGTGATGACTTCAATGAGCCGTTAGATGATTTCAAAGAGTATATGTAAATGAAATTGCTAATAGATACCCAATCATTTATTTGGTTTATTGAGGATGATGCACGATTGCCCTCCGGTATTTGTGCAACAATGAATGATGTAACGAACACTCTCGTTGTCAGCATAGCAAGCCTTTGGGAGATGACTATCAAAATGAGTTTGAACAAACTAAAATTATCCGGCAATATCGAAACAATGATAAATAAGGCTGTAATTGCCGGCTTTGAGATATTGCCCATAAAGTCTGCTCATTTGATGGAATTGTCCAAACTGGATTTTGTACACAAAGACCCTTTCGACCGACTTATCATAGCCCAAGCAGTATCTGAAAATATTTCGGTGATTAGCTCTGATAGTGTGTTCAAATTATATCCTGTTCAGTGGATTTGGTAGAAATGCAAAACTTCAGCGGCAACAAACCAAATTTCGGTCGCCAAACGCATCAAATAAAGCCATATTCTGCGATTTTGATTTCTTCGAGGCTGTCTCAAAAGGGCAGCCTCTTTTTTAAAAGATTTAAGCAGCCATATTTATCTGTTGCGGATAAAAATCAAGAATTGATTTTAGCACGGACAATTTTGGGCTAATAATCCGCTTGGGTGCGG
>BNTT01000141.1 GCA_025996815.1 Bacteroidia bacterium
CGTGATGATAGCGGGATTGATTTGTGGATAGGTCTGCACAAGATAGTCGTACAATGCCTGTGCACGTTCCCTCGACAAACGCTCTATGCGTTCCATTGTACCATTGGGCGAAGACGCTGACGTGATTTCTATCGCAACTATCTTGTCGTAAACCCCCGGCGTATTAAACAGTGTTGCAACAGCATCCATCGCATCGGCATTTTCCGAATAATCCCGCTTCAACTCCGACATATTGGTCACGAAATAGAAAATCTGTACCCCGTTGGGAAATGGAATGAGCGCAACGTTGCCTTGACTGTACCCTTTTGAAAATAGAGTCAATGACAACAATATCACAACTGTTCTAAACGTCTTCATCTGAATATGTTTCATCCTTTTTACTTTATGGGGACTTCTAAAAACACCAATTTTACATTTTGACTTTATAACAGAACCGAAGTCCGTTTAAACTCTGTCTAAAATCGGGGACAAAGTTAAGCAAAAATTCGATTCAAACCAAATCAGAAAATGAGAACGGCAGGCATCAAAAACGCCTGCCGTTGCTATCTCTATAATGTTGGGGTGGGTAATCAAAATTTTCTTGTGATGACCTGCCCCGGCTCCGTTTCAAATTCCACGATGCCGGCATCCGTCTGCACGCGGCAATGCCCTCCTGCTTCGCTGATGATTTGGACGAATGTGGTGCGACCGTTTTCGCGCTTCGCGCTCACCAAAAATGCGCCTTCGGCGCGCAGGTTGATGAATGATGCCTCTTTCCAATCGCTCGGCAGGGCGGGAAATACGCGGATGGTGCCGCCCCACGATTGCAAATAGAGGTCGTGGAGGGAGGCAATGCCCGCCATCGGGGTTTCAAACACCGGTCCGGATTCCTTGTAGAGCGTGTTGGGCTGGATATAGCCTTTCAAGAGTTTGCGCAACTGCCCCACCGCCTTGTCGCCGTCGCCCATGCTCGCATACATGGCTGCCGAGCCGGTAAACGAATAGCCCTGCAACGCCCCTTTGAGGCTCTGCCAATGGTTGAGACTGCGCGTGATGATGTCGCGGTGTGCGGGTTGCTCCCAATTGACCGTGTAGAGCGGATAAATCATCAGCAAGTGCGAATAATGGCGATGAGAGGTGGCAAACGGCATTGTCGCACTGATTTTGTAGCCGTTTTCGTCGGTCGGATAAGGTGTCAGATGCGCCAAAAAGTCCTGCCAATCGGCTTGTTTGGCATCCTTTAAATCGTATTTTTCGTTCACATTCAGCAGGGTTTGAAGTCCCCAGCGCAGCAGCGCGAGGTCGTAATTGACATCGTGTCCCGGATTCGTCCCCGTATATTCCGGCGAGGCGGTCGGGGGCAAATGGTAAACGCCCTCCGCATCGGCGTAGCGAATGTGAAAATAGTAGTTGATGCTGCTTTTGAGTAGCGGGAAAAACTTCGTTGTGAGTTCCCCCACCCTGCCGGTATAGGTGCAATACTGCCAATAATAGTACAGCAGCCACGTCATATTGCCCACTTCGTATTGATTGACATCAGCCAGCGCGGGGTCTAACCGCCGTTTGAGGTCGTAACCCGACGAGCGACCGATGGCAATCGCATCCGTCCACGCAGGGTCGGGCACATTGGCGTGCAAGTTGTCGAGATGGTCTTCAAACGCCTGCCAGAGCGGGCGCGACAGTTCCGAACGGTTGGCGGCATATTGCCACGAATAGGTCAATTGCGTGTTGAGGTTGTGCCAGATGCAGGGCCAGGGCGTTGTTTCGACTGCCCACGGACCTTGAATATCCACTATCGGCTTGTCGGGGCGCGAAGCGCACGCAAATTTGTAAATCTGCCGCCAATAGAAGGCTTCCAACGCCTTGTCGGGGAATGTGACGAATGCGCCGTCGGGATAATAGACGTGCCACCACGCCTTGTGGGATGCCTCAACGGGTGCGCTGTTCAGTGTCTTTTCTGCCATGGCACTCGCTGCCTGCTCTGAATTTTCATACGAAATGGTTGCTATAATTTGTTGCTTATTTTTGTTTTTCGATTCCTGCCAGGCAACAACGTAGGTTTTTCCGCTGAATAAATTTTGAATAATTCTGTTTTTTTCAATTTTCACGGGCGGATTGGGATGGTCGAGATAATCATTGCCGTAGTCTGTGCGCCCCGCTTTGAGGCGCGGACTGATGGCTTCCAATGGCACAAATTGCCATTCATAATACTCTTTGCCGGACGTTTCTGTTTCAAAAACGATGGCGTTTTGAGTGGCGTGCACATAGGTTTTAAATCGGATTTCGCCCTTGTCGGTGGTGATTTTCCCCGTTGTGATGCCATCGTAAAGATTGACGCGCATGGCATCCGAGCGGATTTTGCCTTTGGGAGTCAGTTGGAAGTAGCCAATCGGTAGCCGCGCCTCGTCAAAGAGGATGCTGCCGTGTTGGTACACGCTGTCGGGCAAGGCATTACGACCCTCCGTAACATCCGTCCGCCCAACATCCAAGCGGTAGGCAGTTCGGCTTTTTTCCCTGTAAAAATTCGTCCCCAACAGCCCGTTGCCCATAATGGCACCGGCATAATAATTCGCCGCGATGGAATCAAAAACCAAGTCCTGCTTCGCCAAAAAGGTTTTCCAATCCACATCCGGCACGTTTGCCGCCTTCGGGCTTGCAAACAAGGGTAACACGAGGCTGAGCATCAGCGTGCTCAACGCACAAAATGGAATGTTTTTATTCATAATTTTTAAATTTTTCAATACTACTCCGCGGGACGCGCAGGTTCATCTCGCACACGGTGTCGAAATGCGTGCCAAGAATTTGTGCCTGCGTGTCTTTCACGAGGCGCATCACGCGGTTGAGTTGTTCGTAATCAAATGTGATTGTGAGCGGTGTCTCTACGGGTTTTGTAACGATTTGGGCGTTGGCAATCGCCTCTTGGGCGGCGGTGCGGTAGGCGACAATCAGCCCGCCGGTGCCCAATTTGACGCCTCCGAAATAGCGCACCACGACAATCAAAATATCCGTCAGCTCGTTGGAGTTGATGACACCCAAAATGGGCTTTCCGGCTGTGGACGACGGTTCTCCATCGTCCACAGCCCGAAATTCCACGCGGTCGGCTCCCAAAACATACGCCCAGCACACGTGCCGCGCATCGTAATAGCGTTTGCGACAGTCGGCGACAAATTCCTTTGCCTGCTCTGCTGTTTGAACGGGCGCGGCGAAAGCCAAAAACTTGCTTCGCTGTTCCGTGAACGTGCCCTCGGCGGGTGCTGCTATCGTCTTGTATTCGTCCATCTCTACCAGTTAATTGGCTGTTGTCCAACAGATTGCAGATAGGCATTGGCTTGGCTGAAAGGCTTGCTGCCAAAAAAGCCGCGAAACACGGATAGCGGCGAGGGGTGCGCCGACCTCAAAATCAGGTGCCTGTTCGGGTCGATAAATGCCCCCTTTTTCTGCGCATACGACCCCCAGAGGATGAACACGACTCGCTCTTTGCGCTCGGCAATGCACCGAACGATGGCATCGGTAAACGCTTCCCAGCCCTTGTTTTGATGCGACCCCGCCTGATGCGCGCGAACAGTCAAAGTGGCGTTGAGCAGCAGCACGCCCTGCCGCGCCCAGCGTTCCAAATTGCCCGACACAGGCGGCGTAACCCCCAAATCATCCCGCAACTCCTTATAAATATTGTGCAACGATGGCGGCAAAGCCACGCCGTCGTTCACCGAAAAGCACAAGCCGTGCGCCTGCCCCGGCTCGTGGTAGGGGTCTTGCCCCAAAATCACGACTTTCACCTGCTCAAAAGGTGTCTGATTGAACGCATTAAAAATCAAGTTGCCGGGCGGATACACTGTTTGCGAAGCACATTCCTGCTTCACAAACCGCACCAAATCAGCAAAATACGGTTGCTCAAACTCCCCTGCCAACTGCGTTTTCCACGATTGCTCTATTTGTACATTCATAATGTTGTTATTTTTATTGCGATTGATATTCATTTTGCGATTTCCAAAGCGGCTCATTTTCCCAATCGGCGGGAAATCCCATCGCTCGCTCATCCACGGTGGGGTATTGCACCAGCAGCGATTTCAACTTTTCAGCGAAAGTATTATGTGGAGAGACCGAAAACAACAGGTATTTAATGATGCAAATACGGTAATAAATACGCTTCTTATCGGTCTGGATGATGGTTGATGTTTTTGAAAAATTAGCCATATCGTGAAAATTATCAGGGTTATTTATCCAAAAAACATCGTTCAGCTCGTAACTGAGCCAATTATTTATAGCACTTCGTATAGCAACTTCTATTTTCTCAATTTCGTTGAATAGTAAAATCCGCAATTTGCGGTCAAAACGATACATATTCATTACCGAATCAAAAGAGGAACCAATTTTGTAAAGATGCTCTGTTTTGGGCTCTTTCAACAAAGGATAGCAGTAAGCACTGAGCCTAAAATAGCCGATACTTGTAAGATAGCCGATTGCTTGTTGTTCATCGGAAATAGACAATCCGCGACTTTGAAGCAACGGAATCAAATCTTGTGGAAGTGTACACACTTTGGTATAATTAACTTTCATATTTAAAAAGTAAAACGGCCCGCTTATTTGAGCATTGTTAAGAGGCTTTGCAGGCACTGATGGGGCAAAGGTACGACATCTTTTTGAATCCACCAAATGTTTTCAAAAATTTTTTCGATTAAATTCTCTAAATTGTTAGTAATCAATGATTTATTTTTTTGTAGAACATTTTTTATCGGCAGTGAAAAATCAACCACCGAGGCGGCGGCAAATTGCCCTACGACCGCACTTAGCTGTTATTTAATATCTTCGGAATGCGGATTTTCCCGGGGCTGGCAACCAAATAGTTCGTCTTTTTGCCGGAATCTTCGGCAATGAGCATCCCTTTTTGCACCAAATCCTGCAAATCGCGCAGGGCGGTGTCCGTCGAACAGTCCGCCGTTTTTGCCCACGACGACGTGCGCAGATAGCCCGTTTCTTTGTCGTAATTGGCATATAAGTGGTTGAGCATCAGCCGCTGACGGTCGTTGATGGGCACCAATTGAAATTGATTCCAAAACTTCGCTTTGTCCAAAATCATCGCCAAATTCGTTTGACTTGCCAGCAATGCCTTTTCAAAGCAGGTTAAAAACCAGTTCAGCCATGCCGTAATATCGCCATCTCCTTTCTGCGTGCGTTCCAGCACCTCGTTGTATTTGCTGTGGTCTTTGTAAATTTGGTTCGACATACTGTAAAAACGCAGCGCACTGTTATCACTCCGCGCCAACTGCATATCCATAATCGCCCGCGCCAGCCGCCCGTTGCCATCGTCAAACGGGTGCAAAGTAACAAACCAGAGGTGCGCTATCGCCGCTTTGAGCACTTTATCCAACGCCGCATTTTTATTAAACCACGCGAGAAAATCCTTCATTTCGCCGTCCAGACGTGTGGGATGCGGTGCTTCAAAGTGGATTTTTTCACGTCCAAACGCGCCCGACACCACTTTCATTCCGCCCGAACGGTATTTGGCGACATCAATTTTTGTCAATCCGCCAAAACCGCCGGGGAAAAGGGCGTTATGCCAGCCAAAAAGGCGTTCCTGAGTCAGCGGCTGAGCAAAATTTTGGGTGGCATCCAGCAAGATATTGACAATGCCGTCCACGTTTTGAGGCGTGGGCACATAATCCACATTTTCGATGCCCAATTTGTGGGCGATGGACGAGCGCACCTGTTCGGGATTGAGCATAACCCCCTCAATGATAGACGTATCCACCACATCAAACGTCAGCGAAGCCACGGTCGATTCCGTCGTGAGTTCAAAGCCCAACTGTTCCATTTGCCCCAGCAGACGCCCTTGCAGATGCCTGACGTTGCCCAGCAGCGGAGCTAATTTGTCGGGAGCCCAAGTAAAGTTTGTCCAATCGTCCTTTTCGTGTATGTACATATTTTCACCGCATAATTTGCGGTGGAAAAGTGAGTTTTTCACCGCAAGTATTGTTTATATCGGCTACAAAGGTAAGTATTATTTTTTACTACCGCAAGTTTTGCGGCGAAAAAAACACTGCAAAGAGCACCCCCACCCCAGCGGCATAAGCGGCAAAAGTGAACCAAATCACCGACCACGCCTGCACGCCATCGACAGTGAAGAAATCAACCACCGAGGCGGCGGCAAACTGCCCAACGACCGCGCCTACGCCCATCGAAGCCATCATCCACAAGCCTTGCGCACTCGCGCGGACAGGCTCGGGGGCTTCGCGCTCGATGAACATCGAGCCGGCAATGTTGAAAAAGTCGAACGCCGCACCATAAACCGCCATCGACAAAAGGAGCCACACAAAGCCTGTGCCCGCGTTGCCAATGCCAAAAAAGCCGAATCGCAGTGCCCACGCACCGAGACTCATCAGCAGTATTGTTTTGATGCCATATTTGCGCAGCACAAACGGGATTGCCAAGATAAACAATGCCTCCGAAATTTGCGAAATCGACGACAGAATGAGTGGATATTTCACCGTGAACGAATCGGGCGCATCGGCGCGAAAATGCTCCAAAAAGGGCGTCCCCCACGCATTGGTGATTTGCAAACACACGCCAATCAGCACCGCAAAGAGGAAGAAAATGCACATCTGCCGCTGCTTAAACAATGCCAGCGCATCAATACCAAACGCCATTTTCCACGCCAATTTGCCCTGCAAACGGAGAGGCGGCGAGGGCGGAAGCACGAATGCGTAAAGCCCCAGCACCGCCGAGGCACCCGCCGCGAGCAGTAACTGATTGGCACTGAACGTCCAATCAAGCAAATTCACCACCCACATGGCGACTATAAAGCCGATTGTTCCCCAACTGCGTATCGGCGGAAACGTTTTGTCCGTGTCGAAACCTGACTTGTGTAACAGGCTGTAACTCAGCGAATAACTGAGCGAAATCGTTGGCATAAACACGGCTAAATAAATTGCCATCAGCGGAAAAAGTTGGCTGTAAGAGGTTGCTTGCGCCGCAAAAAACAGGGCGACCGCCCCCACGAGGTGGCAAATGCCGTAAAGCCGCTCGCTATTGAGCCATTTGTCGGCAATGATGCCGATGATTCCGGGTGTGATGAGCGAAGCGAAACCCGCCAGCGCATAGACCGCCGCGATGTCCATCGGCTCCGTCCCGATGCTGTAGAGATAGCCGCCAAACGAAATCAGCCAACTTCCCCAGATGAAAAACTGGAGAAATTGGGTGATACTTAGTCGTAATTTAATCATTTGTTTACTTGAAATTTGGTGTTGCCGTTCACAAGAAAATCAACAATTTGCTTTGCTGCCGCCACGCCCGCGTTGTTGTTGGCTTCTGCGGTCTGTGCGCCCATCTTTTTGGGGGTTGAGAAGTAGCGTTTGGCAAATTTTTCTTTTATTTCCGCGTCTTTGTCGGGCATAATGTCCGTCACATATTTGAAATCGGGGCGGGTTTCCAGCACTTTGAGCAGGTCGGCTTCGTTGATGACTTCCTTGCGCGCCGTATTGACCAAAACCGCGCCTTTGGGCATTTTGCCAAGCAGAGCGGCGTTGATGGAATTTTTCGTTTCTGCCGTTGCCGGAATGTGCAGGGATATGAATTGGCAGGTGGTGTAGAGTTCTTCGGCTGATGAAACAGCCTTCACGCCATCGTTTTCAATCACTTCTTTGGGGCAGAAAGCATCGTAGGCGTAGATTTCCATACCAAAACCTTTGGCGATGCGCGCCACGTTGCGCCCCACATTGCCGTAGGCGTGGATGCCTAACTTCTTGCCCTGCAATTCGCTACCCGAACTGCCGTCGTAGAGATTGCGCACGGCATAGACCATCAAGCCAAGCGCGAGTTCCGCCACGGCGTTGGAATTTTGCCCCGGCGTGTTCATCACCACCACGTTGTGGGCAGTGGCAGCCGCCAAATCCACATTGTCGTAGCCCGCACCGGCGCGCACCACGATTTTCAACTGCCCGCCGGCAGCGTCCAGCACTTCCGCGTCAATGATGTCGCTGCGAATGATAATCGCATTGGCATCACGCACGGCATCCAGCAACTGCTTTTTCTCCGTATATTTCTCTAACAGAGCCAATTGCATACCGGCACCATCAATCACTTCCCGAATGCCTTTCACCGCTTCTGCCGCAAAAGGCTTGTCTGTCGCTATTAAAATTTTCATATAAAAATAAGTGTTTGTTTGGCTGCAAAGGTACAAAAAAAATCAATTAAAAATTAAGAATTAAAAATTACGCTTTAACCCGATATTATCTGAACGACAATTTGCTTCAGCAATGCCTCTATCTGTTTTTGCATATTTAGTATTTCTGCCAGCAGCGGCAAGATTGCTTCACTATTTACAGCATCGCTTT
>BNTT01000142.1 GCA_025996815.1 Bacteroidia bacterium
TTAAACGGGGCAATACAAGAGTTAAAAACAATCGGAAGAGGTTACAGAAATACCGCTAATTTCAGAACGGCTATTCTCTTCTTTAACGGTGATTTAATGCTCTTTCCACACAATTCCCAGTAGAACCGTTTTCTTTATTTTCACAATTCAGACAAATAGTTGCCAATAATGTAAAGCGGCACATTGGTCATCCACGCTTCTTGACGGAAATCAGAAAGAGATGTGCGAATGGCGGTTTGCGGTTTGTATTTTTCGCAAAAGAGTTTGAAACTTTTGGCTTGAAGATTTTCCCCCGCCTTCACTTCAATCGGAATAATGTCATCGTTCTCATTTTGAATCACAAAGTCGATTTCATATTTGCTTTTCTCAAACGGGAAATAATAGGGCATCAAGTCCTCGTTTAATCTGAGTTGCTGAAAAACAAACTGTTCTGTCAGTGCGCCTTTAAATTCGGTAAAAACATCGTTGCCGTTAATCAACGTTTTGGCATTGAGCCTCGACATGGCACCAAGCAAACCAATATCGTTGTGATAAAGTTTGAATGCCGACAGTTCCTGATAGGCAACAAGCGGCAATGCGGGTTTTGAAACGCTGTAAATTTTGTGCAGCAAGCCCGAATCGACAAGCCATTGGATTGCCAATTCAAAATCCTTTGCCCGCGCTCCTTCCTTGATTACGCCATAAATAAATTTCTTGTTTTCTTTTGCCAACTGCGAAGGCACGCTGTCCCAAAGCAGATTGATACGCGGCAACATTTCCTTTGGTGCGTGTTTTGAAAAGTCGCTACGGTAAGTTCTAATAATTTTGTTTTGCAGTTGTCGCGCCATTTTCCAGTCTCTGTGTTCGGCAAAATGGGCTACCACTTCGGGCATACCGCCAACATAAAAGTAATAGCGAAGATATTCCTTGAATTTTTCGGTAAAAGAGGGTAAAGCCGTCCAAAGTTTTTCGTCTAAAATTCGTGCCAACCCGTTTTCGTTCATAGCAAGCAAAAATTCGTAAAATGACATCGGGCAAAGTTCCAAAAAATCGACTTTTCCAACAGGGAATGACTCGTTTTCGTGCAAATTGATGCCCAAAAGCGAGCCTGCGGCGATAATTTGATATTCGGGTGCATCTTCGTAAAAATATTTCAACGAAGTAATTCCCCGCGGTGCGGTTTGAATTTCGTCCAAAACAATAAGCGTGTCCTCCGGCGTAATTTTGAGGTCGGAATAGAGTTCAAAATTGGTAATTAGTCGCTTAACGTCAAGGTCAGGCAAAAACAGTTCTCTCAAGGCGGTGGCTCGTTCAAAATTGATATACACCATTTGCCGGTATTCTGTTTTTCCAAACTCCTGAATGAGCCAAGTTTTTCCCACTTGCCGTGCACCTAAAAACACAAGTGGTTTTCTGTTGCTACTTAACTTCCAATTTATCAGATTTTTAATGCGTATTCTATACATTTTTTCTGAGTTTATATGCGGAAATATCTACACTTTTTCTGAGTTTATATATGAAAATATCTACATTTTTTCTTACTTAAAATTCCTGCAAAGGTACACTTTTTCTGACATAAAACCAAATTAATTCATCATCTATCAATCACCAAACGTTCCTGCCGGAACAATAAGCCAAGCCTCATCCTTTTGCAAGCCAAGAGAAATGCTCTTGCCATCAGTCGCAACATCACGCTGCAGCAGTTTATTCCCTTCTATCGTGATTTGGTAGATGTCAACTGCCTTGCGCGATTTCCATTCGGATGGAAATTGCCATGTTTTTTGTTCGTAACCCTCCGTGCTGTAAGCCACAATCGCAGGCTGAGGCATCCACAGGGCGGGGATAAACAGGTCGCCATTCTGCCGAAGCAAGTTGCCGTTTTGCTTGATTGTATATTCCCCGGCGGCATCATAGCGGGTGGTCACACCCTTTGCAAAATGCACTTCGCTATACGCCGGTTGGCGGATATATTCTAACCGTTGCAGGCTATTGAGATAATACCAGGTTAATGTTTGTGTGCAAAACTCGCGGACGAAACCGGAGAGTTGCTGCGGGTCATTGAGAAAAATTCCCTCACCCAACATACTCGTCCCAAAAAGCAATCCCTTTTCGCCGCCGGTTGTGCCGCCGCAATAGTAGGAAGCGGGCCACTTCATATATTCCTCCGGCGAAAGGCGGAACGACCACGCCGCAGGTTGCAGTCCCTCAAAAGCCGAAAACCGCCGATGGTGTGTCTCTTCGCAGGTCACATCAATCCCTTTGGCATCCCAATATCTGAAAATCTTGCGCTGCGTTTCTTCCTCCTCTTGGGCGGTATATCCAAGGTAAGGGCTGATGGGGCTACCGTCGGGTTTAGTGGGCGACCAGGTATGAAAAGCGTCGATATGCACAGTGCCCGCTTTCGCCACCGGCAACATATCGCAAAGCGCATCAATCCGCTTTTGCGCAAAGCCCGTTTTCCACTCCTGCGTATAACTGATAGGCCAGCCCCAATCGCTCTGTATCGGCGAGCCATCAACATTGCGGGCAATGATGTTGTTTTCCATATAAGTATCCCACAGCGGGCTGTCGTCGTAGGCATCAAGCATATTGAGATGCAGGCTCACGGTGGTGTTATATTTACCGGCTTCATACATCAGCCATTTCATACTTTCAAGTGCGGATCCATCTTGCGGACGTTTCAGTTTGGGATTCACTTCGCCCCAGGCAGGATATTTGGAGTCGTGACCATTATATTGCCATCCCACCAAATAAACTATCTTGGGAATACCCAAAGAGAGTTTATCAGCACGCCGAATGATGTCCAAGGCTTGTTCAAAATCAGTATAAACATGCGATTCGCCCTTGTCCCGCGATTTAACAAAGTCATATTCTTTGACGGCATCCACACCCGACAGAAACATCTTCATCATCAGCGTTTGATGATAGGCGTGTCGCCAAGCGATTTCCGGCTGTGGATACTGATTAGGTGCTTTTATTACAAGAGGTGCTTTTTCGTGCATCATCAAATCCTCTATTTCCTTTGTAACGTCCTCAACCGGCATCATCCACGTCAGATATTCGTGACTGCCATTGGGGTCGTCCCGCCACGAATTGGCACCGTTTTGTTCCATCTTAATCTGCCCCTTCACAGTGTTAAAATACCTGTCAGCACCACGAACGGCAACCAATACGGCTGTTTGGTCCCAACTACACCGCCCTTCGGGGTCATCCTGCCGAAGACATATCGTAAACGCCTCTTTAACAGGCGTATTTTGAATATTGGAAGCAACCAACCGCTTCCCGGTAAGGATATTTTCCCCAATTTCAAAACCGCTGAAAGTAATCGGGGAAGTCCATTGCTCAAACACAGCAGCCGAAGCAAGCGTATCAATATGAACATTATATTCCCGCCCTTCGGGAAATTTACCTGCCATCGAAACCAATCTCTTCACCTTACGAGCAATCAATTCTTTCCCATTCAATGGACTATAATGGTCAGGCGGCGACTGCATCAAAGCAACCAGATTGGTAAAAAACCCAACCGTAACCACCACCACCGACGAATCAGGCTCACCGGCAAGAATGCGACGATAAACAGGCACCGCATCAGGCACATCATCCATCGAATTGATACGATGCACAAAATGAGCCGCCAACGCCTCCGTCCACTTTTCGGCGTGCCCATCTTCCTGAACAGTCCCCACAACCGGCGCCCCAATCGGCAGTTCAGGACGACCATAATAATGATTGACAGCATCAATACAAATGCTTGTAAGCGGATACCGATTACTCGCCACAGTAGCCAAAATACGCGCCTCGCCCCGGTCAGCCAAAGCATGCAAAACAGTCAAAGCCCCCACATCATCATAATCAGGACCCAAATCCGTATCAAAAATCACCGAAACAGGCGGTTTCCCCTCCTGCCGGCACGAAGAAACAGCCAACACCATGGCTGCAAATAACAATACAATTTGTCTTTTCATATCTTTATATATTAATGTTTATTTTTCCTAAAAAGCGAAATTATAATCGACAGCAAGGATATTCCGCCCAAAAGGACTCGTCCGATAATCCTCCCGCAGGTAATATATATCCAGCGTCTGACGACCGAAGGCATACGAACATCCGGCATAGTAGCGGATTTTCGTGAATCGCTCTGCCACGGAGCTTAGCGCATGATAAGGTTCCACCGCCACAAAGGGCTTCAGGCTGCTTTCCCCTATCCGATAGCCGACTTTCAGTCTGTTTCTGGCTTCCCAATACGGCTCGTTCCATTGCGTAAACGTATTCATCACCCGCGTGCGAAAACTTGCCGAAAGCGACCCTGTGCGGTAGGAAAAGATGGCTTCCGGATAATAGCGGTGTTCCGGACTGTATCCGCCATCCGGCTCCCTGTTCATAAAAAATTCATAGCCCACGCCCACCTTGATATGTGGATTGAAAACATAATCCGCAATGACCGTCCCACACCACAGCGAAGTTTCTCTAAAATTCTCCCTGCTCCTGTATTCCAGCGCATATATCGCCTCCCATTTTCCGGCAAACGGTTTATGAGAAACGCTGGCGTAAGCCCATAAACCGGCATCCTGTTCTTTGCGGTCGCCGGCTTTCATTGCTAATATACAAAAGCAGAAAAAAAACAGAAGTGCCGCTATCCTGTTGCTGTTCATTATCTTCTCAATTGACTTTTTCATTTTTTTAACCATTTTCTAAAATGCCGACCTAATTCTCTTGAAACTTGCTCAAAAGGCGGCAAATCCTTTATTTGCTCTTTAATCGAACTTTCCCAACGCGACTTGAATGCGGGCAAAATCTTTTCAATCCGTTTTTCCAAACTATCGGAATTTAGACCTTTGTAGTTGGCTTTTACCTCAAATTCAGCAATATAATCACTCATTTCAAGTTCTTCTATTTCAGAAAGATACCATAAATCGTAAAAATCACGGGGTTGCTGCCGTGATAATAAAGAGCGCAGTTTTTCCGTCATTACTTCGGGCAAAGAGTAGCATTTCAAAACACTGTCAATATGGTCGGAATAGGTTGAAAATAAAGGTTTTATTTTCAATTCAAACTGTAAAAGTTCGTCTTTTGAAATATCTACTTTTACCCGTTTGCCTGTTCCTCCTAATACTCCGTTATAATTGATAAAAAAATTGATATTGCCTGTTTCGTGTTCACCAAACTCTGTGATAGACAATGATATATTCGCCTCTTCTTTTACAAAATCAAACGAATTTTCAAAAGCCGTTTTTATTTCGTCGTTGGTTTTCGTGTTGTCTAACAGCGTAAAATCCAAATCTTCCGAATGTCGATAATCTTCAAAATAAAATTTCTTCAAAACCGTTCCACCTTTAAATGCAAGAATATCAGACAATAACCTGTTGTGAGCAATTCCTGTAAGTATCCACGACAGAATATAATCCTTTTCAATTTGCGTATCGCGCACGCCTTCTGTTCGCGCTTTTTGCTGTATTTCGGCAGGTCGTATCATGTTGAAATTGCTGATTTAATTGTTTCCATATCAACATTTTGTTGGATATTCCAACGGGTAAGAATTTTACCCTCTCCGGGAGCTTCCGTATCAAGCACGGCAATAGAAGTTGAACGACTGTTTTGCAGCGTTCCGATAATCGGCGTTTCAATTTGCAAAACTTCAAGCAAATAGCCCAAACGCTTGATAACTACCTGCGCATCAAACTGTAAAGTGTATTTCAACAGCGTTTCATAGTTTATTTTATCTTTGGCAATAAAAATGGCTTTGGCTATTTCTACGATGCCGCCCGCATAATCGGGCTTGTAAAGGCAGTCAATGATTGTTTTTTCCAAATTACTGCAAAACACCTTGTTGAAATTATCAATCCAAACTTTTTTGTAACCAAAAAAATGTTTTTCATTGTGATAAATAAATTGAAATTTTACGCCTTTGATTGTTTTTTCTGACGGCTTAACTTGCTTATTAATAACGATTTGTTCCTTCAATGAAGGTTGTGTAATAAGTTGGTGGATTTGCAAAGCAGAATAATAACCGATATAATACTCCTGCCCGACTAATGGCTCTGCAAGCAAATGCCAGTCGGGAATAAAGGTTTCGGAATCTTGCTCGTAAGGAATAATGTAATACACGCCGTCAGAAATACGCATCAGCAAACCTTCGTCTGTCATACGCTTCAACTGCGCTCTGATTTGTATTTCAGACAAGTCCGAAAACATAGAATAAACCGCCTGCAAGGCAAACCAACGCTTGTCTTGAGTATTCATTTCTGCAAGAATTTTTGCTGAAAATGCGGTTATATTTTTATGTTTTATATCCATAATGTTACTTGTTTTGTAACTGCAAAGATATGAAATATATTTTTATTTTACAAATGGAGTTTTATTTTGTGTTGTGAGGGCATAAGATTTTTAGTTGATTACATTTCATTCCATTAGGAATGGTGGCAAAAGCGAAAAAATTCGCCCGCCCCTTTCAGTTCGCCTACTTTTTTTGCTCTACTCCAACCTTTCAACTCTTTTTCTCGCTTTATTGCCAAATCGAAATACGGTATTTCTTCGTAATAAATGCAATATTCAAGATTGTATTTATCTGTAAATGAATTTTTTGCCAAATGATTTTTATGTTCGTAAATTCTACGGCACAAGTCATTCGTAACGCCAACATATAGCGTTGTCTTGTTCTTATTGGTCATTATGTAAACATATCCGAAGTTTGTCATAGATTTTATTTTATTATCCTTTTATCCCAATCTTTCTTTATTTGCTTTTGCCTCATCATTATTAGGATTTATTTCAATAGCTTTGTTATAACATTGTAACGCTTCTTCTTCTTTATTTAGTTTTTCTAACAAAACACCTTTGTTGTTCCACGCACCATCATCATCAGGATTTATTTCAATAGCTTTATCGTAACATTTTAATGCTTCATCATCTCTATCTAATTTAGAAAACAGAAGTCCTTTGTTGTACCACACACTATCATCATCAGGATTTATTGCAATAGACTTATCGTAACATTTTAATGCTTCATCATCTCTATCTAATTTAGAAAACAGAGTTCCTTTGTTGTTCCACGCTCCCCAATTATCAGGATTTATTTCAATAGAGTTATCGTAACATTGTAACGCTTCTTCTTTTTTATTTAGTTTTTCTAACAAAAAACCTTTATTGTGCCACGCTCTTGGATTATTTGGATTTAAAAAGATTGCACTTTCTGCATATATTTTAGCTTTATCAACATCTTCAACGCTTGCATAACACCATGACAAGAACGCATAAATACGAGATAAATCATTGTAGTTTATTTTATTGGAATATTTTTTTAATAATTTATTGAATTTATCTATTGCCACTGTATTTTTATTTGAGAAACAGTCAATCAAGGCATCTGCCCAATCTTTTTCAAATTCAGTAGCGTTTGGGTCATTAAGAATATTTTTTGCATTTTCTATATTATCAGCTTTACGAGTTTCGCTTGGTTCGGTATTGATAAGAGCTTGCAAGCGAGTAGTTATTTCTGTACTTTGCTCTTCATTGTCCTTTATATGTTTTATACAAATTTTTGCCTCTTCTCTGATTGTTTCGATTTTATTTTTTTCTTCCAGGAATTGTTTTTCAAAATCATTTATTTTTTCTACAAATTCTTCATTAGCCTCTCTTTTCCAATCTTGAAATTCTTTCTCAGCTTTTTTTATCCAACTTAATCCAAATAAAAAAATTATCACGGGTATCACAAAACCAATAATGGTCGCCAATATCCCGATAATAACTAATAGATTATTACTACGACTTTTTTCATTTTCTAAATTTTCTTTTTTTACCTCAAATCGAGCTTCCATTTCTGAATAATGGCTTACGTTGGCAGTTTTCAATTCTTCAAGTTGTTTTTCCAACATGCCGATGCGTATGCTTTGCTCTATTAGTTGCTGTTGGGTTGCTGCGTCAACAGTTTGCGGCATTTGCTTTTGTGCCGAAAGAAATATCGGCAACAGCAATAAAATAATGAAGATAGTTTTTTTCATTGTGAATTTTTTATTTAATCTTTCTTTTTTATTCATTTTCTTTTCAATCATTTTCATCACCCTATCAAAATCTGACTCAAAAAGGCGGTCTTGAATGGGGCGGTATTTTTCAAACTCGTTTTCGGCGTGTTGTTTGGCGAAGTCCGCAATAATTTTGTTGGCAAGCCAAAGTGTTATATCTTTATTGGTTCTACTGGGAATTGTGTGGAAAGAGCATTAAATCACCGTTAAAGAAGAGAATAGCCGTTCTGAAATTAGCGGTATTTCTATAACCTCTTCCGATTGTTTTTAACTCTTGTATTGCCCCGTTT
>BNTT01000143.1 GCA_025996815.1 Bacteroidia bacterium
TTATATTAAACTGATACAGAAGAAGATAAATAGCCGTCCAAGAGAAAAACTCGGCTTTAAGTCTCCAACTGAAGTTTTTTATCTATCTTTGTAGAACTTTTTGTCGCACTTAGAAGTTGAATCCACCGTATCTGTTTGAAACTGTCTGTAAAAATTGATTGAGTTCACTCCCATAAATTTTATCCTTTCTTCCATGCTACAAAGGTAGCAAATTATTTGGGCGACCTAAACGCCTATACCAAAACAATAATTTGTTATCATCTATTGTCTGTCCTGATTTTTTGTTTAAGCAAACTCAAAGATTTGTTTGAAAAGGAAGAAAAGCCCGAATACATTACTCGTCAAGAGTTGTTTGTATGGCTTGACGAATATTTCAGCAAGAAATCTCCTGAAAAATCAAGTCCAATTTCAACACGCTCTGCAACAAACGAAAACAGCGATGCAGAAGAAACACCGACAGAAATTGCCGCTCCCGTCCCTGAAGTCCCCACTGTCCCTAAAAACTACGCCTTTCCACCTTTGGAAATCTTAACCGACTACCCGCAGGAAACGCCCGAAAATATCGCCGAAGAAATTGAAACCAAAAAACAAGTTATCAAGCAAACACTCGGCGATTTCGGCATTAGCGTATCCGATATTTCGGCAACGGTCGGTGCAACGATAACGCTTTACGAACTCGTTCCCGCTCGTGGCGTCGCTATTGACAAAATTACAAACAAAAACACCGAAATTGCCATTGCTTTGAAAGTTGAGGCAGTCCGTATTATTGCGCCATTCAAAAATCGGGGTACGGTGGCTATTGAAGTGCCAAACGAAAACCGCAGCATTGCCGGCATAAAATTGCTTTTGGAAAGTATTGATTTTCAAAACTGTACCTGTGAACTTCTTTTGGCAATCGGAAAAAGCATTGACGGAAACACAAAAATCATTGACTTAACCGAAATGCCGCATATTTTGGTAGCAGGTGCAAGCGGAAAGGAGAAATCTGTTGGACTAAACGCAATGATTCTCTCGCTGCTTTATAAAAAAAGCCCCAAAGAGTTGCAATTTATACTTTTTGACCCCAAACGACAGGAATTAGACATTTACAAGACACTTTAAAAACGGTTTTTAGTAAAAATTCCCGATGTGCAAAGTGCTGTAATTATTGACGATAAAGACGAAATCACAACCGCGCTGAATTGGCTGAAAGAGGAAATGAGCAGCCGCAGCAAGTTGCTTGCCGAAAGCGGCTATTGCAAAACTTTGAAAGAATACAATGCAAAAACGAGTAATAAACTGCTCTACATTGTGGTAATGATTGATGAATTTCCTGATATTCAACAAAGTAAGGAAATAGAGCTGTTGCTTATCTCACTTTCTCGAAAAGCGCGGGCTGTTGGCATTCATTTTATCATTGCCACGCAACGCCCTTCGGCAAAGACCATTACTCGCGAAATAACCTCAAATTTTACTGCTCAAATTGCCTTCAAAGTAAGCAAACAGGTTGATTCTCAAATTATTTTAGACAATAGCGGTGCGGAAAAACTTATTGGCAAAGGTGATATGCTCTTTTCTTTCAACTCGGAAATAGAACGATTGCAAGGGGCGTTTGTTAGTACCGATGAGGTAAGGAGTGTGGTGGAATATATTGAAAAACAGAAATAAAAGCAAGGCACTCGCGAAGCCGTAAGAGCGGAAAAAATTAAAACCTTCCGTAAAAGGACGGAAGTAAAGCAAAAATAATTATGTACGGACAAAAATGTGATTTCAAGTTGCTATCAGTTTATGAAATGCCACTATTGTAGAAAGACACCTAATTCTGTTGGTTGTTCAGGTCAGTTTTACTGTCGTCAAAAATTTTATTGTAAATACGCTCATTGGAGTGTTAACAGTATTTCAACAGGTGTATGTCAATATCATGGAATTAATTGATATTACAAAATATGCAACAACCGCTTTTTTACGTTTGCCCTGTTTGCCGGATTGTTTTATTCGATATTTTTCTTACCTTTGCACAATCATACAGAAATATTTTTATGGAAAATACAGTAGAAAACAGCGTTTTAATTGACGGCGAAGCCCTTTCTTCTCCCGACGAATTGCGCAAAATGATAGTCTTTTCGGAGATAATCAATCGGAAAGAGTATTAATTCGGCACCCCAATCGGCAGGAGCCATTGTTCATCTGCGGCGTGACGCGGGTGGTGGCGGCTTCGCTGATAGTGGCGGATTCAAAATTATTTTGTAACTTTGCGACCGTTTTTAACGATAATTATATAACGATGAATTACAAAAAATTTACTGCGGAAGAAGCCGCAAGCCTCATCAATAACGATGATGTCATCAGTTTGAGCGGGTTCACCGCCACCGGTTGCCCGAAAGCCGTGCCAACCGCTCTTGCGAAACGTGCGGAGGCAGAACACGCCGCCGGTCGCCCGTTCCAAGTGGGGATGTACACCGGTGCCAGCACCGGCGAATCTGCCGACGGGTGCCTCTCGCGGGCACACGCCATCAAGTTTCGCACGCCCTATCAGTCGAACAAAGACTCGCGGACGGCACTTAACAACCACGAAATGGAGTATTTCGACCTGCATTTGTCGGAATTGGCGCAATATCTGCGCTACGGATTTCTCCAAAAGCCCAAGTGGGCGATTTTGGAAGTCTGCGACATCTCCGACGATGGCAAGGCGGTGCTCACCTCGGCGGTGGGTATCTCCCCGACCATTGCGTGCTTGGCAGACAAAATCATCCTCGAATTAAACAGCTACCACCCCAAAGAAATGGTGGGGATGCACGACATTTACGAGCCGCTCGACCCGCCTTACCGCCGCGAAATCCCTGTTTACAAGGCGGATGACCGCGCCGGGTCGCCCTACGTGCAACTCGACCCGAAAAAAATTGTCGGCATCGTGGAAACCAACCTGCCCAACGAGATTGGCGCATTCACGCCGATGGACGATGTGACGGCGAAAATCGGTCAGAATGTGGCTGATTTCCTGTCCGCCGAGATGAAAGCGGGGCGCATTCCGAAGGAATTTTTGCCCGTGCAATCGGGCGTGGGCAATGTTGCCAACGCCGTTTTGGGTGCTATGGGGTCGAACAAGAACATTCCCGCGTTCAATATCTATACGGAAGTGATTCAGGATTCGGTTGTGGGACTGATTCGCAGCGGGCGCGTGAAATTGGCGAGCGGGAGTTCGCTTTCGCTCACCACAGAGGTGCTGAACGAGGTGTATGCCGACCTGCCTTTCTTCAAGGACAAATTTTTGCTGCGTCCGTCTGAGATGTCCAACAACCCCGAAGTGGCGCGCCGCATCGGCATCATTGCCATCAACACGGCATTGGAAGCCGATATTTTCGGACACGTCAATTCGTCGCACGTGCTTGGCACGAAGATGATGAACGGCATCGGCGGGTCGGGCGATTTCTGCCGCAATGCCTACCTGTCTATCTTCACGACCCCTTCGACCGCGAAGGACGGAGCCATTTCGGCAATCGTGCCGATGGTGTCGCACTTTGACCACAGCGAACATTCGGTCAAAATATTGGTTACAGAGCACGGGATAGCCGATTTGCGCGGACTGTCGCCACGCCAGCGGGCAGAAAGCATCATCACCAATTGCGTTGACCCAAGTTATCGACCGCTGTTGCGCGACTATCTGAAACTCTCTCGGAGCGGGCACACACCCGCCAGCGTGGCTTCGGCACTGTCGTTCCACGTCGCATTCGCCAAAACGGGCGATATGCGGCAGGCAAAATTTGAAGCATAACGCCCGATGTTTAGCATTTGCATCCCGATATATAATCAGAAGCTGAGCCTGTTGGTTCAGGAACTGCACCGACAGGCTGTGGCGACGGGTTTGGCTTTTGAAATTTTGTTGATAGACGATGCTTCCGAACAGGCATATCGCACTGAAAATCAGGCTATTAAATTGCCAAACGTGCGTTATATCCAATTGGAAGAAAATATCGGGCGTGCCAGAATCCGCAACTTGCTGGTGGAAGAGTCGAAATATCCCTGCCTGATTTTTATGGACGGCGATATGGGCATTGCGTCCAACGATTTCATTCAAAATTACGTCCCCTACATGCAGGAGGGCGTGGTGTGCGTGGGCGGGCATATCTACGAAGCCGAATGCCCTGACCCTAAAAAACGCCTGCACTGGAAATACGGCAAAAGGCGCGAAACCAAAGCCAAGAGCCTTCAGACCTGCAATTTTATGATATGCAAATCGCATTTCGACCAGGTGCAATTCACGCAGGCGTTGCAGGGCTACGGACACGAAGACACGCTGTTTGGCATCCAGCTACGAGAGGCAGCCATTCCGATGCGACACATAGACAATCCACTGATACACTTAGGATTAAACAACGCAGACGATTTTTTGCAACGCACCGAAAATGCCTTACGCAACCTGAAACACATCAATCAAATGCTCCAAGAAGACTACTATTCGCCCATCCTCCACACCAAGCGCCTGCTGGGCAGAACAGGCATGATAGCCCTGACGCGCCTGCTTTTCCCCATTGTCAAGCCCCTGCTCCGCAAAAATCTGCTGGGCAAACACCCCTCACTGTGGGTGCTGAATGTTTACAAATTCGGCTTTTTGTGCAGTTTGAAATAATGAAAAGTCTGTCATTCAAAAGAAAAGCGTACCTTTGTGGCTAAATAAGATGAATTTGTATGAATGCAACACTAACATTGAATGTAGAACAACGAGTGATAGAGCAAGCCGAGATGTATGCTCATGCACACCGTATTAGTTTAGCTAAACTAATTGAAATCTATTTGAAAACGCTGACACGAGCAGAAACAAAGACAACGCAACAAATTACGCCTTTGGTAGAAAGCCTCACAGGCGTTATTTCGAGCGAAAATGTGGATAATTACAAAAACGATTATCACGACTACTTGGCTAAAAAATATCTGTAATGAAAGACCTGTTTGTTGATACAAATATTGTAATTGACTTGTTGGCAAAGCGCGAGCCATTTTACAAGGAAGCGCAAGAATTATTTTCTTTGGCGGACACAAATGCGGATATAAGGCTGTATGTTTCAACGTTAACGTTTGCTAACGCTCATTATTTGCTCCTGAAGCAATACAAGTTGGAAGACACGCAGAAAATACTATCCAAATTTAAAGTGTTGGTCAAAGTTCTTCCATTTGATGATAAAATATTGGAATTGGCATTAATCTCTGACTTTAAAGATTTTGAAGACTCAATTCAGTATCATAGTGCATTGATACATAACATGGACGTAATCATAACGCGCAATGAAAAAGATCTCAAATTGTCTAAACTTGGCGTTATGAATGCAAAACAGTATGTAAATCAATGCGCTGAAAAATGAATATTTCTAAATTCGGCTTTTTGTGCAGTTTGAAATAAAAAAAAAATTGTATCTTTGCAGGAAAATAGTTGCCGGCGCAATATTAAAACGTGTTATTATGTATCGAAAATCAGTTGTAAATAGTATTCGCGAGAAATTGCATACAATACCGAAAGGTGTTTCAGCAATATTATACGGAAGCGAGGCGAGAGGTGATGCTCGTCCCGACAGTGATGTGGATATATTGCTCATTGTGAATCAAGACACCATCACGGAGAAGGAGCGTCAAAAAATCATCAATCCGTTATTTGATGTCGAGTATGAAACGGGAGTGTTAATCAATCCTGTTGTGGTTCTAAAAAAACAATGGGGAAAAAATATCACTCCATTTTATAAAAACGTAATGAAAGAAGGGCTTGTGCTATGCTGACAGACGAAGATAGGAAACAAATTATATTATTGCAGCGAGAAAATGCCCATCGTTCTTTACAAGAAGCGCGAGTGATGATGGATAATAGTTTTTGGAATGCGGCAATCAACAGAATGTATTATGCGTGCTATTATGCAGTTTCAGGATTGTTGCTGAAAAAAGGAATTGAGGCAAAAACCCATGCAGGAGTACGACAGATGTTGGGTTTACATTTTATTCGCACCGAAAAACTAACTGTTGAAGCAGGGAATGTTTTCTCCAACCTTTTTTCCAAAAGACAAAGCGGCGATTATGATGCTTTTATCTATTTCGACCAAAATACCACCGACACATTATATCCTCAGGCAGAAAATTTTATTGAATTGATAGAAAAATTAATTGATGAAAACTGAATACACACGGTGATTCGAAAAATCCGACAATATATTGAAAAGCAGCAACTGCTCGCCGCGCCACAAGCGAAAATCATCGTTGGCGTGAGCGGCGGTGCCGATTCGGTGCCACTGCTCTACATTTTGCAACGGCTGGGCTACAACTGCATAGCGGCGCATTGCAATTTTCATTTGCGGGGCGATGAGGCGGATGGCGACGAGCAGTTGGCGCAGCAACTGGCTACCGATTGGAATATACCTTATCACAAGGCGGATTTTGATACGCGGCAGATTGCCACGCAGCGGGGCATTTCCATTGAAATGGCGGCGCGCGAATTGCGCTATGCGTGGTTTGAAGAACTTCGTCAACGGCTTGATGCAGAGGCAATTGCGGTGGCGCATCACGAAGATGACAACATTGAAACGGTGCTACTCAACCTGATTCGCGGCACCGGCATCAAGGGGCTGACGGGCATTGCGCCGAAAATCGGGCACATCATTCGCCCGCTGCTGGGTGTATCCAAAGCAGAAATTTTGCAGTTTTGCGAAGAAAAAGCTTTGCCGTATCGCACGGATTCAAGCAATTTGCAAGACACCTTCGCCCGCAACAAAATCCGCCTCAACCTGTTGCCGTTGCTGCAAACCATCAATCCGGCGGTGCGCACAGCCCTCCTCCGCACGATGAATAACCTCGGTGAGGCGAATAAAATCTATGAACAATCCGTCGCCGCAGCCAAAGCGCAGGTGTTTGATGCCGAAAAGGGCACTATCGACATCGCCCGCTTGCAACAAACAGCCTCGCCCCAAGCGGTGCTGTTCGAGATATTGAAAGATTATGGGTTTGGCGAAGAGGTGGTGAAGGATGCCGCACGTGCTATTGACAGTCAATCGGGCAAGGTGTTTCACGCGCCGCAGTTCACATTGATTCGTGACAGGCAGCATTTTCTATTACAGCAGGGGATTGCGGGTCAAGCCCGCAATGACAATTGGCTGACCCCCAGCACCCTACACCCTATACCCTACACCCTAAACCAATTTCCCATCACCCCCGATTTCGTCATCAAAAAAGACAAAAACATCGCCTATTTTGATGCCGACTTGTTACAAATGCCCCTGACGTGGCGGCATTGGCAGCAGGGCGACAAGTTTGTACCGTTTGGGATGACCTCTTTTCAAAAGGTGAGCGATTATTTCACAAATCACAAATTCAGCCTGCCGGAAAAAGCAAAAACATGGCTACTGTGCTCAGGTGACGACATTATTTGGATTGTGGGGCACCGCACCGACAACCGCTTTCGCATCACTGCCGAAACAAAAAACGCGCTTGTTTTGACAAATTAAAATTTTTTGTTACCTTTGCGCCTGAAAAAGAATTGTCATTGCGGGCTTGACCCGCAGTGATATAAAAAAATGCAGAAAATGAGAAACGTAGCGAAATTTATACCCCCCCCCCCTAACTTGCTTATTATCAGTAAGTTATGCACGACTATTTAAGTATTTTTGTAGCGAAACATGGTTTCAGCCACATCAGGGCATTGCCTTGGGGTGGCTTTATTGTTGTACAATATTAAACACAGACAAATAATATGCTATTCAACTCTATCGAATTTGGGATATTCCTGCCCATTGTATTTTTACTCTACTGGGCTATATCCAAAAACGTCAAGGCGCAAAATGTATTTCTGCTTGCTGCCAGCTATTTCTTCTACGGCTGGTGGGATTGGCGGTACCTGTCATTGGTGTTGCTGTGTTCAATCACCAACTATTCGGCGGGCGTGTTAATGATGAAAACCGATGCACAAAAGCGACGGCGGCTGATTTTGACGGTCTGTTGCTTGGTTTCTTTTGGGGTGTTGGGCGTGTTCAAGTACTACGATTTCTTTGTAACCTCTTTTGTGGATGCTTTTAGCCTGCTCGGTATTCAACTGCAAGCCAAGACTTTGCACTTGATTTTGCCGGTTGGAATCAGTTTTTACACTTTTCATACATTGAGCTATACGATTGATGTCTATCGGCGAAAATTTGAGCCAACTAAAGACATTGTGTCGTTTTTCCTTTTTGTGAGCATC
>BNTT01000144.1 GCA_025996815.1 Bacteroidia bacterium
ACAGTCATAAAGGGACTGAAACTTTTTCAAAATTCTTGTGAACAGCAAGAACGGCAAAGCAAACAAGAACAAATACCAAGTACTCTTGGTTTTGAAGAAAGCACGGAAAGTGTTTATCGTCATCAATTAGGCGATTTTGAAATGGTTTTAAATAATGAAAATCTGACGAATAAAGAAATCACCATAACTTATAGGTTGCCGGAAAGCTATTGGGGTCATTTATTTGTTGAAAATATTTTTTGTATAAATGAGGACAGCATTTTGAAAGATGGCAAATTAAAACAAACTTCCGTTTATGTCAAAGAAGATAAAGAAAACATTGTGCTTTATAAAATTGACGACGAAACTGAATATTTTAATAGTAGATTTATTTTAAAAAAGTTTTTATCTTTATATATGGAATTGGAAGAGTATGAAACAAAATTTGAAGAATATGTGGTGAGCGTCAAAAAAGAGGAAGCTAAAACTTTATCCATTAAGGATGGTGATGAAATGCAAATTAAAGACTATAAAGGAATTATAAAATGTTGTTACACACATACTTATGGAAAGGCACGCGAGGGTACGTATATATGCGCTTATCATCCCGAAATAACTCAATCGTTTTGCGATCATATAGGTGTTGATTATGATAGGTTTCAATTTTTTGAGAATACATGGGGAATATCTCATCATGAAATCGATAAAAGTCAAATCGACCTTAGAAAAATTGAAACCTTGAATGTTTATGAGCCATTGTGGAACAATCCTGAAATTTTTGAACAGATAGAACAGATTCCATTCAAAAATTATGACCAGTTCGAACAAAATTTATGGGAACTACTCATTCAAAAATATCCGGAAATATTGGATGATTATGATTTTAAATCATTCTCAGAATTATTTGCAGATTTAGATGATGAAAGTTTATTTGCAAACAGGCGCGAAGAAGGGACGGTGTGGGACCAATTTGTAGAAGGTAAAGATGTTTCAATCAATGCTATAAAGGAATATGTTAAAAGCAATTCATCTGAAAATTTCAAAGATTTTTTACAGAAACTTACAATTGACATTATTGACGAAGAATCAACGACACAAATAAAGGATAGAGAATCAAAATCCAAGAAAATCAAAAACTTAGAATCTATATTGTTATATTTGCATTGTTTTGAATATTATCTATTTTCTCCGAATGAGAAAATCAATTTATTTTCTGATGCATGGAGAAAAAAGATAAAGCCATCTAGAATACGCTCATTCTTGTTTCAGTATACCGATGACAGTGTCCATCGTCGTAGTACAACCGCAGACCTCCTTTATCTCACATATATTCAAATGCAACTTTTTTATAAGAATATGTTTTTTGTAGAATCTGTCAGAGCAAATACCCAAAGACTGTATACCTATACTTCACAAGGAACTTCATTCAATGAATTTTTAAGAAAATTTATAGATAAAGACATTTCGGGTAAATCAAAAGATTTTCTTGAGAAGTGGGTTAAAGAATTTGAAATAGGTGATGGTATTGCATTTGAAATAGAGCCCGGTGTTGGTGCTAAAATATCTATTTTAAGAGGTGAAAAGAAATTAAATATTGTTGATTTAGGTTATGGCATAACACAATTTTTACCGATTCTGTTTCATGTTTCAGATATTAGCACTATAAAACCCTTTGATGTCTCAAAGTATAGACTGATGCGTGATCCAGAAAATTATACCAAAACTATTGTAATTGAAGAGCCGGAAGCCCATTTGCATCCAAAATTTCAGTCAAAACTTGCTGATTTGTTTGTGGATGCGCAAAAAGAATTTGGTTTGTCTTTCATTATTGAAACACACAGTGAATATTTGATACGGAAACTTCAATATTTGACTGCCAAAGGGGATATAAAGCCGGAGGATACGGTGATAAATTATGTTGACAGTGCAGACCCTGCAAAACGGGCTTCTGCCACAGACCCACAAATTCGCACAATTCATATAAACCCCAACGGAGAATTGACACAACCCTTTGGAAGTGGGTTTTATGATGAAGCAGATAATTTAGCAATGAAATTATGGTCGTACTCTGAAAAATAAGCAACATGGAAAGGCAACAATTATACTGTGAGGCTGAGTTCTTGATTCAATTTTTCAATAACAGACCAAGAATAAGCTCCGATGATTCTTTTTCTGAAGATACTGAAGTTGATATATGGAACAAATATAGAGATATGTTTTTGAAAGACGCAACACTTTGTTTGGATGTCAGCCTGGAAAGTTTTTTCAAAATAGAAAATGATTTCTTTAATATGCTAAAAAAGAAAAAAGGAAATGGTGAGATTAAAATCAAATTTGATAAATTTCCAATCAATTTTGATGAGGCTGATAATCGACACGCATTTTTTTTCTTATCCGATTCCACAAAAAGTCGCCAAATGGAAGAAAACTACGGTATGATGTTTATTTCCAATGAAGATTACATCGAACGTGCTAATTTTTTATTTTCGTCCGTTACTCTTCTGTCAATTGATACAAATACAAACTGGGATATAGTGCAAGCATTTAGACATCCTTGTAATTCAATAATTCTTATTGATAATTATATTCTTGGTAAAAAGGATATGGAAAAGGAAATAAAGACCCTTTTCGATTCTTTGTTGCCAAATAAACTTGAAAAACAAAAATTTACAGTAACAATATTTACCAAAAAAGCGGACAACGAGGACAAAATAAAGCAAAAAGAGAATTTGAAAAAAGCCATAAAAACATTACGCAATTATACAATAGAGGTTAATATAAACGATGTTGACCATAGCCAACATGACAGAAGTTTAATCACTAATTATTGTTTATTTGAGTGCGGCTATGGTTTTGTGTTGGATTACAATGAACGAGTCAAAGGAACGCGGTTATATATCAATAGAATTACGCAGCCAAAGGTTTATCAAGCAATACTAAACTTAGAAAAAAAATTAACAAAAGTTGGGTAAATGTTCAGTAGAATCATCCCCTCATGGAAACATATAAATAATTTCAAACAACCGTTAATCGAAAGCGAAAGGCATTTATTATCATTTTTGTTTATACACCGTGATGCAGGCATCCGGACACACATAACCGCAACCTGCGCAGCCGATACATTCGTCCGGCTTCGCCATTTGGGCAAAATAATAGCCCTTGGAGTTGAACGTTTGGCTGAGTGCCAAAACGTCTGTGGGGCACGCCACGACGCATAATTCGCAGCCTTTGCACCGCGCGGTATCTATTTCTACGGTTCCTTTTGCCATTGCCTGATTCTAAATTTGATGATTTGCGACCGCAAAGGTACAACAATTTTTCAAAAATTTTCAAAATTTTGGGTTGTAAATACAAAAAAAGTCGTATCTTTGCGTCCATAAATACATAATACGACAATGTTTCAAAAAGAAGTGTACATACAGCGGCGAGCGGAGCTGAAAAAGTTGCTCGGGTCGGGGATGGTGGTGCTGCAAGGCAATGGCGAGGCGGCGGTCAATTATCGGGGTAATGACTATCCGTTTCGGCAGGACAGTTCGTTTATTTACTACGTGGGGCTGGATACGCCCGATTTGGCGTATGTGGTGGACATCGACAACGACCGCGAATACCTGTTTGGCAACGAGCTGACGATGGACGACATCATTTGGATGGGCAATCTGCCGTCGCTGAAAGAGCGCGCGGCGGAGGTGGGGCTTTCGACCGTGCTGCCGATGGCGGATTTGAAGGGCATCTTGAAGTCTGCGCCCGTAAAATATCTGAAACCCTACCGCTATCGCAATCTATTGATGTTCAGCGAATTGCTTGGTAAAAAGCCGGACGAAATCACCCGCGATTTCTCGGTGGAATTGACCAGGGCGGTCGTCAAGATGCGCCTAATCAAATCGCAGGAGGAACTGCAGGAATTGGAAGATGCGGGCAGGACGGGCACCGTTATGCACTTTATGGCGATGCAAATGTGCCACGCGGGCATTCCCGAACAGAAAATCGTGGATATGATTGAGGGCATCGCCCTTGCCGAAGGGCGCACGTCGTTTCCCACCATCCTCTCGATGAACGGGCAAACACTTCACAACCACGACCACAGCGGCGTTTTGCAAGCCGGACGGCTGATGCTCTGCGATGCCGGCTCTGAAAACCGGAACCATTATGCCTCCGATTTCACGCGGACAACGGCGGTGGACGGCGACTATACGCCCAAGCAAATCGACATCCACGCCATTGTGCAAAAGGCACTTAACGACTCCATCGCGCTGGCTAAACCGGGCATCACCTACAAATCGGTACACCGCAATGCCTACAAAATCATTTTTGAAGGGTTGCGCGATTTGGGCTTGACGAAGGGCGACACGGAGGAGGCTCTCAACGCGGGTGCACCCGCCCTGTTTATGCCCCACGGGCTGGGTCACGCCCTGGGGTTGGACGTGCACGATATGGAAAATCTGGGCGAAACATTCGTCGGCTACGACGACGAAACAACGCGCGACACCCTCTTTGGATACTCCAGCCTGCGCTTCGGTAAACGCTTGGAGGCGGGACACGTGCTCACCGTGGAGCCGGGCATCTACTTCATTCCCCAACTGATTGCCAAGTGGGAAAAAGAAAAAATCAACACGCAATTTATCAATTTCAGTGCCCTGAAAGGCTATCTCAACTTCGGCGGCATCCGTCTGGAAGACGACATCGTCATCACCGACAAGGGCTGCCGGCTGGTCTATTCGCATCGCCTGCCGCTGACCCCCTACGAACTCAAAAATGCAACCACGCTGGAAGGTTTGTTGAAGAATTGAAAACGCCCGCCACGGACGGCGGGCTTTTTTTGCACTTGCACACAACGAAGTTTTTTCGTACTTTTGCGCAGTCTTAATTTTGTAATGCTTCTATATATATGAGTTTTTTAAATTTATTTTCAAAAGATAAGAGGGACGGGGTGGCTCGCGATGTGGCGGAGGGCGACTTGGAGCAGGGTTTGCAGAAGGGTTTGCAGCGCACGAAAGAAACGGTCTTCTCTAAAATCGCGCGGGTCGTTGCCGGCAAATCCAAGGTGGATGAGGAAATTCTTGACCATTTGGAGGAAATTTTGGTTACGTCCGACGTGGGCGTAGAAACGACCCTGAAAATCATCCGGCGCATCGAACAGCGCATTGCCAACGACAAGTATTTGGATACCAACGAATTGACGGAGGTTTTGCGCGAAGAAATCGCCGCCCTGTTGCTGGATAATCACGCCGGCGACACCGCCGATGATTTCAGTGTGGGCGAATCCCGTCCATGCGTCATTATGGTGGTGGGCGTGAATGGGGTGGGCAAAACGACCACTATCGGCAAACTGGCGCATCACTTCAAACAGCGGGGCAACAAGGTGTTTCTGGGGGCTGCAGACACGTTTCGCGCCGCCGCGGTAGACCAAATCTGTGTCTGGGGCGAGCGCGTTGGCGTGGAGGTGGTGAAACAAAAAATGGGTGCCGACCCCGCCTCGGTGGCATTCGACACGCTCACTTCTGCCGTTGCCCACGATGCCGACGTGGTGATTATCGACACGGCGGGGCGACTGCACAATAAAATCGGGCTGATGAACGAACTGACAAAAATCAAGAACGTGATGCAAAAAGTTGTCCCGCACGCACCCAACGAGGTGCTGCTCGTGCTCGACGGCTCAACGGGTCAGAACGCCTACAATCAGGCAAAAGAATTTTCTAAAGCCACCGAGATCACGGCTTTAGCCATCACCAAATTAGACGGCACCGCCAAAGGCGGCGTGGTCATCGGCATCTCCGACCAATTGCAAATCCCCGTCAAATACATTGGCATCGGCGAGGGATTAGACGATTTACAGGTGTTTAGAAAGCGGCAATTCGTGGATTCACTTTTTGGCAAATAACACCATACAATGATACACCACGCGGTTGATATAATCTCTTTGGGCTGTTCCAAAAACTTGGTGGACAGCGAGCAATTGATGCGTCTGTTTGCCGCCAACGGCTATTCGGTGGCTCACGAGCCGGCGGAATGTCGCGGCAACATCGTGGTCGTCAACACCTGCGGCTTCATCGAAGCCGCCAAAGAGGAGTCTATCAACACCATTTTGGCATTTGCCGAAGCCCGTAAAGCCGGAACAATCAAGCAATTGTACGTTATGGGTTGCCTCTCGGAACGCTACCGCGAGGAGTTGCAAAAAGCCATCCCCGAAGTGGACAAATTCTACGGCAAATTTAATTGGAAAGACCTGCTGACAGACTTGGGACGTGCCGATGATGGTCGCGACAAATCGTCGCCCCCACCGTTTGAACGCATCCTCACGACCCCGCCGCACTACGCCTATCTGAAAATTTCCGAAGGCTGCGACCGCACCTGCGCCTTCTGCGCCATCCCCTTAATCACCGGTAAACAGCAATCGCGCGCCATCGAATCGCTCGAAGAAGAGGTTAGAACGCTTGTCGCTCAGGGAGTTAAAGAATTTCAACTGATTGCACAGGACTTGACGGCTTACGGCACCGACTTGTATCAAAAACAGGCGATTGCCGAACTTGTCGACCGCCTCTCCGACATCCAAGGGGTGGCGTGGCTGCGCCTGCACTATGCCTATCCCAACCGCTTCCCGCCGGATTTGCTGTCCGTGATGCGCCAAAAGAAGAATGTGTGCAAATACCTCGACATCGCACTCCAACACAGCAGCGACGAGGTGCTGAAACGGATGCGCCGACATATCACGCGCCGGCAAACCGTCGAACTGATTCGCCAAATTCGGGACGCGGTGCCGGATATTCACCTCCGGACGACCCTTATGGTGGGTTTTCCGGACGAAACGGATGCCGATTTTGCCGATTTGATGCAGTTTGTGGAAGCAATGCGCTTTGAGCGGATGGGTGCATTTATGTACTCACAAGAAGACGGAACCGCGGCGGCAGAGTATTCCGACAGCGTTTCGCCCGCCATCAAACAGCAGCGATTAGACGAACTGATGGCTTTGCAAGCCGAAATTGCCGGCGAAATCAGCACGGCGAAAGTGGGCAAAACGCTCCAAGTCATCATCGACCGCGAAGAAGACGATTTTTATGTCGGGCGCACCGAATACGACTCGCCGGAGGTTGACCCCGAAGTGCTCATTGCAAAAACGCGCCCGCTACAAATCGGGCAATTCTATCAGGCAACGATAACAGATACGCAGGAATATGATTTAATAGGAGAAATTTATGAATAATACAGAATTGACAAGCGCATTGATAAGCAGGCTTCAACTGTCGAAGACGGCGGTTGCGTTGCGCATCGACAACATCGTCGGTTGTATAAACGCCGAGTTGCAGAACAACAATGTCGTCGCTTTCGGCGATTTGGGGACGCTGGAAGTGCAAAAACGCGACGAGCGCATATCCGTAAGCCCCGTCAGTGGCAAAAAATTGTTGACGCCGCCCAAATTGATAGTGAAATTCAAGGTCGGCGGCGAATTGAAGGATAAACTAAAAAATCTCAAGGTATGAACGAAAAAATCACATTCAACATGCTCGCCGCGCGGCTCGCCGAAAAATCGGACATCCCGCTCAAAGAGGCTGAAACATTCCTGAAAGAATGGTCAAACGCCATCAGCGAGGGACTTTTGAGCGATAAATCGGTGAAAATAAAAAATCTGGGCACGCTCAAAGTGGTGAAAGTGGAAGACCGCGAAAGCATCGACGTGAGCAGCGGCAACCGCGTAGTCATCCCCGCCCACTACAAAATCAATTTCACCGCCGAAAGCACCCTCGCCAAAGACATAAACGCCCCCTTCGCCATCTTTGAAACCACCGAACTCAAACCGGACGAGGAAGAGCGCGCCGCAGTCGAAATCGAGGACGACGACGAGGACGACGAATTTGCAGTGCAAACAATCACGGGACAAAAAATAATAACAACAGATATGAAAGAAAAAGCGGCCACCCCCACCAGCGACAATTCCGAGTTAATAGAAGCCATCGACTCCGCCATCAAAGCCATCGAGGCTTCCACGCAGGTCAGAAAAAACGGTTTCAGTTGGACATCAGCCGTCCTCGTCATCATCCTGCTATTCCAGCAACTCCTCTTTGCGATGCTGGTTTTCTACAAAATTATCACGATACAGTAGCCCTCAGAGGCATTCGTCCGAAAATGATTAAATTTTATT
>BNTT01000145.1 GCA_025996815.1 Bacteroidia bacterium
ACTCGACACGAAGGAATAGCCCGCTTCCACAATCGCCTGACCGTGCAGGGCGGGATAGTCAAACGTGTTTCCGGCAATGAGCATCGTTTCGTAATTGGCATTGCTCGCGCCAAAACCGGCGGCATCATCGTCCATCCAGGGCACACTGCGGCGAAATTCGTGCTGACTGCCGATGTAATTATACTGCACCCTGTCGGGCACGCCGTGGTCGAGATAGTCCAAAAAGCCCGCCAGACTGTCTTTGCTCGCGAAACTTTCGGGTGCAGAGATGCGTGTGAAGCCGTTTACGACCAGCACCACGCCTTTCTCGTTGCTCTTGCGGCACACCGCCAGTGTTTCCGACGGGAAACTCTCGCCGCCCTCGTTGCTCGCCGCAATCTTGAAGCGGTAGAGCGTGTCGCGCTGAATCGCCACATTGTGCTGCGTGCTTTTGACCGGCACGCCGTTGTCGAAATCGCCGCCATTGACCGCCGAATAGAGGATATAACCCGTTGGCGCGGCGGTCGGCTCGATGGAATCGAGGGTCGCCTGCCATTGGAGTTGCACATGCAGGCTGTCGGTGAATTTGGTGCCGAACGCCCTGATGGGCAGCGGCTGCACGACATAATTGTAGTTGTTTTGATAGGCAATGAATTTCAAAAGCCCCTTGTAGATGGCACGGCTCACGGCAAATTGAAAATTGGGGTCAAGTCCGTAGCGCATATCGGCAAAGTTTTGATGCGAAAGCAGTTCGAGGAGCATCGTGGGCACTTCCGGAAGACGGGCTTCGCTGTAATTGCGGTTCCAGATGTGGCGGCGCGTCCATCGCGGCTCATATTGCAGGCGGATGTCGCGGACAATCTCGTCGGCAACGGTCTGCGTCAGGTCGCGCGACAGGATGCGCGGCTTGCCGTTGGCAAACACCTCGTCCTTGAAATGTGTCATACAGATGCCCAGCGTGCCGATAATCGAGTCGTCGTAGGTCGTTCCGGCATCGGAATGAAAGGCAAAGGCGGCATCCAGAGGGACGTTTTGTGCGCGCATATAATTGACCCACAAGCCGCGGCTTTGGTAGTCGTCGGTGTAGTCGCGCGTGCCGTGCGTCCAACTGTAAACGCTGTCGGGCATCCCCGCCCATTGCAGCCAGTAGCGCGCGCCCTCAACGTAGCGCGGGCGACCGCTTGTTTCCGTGTGTATGCTATCTCCGCGGGCGATATTGCCGATGCCGCCGCCGATTTTCACGGCATCGGCAGTAACGATTTTGTTTTTGTCTTTGCTCTCGTTCGACAGCACCACCCGGCTGCTGCTGTCGTCGAAGTCGAACGTGCCAAGGTATATCCACGTGCCGCCTCCCATCGTCTGATTGATGCTGAACGTGGTTTGCCCGCCGGTGTGATAGACGGTGTAGTGCGCATCTTGCGTGCTCTTCGGCAGACTTTTGTAGGACACATAGACGGCGTATTTGCCCCTCTCCGGTAGTTCCGGCTGCCAGGTGAAGGTTGTGAGGGTGCCTTTTTTCACCGTTTGGGCTTGCAGATACGTCCCGTCGGCGAACGGATTTTCGCCATCGTGATAGACCTCTTTCAGGTGGGCAAAGCCAACGCCTTCGCCGAGGGTCCAGCCCTCGGCGGTGGTGTCGTTATCAACAATGATTTCGTGGCGTTGCGTATCCCGTTCGCGGGGCAGGAGCACCGTGGCACCGGCATTTTCGAGCATTGGCACTATGTAGGGCAGCACATAACTCTGCGTGTAGAGGTCTTCCACCGTCTGAAAAAGCCGCGCGCGCTGCCATTCCCAGCGGTCGAGTTTCTGCTCATAATACCATCCGTGGCTTTGCCACAGGGCAAGATGGCGGTTTTGCAGCCCGTGCTTAATCGCGTAGGGCGCAGAGAGATTGCGCTTCAGCGGCACGTCCACCCGGTTCGCAAACCGCTCCTTGCGATGCAGCGGGATATAATCCTCAATCTTGTAGCCATCCGAAAAAAGTTCGACCCTGTGCTTGCCTAACTCGCTTGGCAAGAGCGTTTTAATGCGGGCGTAGATGCTGTCGGTCGCCACCTTATCGAAGCGGCTATACGACAAATTGCCATTGGCAAACAGTTGCAGGGTCTTCTTTTGCATCGCCACCGAATCGATGGTAATCCTGCCGACAGATGTCTGCTGCCTCACTGTTTGAGTGAGGTAGGCACCAATCCGGGTTTTCACCTCCGCCGGAAAATCCTGCGCGGCAACCGGCATCAGCGATGCGCAAAGCGCAAACAGCGAAAAGATTTTTTTGTGCATAGCAATCGAAATTCTCAAAATGAGTGTGCAAATCTACAACTTTATTTTCAATAAAACAAATATATCCCCAAAAAATGTGTATCTTTGCACCCTCACAAAGCGAAATTTGAAATGATAAACAGAGTTCTTATACGTTTGAAAGTGCTTCAAATAGTCTATGCGTACTATCAGAAAGGTGATTTTGATGCGTACGGTGCCGAGAAAGAACTTTTGCGCAGTCTGCAAAAGTTATACGATTTGTATCACTATCTGCTGCTGCTGGTTACCGTGCTCACCGACCTGACACAGAAAAAGGAAGATACCCAAAAGCAGAAATATCTGCCCTACGGCGCCATTGGAGACGGTCATTCGCGCTTCATCAACAACCGTTTTGCCGAACAACTGCACAAAAATAAGGTTTTGCAACATTTTGCCAATAAAAAAGGCTACCTCTGGGACGACGACGACCAGGTTTTTCTCCGAAACCTGCTGCTCAAAATTCTGCAATCCGCTGTATATCAGGAGTATATCACAAGCCCTGACACCTATGAATCCGACCGCAATTTTTGGCGGCACGTGTTTGAGAAAGTTCTCCTCGACGACAATGAAGATATGGACGACGTTTTGGAGGGGAAATGTATCTTTTGGAGTGATGATTGGACGATTGTGCTGACTTTCGTGCTGAAAACCATCAAGCGCTTCGACGAAAATTCACCCGCAACGCTGCCTCTGCTGCCGATGTTTGCGAAGGAGGAAGACGAGGATTTTGCCTTCCAACTGCTGCATTTCGCGTGTGCCGACAAGCAGGCAAGCGATGCGCTAATAGCCAAACACAGCAAAAATTGGGACATCGGGCGCGTTTCGACGCTGGATATGTGCGTGATGCAAATGGCTCTGGCGGAGATTCGCAATTTCCCGGCGATACCCATCAACGTCAGCCTCAACGAATATGTCGAACTTGTGCACTATTACAGCACGCCCAAAAGTTCGCCCTTCATCAATGGCATTTTGGATGCTATTGCTACGGAATTGCGGGGGGATGGGACTTTGTTTAAGAGTTAATTTTTCATTTTGCAAAACTTTTTTTGCATTTTGCAAAACATATTTATACCCCGTTTACCAATCAATTTTATTTACTGTTTCGTTGAGTTGCTTTATCTTGTCAATTAGCCGATTGAATGGCAAAGAATCGCCGTAAATCATGGTTGCCTGCATATTGGTGTAATCTTCTTCCCATTGTTCAATTACATTTGCGGGTGGCACAATGTTAATGCTTTTGGGGGCAAGGGTATCATAATCGAAGCCTTTTAAGCCTACAAATATGCGCCGGTGTTCCACAACGGAGTTGTACAAATCTTTGTTCGCCAATGCTTCGGCGGCAATCGGCGTATCCATTATTTGCACTAAATCGTACAAATGGCGGCTCATTCTTTCAGTTCGCATTAAGTCAAACGGTTTGGCAAATTCTTCGTGTAACAAGCATATTTTTTCAATGAATGTTCTTTGCGGCACAACTGCTTGTACTTCAAACTCTTTTTCAGTAAAACTTTCATTCGGAAACGCCTCGTCTATCATAGAATTGAGTTTAACCGATTGCAAAGGCTCACGCATTGAACGCCCGCTAACTTCCAGTATCACTTTTCGTTTGATATAGCCAAGTTCATCAAAAAGTGATTTATATTCTACTTCGATTATTTCGGGGTCGGTGGTAGAAATTGGCGTGATATTGACTTTTACCGTAAAGTGTTCCGGATTGATACCGTTAGATTCCAACTGTTTTGCTATATCAAATTGTAATGTTTCTCGCACAAACGAGCAAGCCGCACGGCGCAATCTATCGCTGATTTGTGTTTTTGAAAGTGTGCCACTAAAACCAAGATATTCGCGATTGATGGCAATATCTACATCTTCACTGAAACGCTCTATCAGTTTCCAGCATTTGCTCAAAGAAGTGCCGCCTTTGAAAGAGAGATTTTCGGCATAAGGTAGCGCAAACAAAGCGCGAAGGACGGTTGTAACCCACCAGTCTTTTTCGATAATTGTGGGGTCAAGTTTCGTTGTTTTGCTTACTTTCTCAAAAAGAGCAATTTTTTCTGTTTGTGTTAATTGTGTAAATGTCATAATGTTAAGAGTATTTTGCGCACCCAAAGAGGTATAAGTTTAATGTCGCGTTCAAAATCTTTTTTAGCCACTTTTTGAAAATGTTCCTTGATTATTGCTAATTCATTTTCGCGAATTTTGCCCTCTCCAATTTCGCGTAGAGCGGACACAATCAGCATTAGCAATTTGGACTTGTAGGCTAAATTTCGCAATTCGGAAGTGTGCCTAAATAAAATACCTTTTGTACTGCCTTCTATTTTAATTCGGCGTGCTGCACCGTCTGTAATATATACCACGTTCATAGGAACTTGCGTGGAAAGTCCCAGCAAATTTAAGGCATAATCGCCAACCGGCACGATGCGGGCTTTGTCGCGCTTGGCAATGGCACGGGCAATGGCATCAACAGAAGGCGTATCATCTGAAATTACCAAACTGCCGATAGTAACATCTTTTTTCGGATAATAATAAATGCCGTGCGCACCCCGATTGATAAAACCTGATTTTACCAATCTTTGCAACGCTTTTTTTATGGATTCAGGTGTTCCAAAAGTGGTAAAATCTTCTGCGAAAAAAATTTTACCCCTCCCGCATTTTTTTACTTTGCTTTCTATCTTATTTTCAATGCTTTGCATATAATTATTTGCTTATTTTTGTCCCAAATATATGATAAATATGGGACAAAATTCGACTGCAAAGGTAGTGTTTATTTTTGATATAAACAAGGGAAAATTACAATTTTTGAACAATAACGCACCAACCACCTCATTCAACCCGCTTTAATTTCGCCGCCGCCGTCTCCAGCGATTCTGTCGGCTCAATGATGTTATAACTACCCCAGAAGTTGCTGTCGTAGTACGACATCACTTTTTCGCTCAGCGAGGTGTTTGCCGAGAAGGCGTTCTTCCCTGTGATTTTCGTAATTTTTTCGTCCGTGCGGTCGGTCATCACCATCTCGCTGATGATTGTGTAGTGCGTGAAAAACAGTTTTCTTTTCCAGTCGCATCGAAAACGGATTTCGTTGCGGATGTAGTTCAGGTAACTTTTCCCGTTTTGCTGCTTGTAGGCGACGGTGTAGGACAATTCGTTGGGCGTAAATCGCAGTCCGGAGGGCTTTTCTTTCAGGATAAGTTTGGTTACCAACTCCTTGTCGCGCATATCGAGGCTAAATTCGATTCTTGTGAATGCAAGTGTTTCTTTATCAATGTAATAGACACCCTCATACAGCGGTTGCGACGCGAGCATCTGCGGCTTGAAATTGACCACATATTGCAGGCGGTCGTCTATGGAGGTGGTTTCGCCCATCGTGTAGGAATAGTAGTGCAGCAGTTCCTTGTCCAGCAACACATTGGGATTTTTGACCACGTCTATGAAAATCGCCGCATTGGGACCGCCCACCAACTTGACGGCAAGCGTATCCTTTCGGTTGGGACTCAGCAACTTGCGCCCTTTCAGGATTTGCACCCTGTCGCCCGTGGCACCCGCCTTGTAGGGCGATTTATATACGTCCATAACTGCCTCTGACACATTGATATAGTGCCTTCCCTTTTGGATGGTTTCGCGATAAAAAGCGGTCAGCAAATTCGGCGCGGGGCTGTAATTCGTTTCCACCCTGTCAATCGCCGCCACGACCAAATCCACGGGGTTTTTCCACCCCAGCACCTCAATCTCGTCCAACTCAATCGAGCGGGGCGAGAGATAAAAAGCCTGCTCGGAGAGGTCGGATGCGCCGATAGCCTGCCGCGCATTGTGATAGCCCACGCCGGAGAGTTCGATTTCGCGCACGTCCAACCCCCTGCTGATTTTGAGGACAAACTCGCCGTTCTCGTTGGTAATCGTGCCGATATTAGTGCCCACGACCGATACATTGACGTATTCCAAATTCTTTTTGCTCTTCGCATTTTTCACCACGCCCCCAATCGAAAAGAAGTCGTCGCCACCCTGCGCCTGCACGGCAGGTACAAAAAAGAGCACACCCAAAAGCAGAAGCCCTGCCTGACTACACAATATCCGTTTCATAGTGCAAAGGTATGAATATGTTTTGAGAAATGCAAATTGCACTTACTGTCTGAACCATGATTTTATTAAGATTTTCAAGATGATACAAGATTTTTTCCTGGTAATCTTGAAAATCTTAATAAAATCGTGGTTCAAGACAATAGATAAAGCAACTCAACGAATTTGTTTTATTTTTATCTATGGAAAAATCTGAAAAATTTGTATTTTTCCATAGATAATTGTATCTTTGCCGAAAATTTTGATGTATTATGAAACGAAAAATCTATGACGAATTGGTCAAATGGAAAAACAAGCCCAACAGAATGCCTCTGATTGTCAACGGTGCGCGGCAGGTGGGTAAGAGTTTTATTTTGAGAGAGTTTGGCGAGCAGGAGTTTGACAACTGCATTATTGTCAATCTTGAAACCGACAAAGCATTGGTGGAGAAATTTGAGACATATATCACGCCTGTGCCTATTCTTCAATACTTGGAATCTGCTCATTCTCAGCGAATTATTCCGAGTAAGACGTTGATTGTGTTCGATGAAATTCAGGCGTGCGAAAGGGCATTGACTTCCTTGAAATACTTTTGCGAAGAAGCACCCGAATATCATATTGTGGCGGCAGGTTCGCTGCTTGGAGTGGCTGTAAACCGCAAAAAATATTCATTTCCTGTTGGCAAAGTCGATGAAATAAATCTGTTTCCAATGGATTTTGAGGAGTTTTTGTGGGCAATGGGGCGAGAAAATTTTGCCACCTTGATTCGCGAACATTACACCTCCAACGAGCCATTGGATGTCCATTCGATGGCGATAGATTTTTACAACAACTATCTGATAGTCGGTGGGATGCCTGCTGCCGTGAAGGAATTTATTGCGACCAATAGCTTCGTGGCTGTTGCAGATATTCAAAACAGAGTTTTGAACGAATACATCGCTGATATGTCGAAGTATGCCGAACCCGCGACAAGCATCAAGATACGCGCCTGCTACGAATCTATCCCCGCTCAGTTGGCGAAAGAAAACCACAAATTTCAATATAATGTGGTACAAAAAGGGGGGAGTGCCACCATTTTTGGAGAATCAATCGACTGGCTCAAATATGCGGGTGTTATTCTGAAATGTCAAAAAACAACCCAAGGCACGATTCCGATTAAAGTGTATGTCGATTTGAGCGATTTCAAACTCTACCTCTCTGATGTGGGAATGCTCGTGATGCAGTCGGGAATGGGGACACAAGCCATCCTGTCGCCTCTCAAAACAGACAGCCCGTTTATGGGAGCGATTGCAGAAAACTATGTGGCACAAGCCTTTGTCGCCAATCACACGCCGTTGCTCTACTGGAAAAATGACAACACTGCCGAGGTTGATTTCGTCATTCAAACCGGCGTTGCCGTGATTCCCATTGAAGTAAAAAGTGGCGTGAGAGTACGTTCCAAAAGCATGGGCATCTTCATGGAAAAATACAAATGCCCCTACGGCATCCGCATCTCAAAGAAAAATTTTGGGTTTGAGAACGGGATAAAATCCGTGCCGCTGTATGCGGTGTTTTGCATTGCATCCGCTGTTGATGTCCGCATTGGCTAAATAGCCAATCGTGCGGTTCGTCTTTATCCATATATTTTTATTGGTATAGGCGTTTAGGTCGCCCCAATAATTTGCTACCTTTGTAGCATGGAAGAAAGGATAAAATTTATGGGAGTGAACTCAATCAATTTTTACAGACAGTTTCCAACGGATACAGATTGTTAT
>BNTT01000146.1 GCA_025996815.1 Bacteroidia bacterium
ATTCTTTTCGCCGATATACATGAAGAAATGCCGCCCGGCCACTCGCATCAACATACTCTGCGACGAGGCAGCCGTCGCCATGATGGAAGACATCCTGTTCACCGAGACCTCAACCATCGGCGTGCGAAAATACAGCGTCCTGCGCACTTGTCTTCCCCGCGAAGCCGTGACCGTAGCCACGCCCTACGGCGAAGTCAAAGCCAAAAAAACCTTTTACAACCACACGTCCCGCATCGCCATCGAATACGAAGACGCCCGCCGTCTGGCGAAAGAAAAAGGCATCCCCCTGCGGGAAATATACAGTGCGATAAGGTTTGGAATTGAAAAAAAAGATGTATCTTTGCAGCCTAAATAAAGATGAATAAAGAAGAACAGATACAATATTGGGTAGATTTATCGGACTACGATATGGAAACAGCGGAAGCGATGTTTCGCGAGAGGCGTTTCTTGTATGTTGGCTTTATGTGCCATCAAGTCGTGGAAAAGATATTTAAAGCTTTTTATACGAAACTAAAAGAAGAAACGCCGCCTTTTGTGCATAAATTGACCTACTTGGCAACGCATGGTGGATTTTACGAATTGCTATCCGAAGAGCAACGGCTATTTATAGAAGATTTGGAGCCTTTGAATATAGAAACACGTTATCCCGAATATAAGGAACGACTATTAAGGCGGCTTACTGAGCCTTATTGTGCTGAACTGATTATCAATACAAAAGCATTACTTCAATGGACAAAAGAGCAACTATAATAAACAAAGCGAAAGCCTATAAAGAGTTGGTTATGAATGATTTCCCTGTTGAAATAGACCAGTGCTGGCTTTTTGGTTCGTATGCGAAAGGAACACCGCGTGAGCATAGCGACATAGATATTGCGCTGGTGGTTGACCATATTGAAGATGATGATTATTGGAACGGAACCACTTTGCTGTGGAAGTTGAGCAATCACATAGACGACCGCATTGAGCCTGTTCTAATTGCGCGCGATACGGATTATGCCGACTTTCTGAGTGAAATTCAAAAGACAGGAATAGAAGTGAAATGAAAAACAAATTTTAAACGTGCACCTCGGCACGATGATACCTTCGGCTACGCGCCGCAAAAAAAAAATCACAAAAAAACGCAAATTACATTTTTTTTTACTACCTTTGTCGCCAAAATCAATCTTTATGAATGAAATAGTAAAAAAAGAGGTGCTTTCTGCTAATATTGTGCAGTTGGAAGTGGAGGCTCCGCTGATTGCGAAGGCGCGGAAAGCCGGGCATTTCGTTATCGTGCGCGTGGGGGCGCAGGGCGAACGCATCCCCCTCACCATTGCAAAAGCAGATGTGAAACGAGGCACTATCACGCTGATTATCCAGCAAGTAGGCGTATCCACGCGCCGCCTTTGCGCACTGAACGTGGGCGACAAACTCACCGATTTGGTGGGTCCGTTGGGCAAAGCCACGCATATTGAAAAGTTGGGCACAGTGGTTTGTGCCTGCGGTGGGGTGGGCACGGCACCGATGCTGCCGATTGCCGAGGCGATGCACAATGCCGGCAATAAGGTTGTTACGGTTTTGGCGGCGCGCAACAAAGATTTGATTATTTTGGAACGCGAGATGCGCCAATTCTCCGATGAGGTGATTGTGATGACCGACGACGGCTCTTACGGACAGAAAGGCTTGGTAACCAACGGCGTAGAGGCAGTTATCCAGCGCGAAAAAGTGGATTTGTGCGTAACGATTGGTCCGCCCGCGATGATGAAATTTGTGTCGCTGCTGACGCAAAAATACAGCGTGCCCACGGTTGCCTCGCTAAACACGATTATGGTGGACGGAACGGGTATGTGCGGCGCGTGTCGCGTGTCGGTGGGCGGACAAACGAAATTTGTCTGCGTCGATGGACCCGAATTTGATGCCCACCAGGTAGATTTTGACGAAATGATTTCACGATTAAAAGCATATAACTGATGACAACAGAACGCAATGAGCCTTGGCGCGAAGCACTGCGCAAGAGTATGAAAGCGAAAGAACGCACCGACATTCCGCGCGTGAAAATGCCCGAATTGGCACCCGACGTGCGCAGTCGCAATTTTGAAGAAGTGAACAGAGGCTTGACCGCCGAGCAGGCGTTGCAGGAGGCAAAACGTTGCCTCGACTGCCCCGATGCCCCCTGTATGGCGGGCTGTCCGGTCGAAATAGACATCCCGACGTTCATCAAAAATATCGAGCGCGGCAACTTCCCCGAAGCCGCAAAAACCCTGAAAGCCACATCGGCACTGCCGGCAGTGTGCGGTCGCGTGTGCCCACAGGAAACGCAGTGCGAAAGCCAATGCACCTACCTCAAATTGAAAAAAGAGGCAGTCGCAATTGGCTATTTGGAACGGTTTGCAGCAGACCGATTAGCAGACAATGATAATCATAATAATCAATCAAATCACAAAAATAACAGTTCAGACATAAAAGTTGCAGTAGTCGGCTCCGGTCCCGCAGGGCTATCCTTCGCAGGCGATATGGCAAAATTGGGCTACACCGTAACGGTCTTCGAGGCATTGCACGAAATCGGCGGGGTGCTCAAATATGGCATCCCCGAATTTCGTTTGCCCAACACGGTGGTGGACGTGGAAATTGAACATTTGCAGCATCTCGGCGTGAAATTCGAGAAAAACTGCATCATTGGCAAAACGCTGTCGCAGAGCGACTTGGATGATATGGGCTTCAAGGGGATTTTTGTTGCCAGCGGGGCGGGATTGCCCAATTTTATGCACATTCCGGGCGAAAATCTCAACGGCGTGTTGTCGTCCAACGAATACCTGACGCGCGTCAATCTGATGGAAGCCCGCAAGACGGAGGCGGATACGCCCGTGTGGTTGGGCAAGCGCGTGGCAGTCATCGGCGGCGGCAACACGGCGATGGACTCGGTGCGCGTGGCGCGACGGTTGGGTGCAGAGCAGGCGATAATTGTTTATCGACGCTCGGAAGAAGAAATGCCCGCCCGCGTCGAAGAAGTCAAACACGCCAAAGAGGAAGGCATCATCTTCCTAAACCTCTATAATCCAATCGAATACATCGGCGACGAACAGGGCAGGGTGAAGGCGATGGTGCTGCAAAAGATGACACTTGGCGAGCCGGATGCCTCCGGACGGCGCAGTCCGGTGCCCATTGAAGGTGCCACGGAAACGATTGAGGTGGACGAGGTGATTGTGTCGGTGGGCGTGTCGCCTAACCCGCTGATTCCGAGTGCTTTCAAGGGCTTGGAAGTGAGCCGAAAAGGCACCATCGTGGTCAATCAAGACACTTTGCAGACCGATTTGCAGACCGTTTTCGCGGGAGGCGACATCGTGCGCGGCGGCGCAACGGTCATCCTTGCAATGGGCGACGGCAGAAGAGCCGCCGCCGCGATGCACAAAAAGTTAGCGGCAAATCAATGATTTACCGCTAACCCAACAAAAAATTATTAATCTTACGAAAAGTTTTATTCGGAAACCACTTCAAAAGGAATTTCTACTGAAACCTCCTTGTGAAGTTTTACGATGGCTCTGTAGGAACCAACTTCTTTGACGACATCTTTGATGTAAACCGTTTTGCGGTCTATCTCGAAGCCTTTTTTGGACAGTTCCTCGGAAATTTGAATGGTGGTTACAGAACCGAAAATCGTGCCGGTGGAACTTGTTTTTGCTCCAATCGTCAATGCTATGCCGTCCAATCTCGTTGCGAGAGCGGTGGCATCTGCCTTGATTTTTTCCAACTTGTGGGCACGCTGTTTCTTGTTTTCAGCCAACACTTTCTTTGCCGATTCGGAAGCGATGACCGCTTTCCGCTGCGGAATCAAAAAATTCCGTCCGTAACCGTCCTTCACGGTCACAATATCGTCCTTGTAACCAAGTCCGTGAATATCTTCTATCAATATAACTTGCATAATTTTCCTCCTTTTTTTATTTCATCAAATCGGTTACATAAGGAAGCAATGCCAAGTGACGGGCACGCTTAACTGCCTGTGAGATACGGTGTTGAAACTTCAACGAAGTGCCCGTAATCCGACGCGGCAGGATTTTCCCCTGCTCATTCAAAAACTTCTTCAAAAATTCGGGGTCTTTGTAGTCAATAAACTTGATACCGTTCTTTTTGAAGCGACAATATTTTTTCTTCTTAACGTCAACCGTTAGTGGTGTTAAGTAACGAATCTCTGAGTTGTTAATTTCTGCCATAATTTAGACCTCCTGTTGTTGTTTAATTCCTTTTGTTTTACTACGTCTCCTAATCGCATATTCGGTGAAATCCTTGTCCTGACGGAAAGTCAGGAACCGGAGCACGCGCTCGTCGCGACGATACTGGAGTTCCAGCGTTGCAACTACCTCCGGCTTGGCTGTAAACTCTAACAGCACATAAAATCCGGTGGACTTCTTTTGGATGGGATACGCCAACTTTTTCAGGCCCCACATCTCTTCATTCACAATCTCAGCCCCTTCGGTCTTGAGAATGCCCTTGAATTTGTTTACCGCTTCCTTTGTCTGAGCCTCAGACAAAACGGGAGTCAAAATGAAAACGGCTTCATAATTATTCATAAATTTCTCTATATAAAATTGTTTTTAATAAAATCGGCTGCAAAGGTACGCTTTTTTTTTATATCTTCCAAATTTTTTTGAATTTTTTTTTTATAAAAATATTTCGTACCTTTGCGCGATTTTTTAATTTTAATTTAATTTATAAAAAAATGAGTTATTTATTTACTTCCGAATCTGTGTCTGAAGGTCATCCCGACAAGGTTGCTGACCAAATTTCAGATGCTCTACTGGACCAGTTTCTTGCTTACGATGCTGAATCCAAAGTAGCTTGCGAAACATTAGTAACCACCGGACAAGTTGTTGTTGCCGGTGAAGTGAAGTCAAAAGCCTACGTCGACATCCCCGAAGTGGTGCGTCGCGTGATTGAGCAGATTGGTTACACCAAGAGTGAGTACCAGTTTGAGGCGAAATCGTGTGGTATTCTCAATGCCATTCACGAGCAGTCGGGCGACATCAACCGTGGCGTGGAACGCGCAGAGGCACTCGACCAGGGTGCGGGCGACCAGGGGATGATGTTTGGCTACGCAACCAACGAAACGGCGAATTATATGCCGCTGCCGTTGGATTTGTCGCACCAACTGTTGCTCGAATTGGCAGCCATTCGCAAAAAAGAGTTGGCACTTATGCCCTATTTGCGTCCCGATGCGAAGTCGCAGGTGACGATTCAGTACAGCGACAGCGGCGTGCCCGAAAAAATCGACACGATTGTGATTTCGACGCAGCACGACGAATTTGCGACGGACAAGGCGATGCAGGAAAAAATCACGCACGACGTTGTCAATATCCTCGTGCCGCGCGTGAAAGCCAAATATCCGCAAGCCATCCAGAATTTATTTACGGACAAAATCACCTACCACGTCAATCCGACCGGCAAATTTGTCATCGGCGGACCGCACGGCGACACCGGCTTGACGGGTCGCAAAATCATTGTGGACACCTACGGCGGCAAAGGCGCGCACGGCGGCGGTGCTTTTTCGGGCAAAGACCCCTCGAAGGTCGACCGCTCGGCGGCGTATGCAGCCCGTCACATCGCGAAAAATTTGGTCGCAGCGGGCGTTGCCGACGAGGTGTTGGTGCAGGTGGCTTACGCGATTGGCGTTGCCAAGCCGATGAACATCTTTATCAACACCTATGGCAAGAGCAAAGTGCAGCTGGCGGATGCGCAAATCGCCGACAAGGTGGCGCAACTGTTCGATATGCGCCCCAAAGCCATCGAAGACCGCCTCAAACTGCGTAAACCTATTTATCTTGAAACAGCATCCTACGGTCACGTGGGGCGCACGCCGGAAACGAAAAAGAAAACGTTTTCTTCGCGTTACGATAAAGAGAAAACGGTTGTTGATGTAGAACTGTTTACGTGGGAAAAACTCGACTATGTGGACAAAATCAAGGCGGCATTCAAAATTTAGTGCGCAAGATGGCAATCAATATAAGGGAAATAAGCAGTAAAGCGGATATGAAAGCCTTTGTAGAGTTCAATATTGAACTCTACAAGGGCAATCCATATCACGTGCCGGGTTTGGTTTCCGACGAAATGATGACGTTAGACCCGTTGCAAAATCCCGCGTTCGACTTTTGCGAGGCAATTTATTTTCTGGCGTATTGCGACAATAAAATTGTTGGGCGCATCGCCGGCATTATCAACCACCGCGCCAATGAAACGTGGCACCAGCGGTATGCACGCTTCAGTTTCGTGGATTTCATCGACGATGAGGCGGTGTCGGCGGCACTCTTTGAGGCGGTCGAGCGGTGGGCGGTTGCCAAAGGGATGAACGGCATACAGGGACCGCTGGGTTTCACCGACCTCGACCACGAGGGAATGCTCGTGTGGGGGTTCGACCGCGTGGGCACGATGGCAACGGCATACAGTTTCCCCTATTATATGGAGCATCTGGCGCGGCTTGGCTATACGAAAGACCAGGATTGGAAGGAATTTGCCATCCAAATCCCCAAAGAAATTCCCGAAAAACACCGCCGCATTTCGGAACTCGTGATGAAAAAATACGGGCTGACCATCAAAAAATTCCGCAGCACCAAAGAAATCTGGGCGTATGCCCGCAGGATATTTCTGCTGTGGAATGAGGCTTACAAGCCACTGTATGGCTATTCCGAACTGTCCGACAAGCAGATTGACTACTACGTCAAGATGTATATCCCGATGCTGAAACTTGATTTAATCACCCTGGTGGTGCGTCAGGCGGATGATGCCGTTGTGGGGCTGGCTATCACGCTGCCCAGCCTTTCCGCGGCATTGCAGAAGGCGCAGGGGCACCTGTTCCCTTTCGGCTGGTTCCACCTGCTGAAAGCCATGTATGGCAGCAACAATCGGATTGTGGACTTATACATCATGGGTGTGTCGCCGGAATACCAAAGCAAGGGAGTGAATGCCCTGCTGTTCTACGACCTCATCCCGACATTCAACAAGTATGGCTTCGTGTATGCTGAAAGCAATCCCGAACTGGAACTCAACAACAAGATGCAAGCGCAATGGGAAGACTTTGATTTTCAGCACATTAAGACGCGCCGCGCATTCATCAAGTCGTTGCAGGCGTAACCCGCAATCCCCTCAAATTTATGAAAAAAATACTAATCACAGGAGCAAAAGGGCAATTGGGCAGCGAACTGATGGCATTGTCGGCGCAACAGCCTGATTTTCAGTTCATTGCCACGGACGTGGATACGCTGGATTTGACCGACAGGCACGCACTCTCCCACTGTCTGAAAACGCGCCAAGTGGATTATGTGGTGAATTGCGCCGCCTACACGGCGGTGGACAAAGCCGAAGACGACGCGGCATTGTGCTACAAAATCAATCGCGATGCCGTACAAAATCTGGCAGAGGCGGCAACCGAAAACGGAGTGCGCGTCATCCACATCTCAACCGACTATGTGTTTGACGGACAGGCAAATACGCCCTACAAAGAAACGGACGCAGTGAACCCGCAATCGGTCTATGGCACAAGCAAACTGGCAGGCGAGCAAGCCCTGCAAGCGGCTTGCCCAAACAGCATCATCATCCGCACAGCATGGCTATATTCGACCTGCGGCAACAATTTCATGAAAACGATGCGCCGCCTCTCTGCCGAGCGCACAGAACTAAACGTGGTGTGCGACCAAACAGGCACGCCCACCTACGCCGCCGATTTGGCACAAGCCATCGTGGAAATAATCGCCTTCGCAGAGCGCGAAAAAACCTTCCCAACAGGCATCTACCACTACAGCAACGAGGGCACCACCACCTGGTATGAATTTGCACAAAAAATCATCGCCCTGGCAGGCACCAACTGCACCATCAAGCCCATCCCAACAGCAGAATACCCCACCAAAGCAGCGCGCCCAATATACAGCGTGCTGGACAAATCCAAAATCAAGCGCACGTTTAGGGTCAATATTCCCGCGTGGGAAGATGCCCTTCGGCGGTGCAATTCCCGTCTGTAACGCCGGAAGGCGTAAAAAAAAGATTATCCGCAATCATACCACTAAATAGCCTAAGTTCCGGATAAGGC
>BNTT01000147.1 GCA_025996815.1 Bacteroidia bacterium
TCACAAACTCAACGGTGTGGATGGCAATGGAAAGCCAACAGAATTTACAGATGAAGAAAGAGTTCAATTTAAAAATTCGCTCTTCGACTTTTCCGACCGGATTCGTAACGCCGCCTATCAAATCTAATTTTTAATGAATTAAACCGTTTTTGAGCGACAGACGGGACTCGAACCCGCGACCCCCAGCTTGGGAAGCTAGTGCTCTACCAACTGAGCTACTGTCGCCTGTTTGCGGATGCAAAGGTACGGATTTTTTTTTGAAAAATGAAAACAATTCAAAAATATTTTGTAATTTTGGCGTATGAAACAGATACTTTTTTCAATTTTTTGCCTCTTTTCGTCCGCTTGCGTCCTTGCGCAGCAGTCTTCTTGCCCCGTGGAGGTGAAGGCATACGTCACCAGTTCCAACAATGAACCGTTGGATGAAGATAAGGAGTTTCCGGCTCCGGTGGAAATCCGTTTTGAAGCTATTAGCACCCTGACGGAAGCACTTTATATTTGGAAAATTTTCCAAATTGACCCCGATACGAATGACACGACCACCGTGATGCGCTACGCAGACCAATCCGTAACTTACACATTTAAGGAGTCGGGCTTGTTTCAGGCGCAATTGGAAGTCGTTCCGAAGGAAACGAGCGACTTCACTTCCTGCGATTTAGATTTTAGTATTCGCATTGGCGAGGCAGATTTGAAACTGCCCAACGCATTCAGTCCGAACGGAAACAACAAATACCGCGTGCGATACAAATCCATCGTCCGCTTCAAAGCCTCCATCTACAACCGCAGTGGCAAACTTCTTTATTCGTGGCGCGACCCTGCCGAAGGGTGGGACGGTAGAGTGGGGGGGCAAATAGTCCCCACAGGGGTCTATTTCATAATTGTGGATGCCCAAGGGGCTGATGGCAAAGTTTATAAACTTTCAAAAGATATTAATGTTTTACGCTGATGAAAAATAAAAATATGTTAAATTTCCATCTTGTTTGAAATTTCATCTGATTTTTTATTGTTTTTCCATTAAAAGGAACTACCTTTGCAGTGGAAAATAAAATAATTCAATGTATGTACTTAATCAATGATATTGTAGATTATATTATTCTGAAAGTCAAGGCTGAGGATAATGATGCATCTTTAATCAATTTAAAGATGCAAAAATTGTTGTATTATGTTCAGGCATGGTCGTATGGCATCAGAAAAAAGGCATTGTTTGAAGGTGATTTTCAAGCGTGGATACATGGTCCTGTAAATAAACTTGTCTATGATAGATTTAATTCAACCAAGTGTTTATATTCGGAAATCAATACGACCGATGTATTAAACAATAATGTTCAACTGGCAGATGAGGACGCAGAATTTGTTGATTATATATTAGAGAATTATCTTAAATATAGTGCGGCTGAATTGGAAAGGTTATCCCATTCAGAACGTCCTTGGAAAGAAACACGTGGCGGTTTAAATCCATACGAGCGTTGTGATAAAGTTATTGCTCCACAACTAATGATTGATTACTATGGTGAAAAATGGGAAAAACTTAATCAATGAAACACCTCGATTAGGAAATAAAACCTTAGTAACCGAAGATAAAGATATAAGAAGAAAAGAATTGAGCTTTTCCTTTTTGCATTTTAAACAAATTAAAAATTTTGAAATTGGAGATTGCCCCTCCAAATGGCACATTAGCCTTTTAGAAAGATTGTCCACTTTAACGCCGGATATTATAGAAAACAATAAAGGAAGTAACGCTCTGAGATGTCACCCTATTGATTGGTCATGTAGAAACATACCTATACAACGAACCGATTTGAATTGGCTGCCGAATGAAATTTTAATCAATGATGGTGATTTTCCTATGATGCAGATTTCTTTATCAACGGGAACAGGTCGAATTGTTGGTTATTTTGACAAAAATTTTTCTGTATTCTACATTGTGTTATTAGACCCCAAGCATAATCTTCAACCCTCAATAAAAACTAACTATCAGATTCAACCAACAACAATAGGAATATCTCAGTACGATGATTTACTAAGCAAATTTGATAATATTAGTAATTTGGCAAAAAAATGTCCTCATAAACAAGTATGTCAAATTTCTCATCATATTGAACATACGAAAGATGCTCACAATATCGTATATGTATCTCTTGATGCCGTATTCTTCACAGAATATCACAAATTATTAGAAAAATATTCTCTACAAGAAATAGTCGAACACGGAATAGTAACATTGATGAAATGAAAAAAAATATAACAGTATGAAAAATAAAAATTCAGGAATTTTTGAGTCAACTTTCTGCAAATTGGCAGCGATGAGTTTGGCTGTGGGGCTTGTGGTGCGGGTGGTGCTGCTCTTTTTGGTGCCGAGTGAGGTGGCGTTTGGGTTTGCCAATATGCTAAAAATTTTTCTGCTGGGGGCGGCGAATGATTTGGCGATTTCGGTGCTTTCGTTTGTGTTTATGTGGCTGTATCTCAGTCAGTTGTCCGAAAGGAAATACAAAAAGACGACCGGTTATATTATTTTAGGTCTTTGCGTGGCGGGGCTGGTTTATGTTACCTTTTTCAACACCATTTTTCATGAATACGGGAGTGTTGTGCCCGATATTGTGATTGGTTTGCTGCTTTATGTGACCGTCAGTTTCGGGTTGCGGCTGTTCATTCCCTCCATTCGGGCGTGGTGGAGTAGGGTGGTCTATTACATCCTTTTTGCGATTTATATGGCTGCGGTGCTGTTTAACGGCATTGGGGCGTACTTTTTCTGGGACGAATTTGGCGTGCGCTACAATTTTATCGCCGTTGATTACCTGATTTATACCAACGAGGTGGTCGGCAATATCATGGAGTCTTACCCGATTATTCCGCTGCTCACTGCGCTGTTCATCGCGGCAGGGCTGCTGACGTGGCTTTTCAATTACGGGAGGGAGGCTGTCATTGCGGGCTTGACCCGCAATCTCCTGACTTGGAAGCGCAAAGTTGCGACAGCGGGGATATATATAGCAGCGTTTTTTGCGGCGTGCGGGGTGTTGAAACTCAATGAAAATTTCCAAAAAACAGACAATGTGTATGCTAATGAACTGCAAGCCAATAGCGTTTACAAATTTTATACCGCCTTCATCAACAGCGAGTTAAGTTTTTACGACTTCTACATTACGCTGCCCGACGAGGAGGCTGTCGCGATTGTGAACGGTATCTACGGCAGTCAGGGCGCGGATAACCGGCAAAATATCACGAGCGCATTGCCCGCAACCAAGAAAAACATTGTGCTGATTATGGTGGAAAGCCTCAGTGCCTCATTTTTGGAACGCTATGGCAACACCGAAAATATTACGCCCAACCTCAATAAGTTGATTGACAAGGGATTAAGTTTCGACAATTTGTTTGCGACCGGCACGCGCACGGTGCGCGGGTTGGAAGCCATCACGCTGTGCCTGCCGCCAAGTTCGGGCGAAAGCATCGTGAAGCAGCCCAACAATGCCAACCTGTTTTCCACCGGAAGTGTGCTGCGCGAGCAGGAGTGGGGGTACAATGTGAAGTTTTTCTACGGCGGCGACGGCTATTTCGACAATATGAAGACGTTTTTCTCCGGCAATGGCTACGAAGTGATTGACAAGCCGCAGTTTGAAAAATCCGAAATCACATTCAGCAACATCTGGGGCGTGTGCGACGAAGATTTATTGAACAAAGTGCTGCGCGAACTGCGCAAAGACCACGAGACAGGCAAACCGTTTTTCGCGCACATCATGACAACCAGCAATCACCGCCCCTACACCTATCCCGAAGGCAAAATCGACATCCCAACCAACAAATCGCGCGCCGGCGGCGTGAAATACACCGACTACGCGATTGGAAAATTCATCGACGACGCCCAAAAAGAGGCTTGGTTCGACAACACCGTGTTTGTGATTATCGCCGACCACTGCGCGTCAAGTGCCGGAGCAACGGAAATCCCGTTAGACAAATACCAAATCCCGTGCATCATCTATGCGCCCGGGTTTGTGGCTCCGAAGCGGGAGGCGCGCCTGGTGTCGCAAATCGACATTATGCCAACCATTTTTGGGCTGCTGAATATGTCGTACACCTCCAAGTTTTATGGGCGCGACATCTATTCTCCTGATTATCAGGAGCGTGCCTTTGTGGCGACCTATCAAAATCTTGGCTATTTTGAGCCGGAGCAGCTGACGATTTTGTCGCCCGTGCGTCGCGTGGAGCAGTTCAAGATAGTGCGCGACGGCTTCAAATTTGAGTTGCCGGCAGTGGAAGCACTTGATTCTGTGGAAGTTAAGACGGCGGTGGCATTGTATCAAACAGGGACAAAACACTGAGCCGGACATTAGCGTACATCACCGGCGAAGATGCTTTACCGTTTTCACAACTCCCTGCTGAGTAACCATTTGCACGATGCACGGATAGGCAGGCAGGCGGTTGCGCACCGTCTGCCAGGTGGCATTCACGGCGTGGTTTGTGTAAATCAGCCGACCCGAAAAGTCATAGACAGAGATTTTTTGAATCATTTCGTCGTCCAACACAACGGCTATTCCGCTGCCGTTCAATGAGATATTGCCCCAAACAGGCTCAGATTTGACGGTGGCATAGTTGGCAACCACCGAATAGTCGTAGTTGCCCGACGGCACGTTCCGGTCGATAAATTTCGTCTGATTGGCAGCCACAAGCGGCAATGCGACGTTATTGCGCGACACGGTGTAGGATTCGACGCTGCTGATTGGCTCAATGGCAGCACGGAGCAACCAGTTGGCATTGATTTCCTTTCCATAATTGTCGGTACATACCCACCACTTATTTCCGTCAAAAAGCCAGTTCCCCTTCCCCGAAACGACGGGACCGGCATCGCTCGGCATAAAGTAAATGTTCTTATTAAGAAGTGCCGGCTCCTTTTTTTTCGTGCGAATGCCAATCCATAAATCATTAAAATTGTCGAGCAGGACAGGCTTTGTAAGCGCAATCGAGTGCCAGCCGGCACTGAAATGGGCAACATTATCCGGCACATCCTGCTCGCAAATCGATGTTTCCGGCTCCTTGCCGTTGCCGCCTTTCCAAACGCAGAGCGTGAAGGTCATTGACGGTTTGCCATTGTAAATAAGATTGTAGGTTGGATTATTTGTAATGCAATAACTAATGGCGGTCAATTTGTAGCCGGGGTAATCCACCAAGTCGTTGGAGGCAAACCGCGTGGCAATCCCTATTCCATCTGTTGCCCATGAATATGATATCGCGATTTCATTTTTCGCGTGTGTCAAGGTTGCTGCCGGATGCGCATCCGGCGACAGCCACGTCAAATTAACCGTATTGTTTGAATTGGAAAGTTCCAAATTGCGGGGAGGATTGGCATATATGGCGGTTCCGCCCGCTTGTTGCATCGCAAATTTGAAGGATATTTGCCCGTTTGCCGTTTCGGCAATATCGGAAAGTGACTTGCCGATGCCGGTTAGTCCTGTCCACGAAAAAGCCTGTGGAATAGAGGTATCGGAAAAAACTGTTTTTCGCGACGAGCCGGGGAAAGGTGTCCCCGCCGAATTGATGTCGCCGTAGGAACTCGGCGTGCTGTTCGGAATAGCCGTCGAGGAGGATGCCACCACCGGATAGAACTGTTGTGGATGGGAGGCATTCACTTTATCATCTCCGATAGTACCAGCCAAAGCATCGCGGTGAACGTGCCAAATCAGCAAGCCGTGTCCGGGAACGTAGGCATCAAAACCGGTTTGTTGCCTGTTTTCCAACACATAGAGTTCGCCATTGGAATGGGCGGTGTAGGTGTATGCCCGGGCATTTTCGACTGAATTGGGCATATTGCTGATGGTTTGATTGCCGGTCAATTCGATGGGATTGACCCAGCCGAAGAGGATTTTTTGATACATATTGATATGGGCGGGCACATCGCCGGAGCGGTTCCAGTTGCCACTCGCCATTAAATCCCATTGACCGGCACCGCTATATTGTCCGCCCACATTCGCATCGGTGTCGTAATAGTCAGGCGCACCAAACACATGGCACAATTCGTGGCAAATAGGACCGATAGTGGTGATTGTAGTGCCCGAAGTCCCCCGCAATTCGGGCGAGCAGGAATAGTCGACTATGACCACACCGTCTAACGTGATTGGCATGATGGCAGATTTATGCGCCCAAATATATTTATCCTCCGGCGCGCCGGCTTCTGCACCATAACCGGCATAAATGAAATGAAACGTTTCCACCTTTCCGAGGTAGGCGAAATCGCTAAAATTGACCGTCGCATCCGCCTTTCTGAGTATTTCTCGAGCCAAAGTGCCTGCAGCCGACCCCGACTTGTCGGCATAAGTAGCCGCAGCATTGGTTGCCGTAAAAGGTCCTGCCACCGTGACGGTCAAGTCCATCTGTCCGTAAGAATTTTCGCGGTAAAAGTCCTTAACGCTGCCTTGAGCGGTGCCTGCCGAATAGCCCACCTGATTCATCAGGTTTTCAAATTGCGCCTTTGTCTTCTTGAACGGGCGGTCGGGAAACCCCACCAGCAGGCAGAGTGCCTTTTTATCGCCTTTCGCTTCGGAGGATGTGGTTGCCCGCAGTGCCGGCGCCGGCGCCGGATTGCCTATTTCCCAAATTTGTTGCAGGGTAGCCACCTGATTTTTGCTGTATCGCAGCCCTTTTTTGAAGGGCAAATCCTTGGCGGCGGCACGCAGCCCGCCGGAAGCCGCGTATGCGATGCCGGAGGGCACTAAATCGCCGTAATTGTCCTGCTCGGCATAGACAATCTCTTTTTGGTCGTTATACAAAAGGGTATAGCCATCGGGCGATTCCATCCAGTTCACTTTTTCGTCGCCTTTGAGGTAAAACGACACCGAGGAGCCATCGGGCAACTGTTTTTCAATCAACCACGGCACCGCCGGCACGGCAAAAGCAGTGCGCACCGCCATGGTCAGCAAAAACACTGAAATCAAGGAAATTTTTCGTTTCATGGTGCAAAGGTAGAAAAAATTTTTGAAATTAGGAGCGATGAGCCAATCCGTTTTTCGGCACAGTGGTCTGAAATTCCTTCAAATAAAACGGCTCACAGTAGGCTGTATCGGCAAAATCTTGATTGGCAAAGGCAGCCTCTGCCAACGGAAACATCGCCTGAGCCGCCGGGAAAATATTCGGCAAAAACCGCGCATTGGGCGAAGAAATCACCGCCCGACATTTATCCGAGCCGTTGCCCAGAAAAAACACCGGATTGTTTTCCAAGTACTCTTGATAACTGTTTTCGTCGATTATATCTGCCTGCGCGGGGCGAATTTCGTCCAACTCTTCGTCGTAAATCGCCGCATACACCTCCATCCGCCGCGCATCAATCATCGGACACAGCAGAGGCGCAGGGTAGGGGACAGGCAACACCTGCGAAGCCAAAATTTTTAGCGTTGGAATAGCAATCAAAGGCACATCCCAGCCATAGCAGAGTCCCTTCGCCTCCGACATCCCAATGCGCAAGCCGGTGTAAGACCCGGGTCCCGAACTGACCGCTACGGCACTGATTTTCAGCCTGTTGGCACGAGCATAATCCGCCGCATCGGCAACAAACACTCCCAGCAGAGCAGCGTGTGAAGCCCCCGTTTGGTCTTCGCGTGCCAAAACCACTTTGCCATCGACCGCCAATGCCACCGAACAAACCGTTGTAGAGGTCTCAATTGCTAATAATGTTGCCATATTATATTTTTATTATAAATTTCTCTAAATTTTTCCACAAAGTTACTGTTTATTTAGAAAAAAGTGTACTTTTGCGGAAATAATTGACGGATGATTTTATCAATGACCGGTTTTGGGAAAGCCGTAAAAGAACTTCCCCACAGGAAAATATGTGTAGAAATCAAATCTCTGAACAGCAAGCAGCTGGATATAAGTTCGCGTATATCAGCCGCTTACAAAGAAAAGGAGATTGATATTCGCACGCTCT
>BNTT01000148.1 GCA_025996815.1 Bacteroidia bacterium
TCAGAATGCCTTGATTTACCATATTGGCTTTATACCAATTATCTTTATCGAAAGAGTATCTTTTCCCTTCGTGAGTGAAGATAGGAAAAGCAGAAACATTGTTTCCTGCATTTTTCATTATATCTTTCAACTGTCCGCTACGTTGCATACCAAGCATTATGATAAGAGAATGATAAAGATTGTTGGAGGTGATTAAATAATTGTTGTGATTATTTCCGCCTGAACCTTCGGGGTCTAAAGACCACGCACCTTCACCAACATCTTTATTGTAAACTCCACCAAAATAATCATATTTTGTTCCTTTTTCATTTTCCTCGTTTTTATGTTTAGCAAGGTTTTCGTAATCACGAGTTAATTCTAATGTTTCCCACGAAAATTGTTGCTGGCTTGTAACTGCGGTATATGCTATCGGCTTAAAAGAAGAACCGGGACCGGGATTAAGCAGTTGTAAAGCATTGTTACCAAATATATCGCGTTCAGAGGAGTTGTCGCTTTCTTTATACAAATTGCTGATAAAACGATTAAGATATTTGATATTATTCGGGTCTATTTTTCTGTTCTTGCTGTAATCGAACAAGGCACGAATCCTGCCGTTACCATCAATTACAACTGCCGAATAATCAAAGCGTTTTTCTACAACTTCGTCAATTGCTTCTGCAATCGCTAATTCGGGATTTTTGGTTCGTAAAAGTTTTTTTAATTTTAGATTTACTCTGTCTATTCCTTTCTTTAAGTCGGTATTTACTTTGCTATATACAATTTGTTTTTTACCAGCATCGTAATGGAACAACAAGCGTTTGTCTGTACTTTTTTGCTTGTCGTATCTCGCTTTTTTAAAATCAATCAATTGATTTACAGTTGTTTCTTTAAGATTGATTTTATTTTTATTTTCTGAATTGATTATTGAATAGAATTGTTTGTGTAAATCGTAATCAATAGAAACTCTAATTGTAGAATCTTTATATTCGAGATTATTTCCATAAGTGTCGGCTACAAGATTGGCAAAATTGTAACTCCACATTGATTCTTTACCCAGAGGATAAAAAAGTTGTCTTCTTCCGTTCAACCAAAGATTTTTTGCGAGGAAATGCTCATCGTCTTGCCCATATTTCCAAGCCAGTACAATTTTTTCTTCGTCTTTTTTATCTATCGTATTCAGCAATACTAAATCATTAGGTAAAATACGGGTCGCTAATTGGGCACTCGAAGCGTCGCCTCTTATAGACATATTATCTGCTTCAATATGATAATATTGTTTTCCACCCTTTGCTTGTCCTGAATTAATAATAAGAAATGCGGGTTCTTTGTCTGCCACCCACGAAGTATCCAAACGCATAATTCGAATATTGGAAACTTGCTCGTGTATTGTGGGTGGAAGTATATCCAACTCGTAGTCGGCATTTGTTTTTAGCCGTTCTTTCTTTTCGTTTGAAGCAATTTTTGAGAAGCCGAAAAATCTGTTGGTTTTTGCCGCTAATATTTCGCCAGTCCATTGTATGTCTTCCTGCATAACGGACGGAATAAAGTAGTGTTTTTTGTTTACACACAAACGATATATTCCATTTCGTTTTCGTAAATGCAACAATTCGTCAGGATTATTCTTTTCTGCCTGTCGCTCATCAAAATATTTCAGCAAACTGTTGAAAAATTTGTTGCCTGGGGTACTGTCGTTGATAGCAGTTTTCCATTCACGCGCAAACTTTTCATACGCAGGATTGGTATAAGTATTCCAAACAGAATCCATTGACCAACTGCCTGTTTCCTTTTGGAATTTGACTAATTCGCGGTCAAGCACTTCAACTTTTTCAGAGATATTACTGATAATCTTTGAAACGTCAAATTGACTTTCTTTTTGATTTTTACCTTGCGGCATAATTCCAAAAACACACGCTGCCGTAAGCGCAATAAGGACAAGAGGTATCCAGCATTTGTTTTCTTGTATTGTACTATTTTCAGAGATATCGTTTTTGTCAATTATCATTTTTCCAACAGCGATAGAGAATAGTCCAATCGGGAAAAGAACTGCTATTCGGCTTGTTATACTTAAAAATGGGAAGTCCTGCCCAAAAAACACAATGCGATTTGTTGCCGATAAGAATACAAATAGTGCAATAGCAAACAACAAAATAAACACGCCGAGTATTGTAAAATTTGACTTGTCTCCCAATTTCGCTTCGTAACAATAAATCAAAAGCAGCAACAATAACATTAACATTAGCAAAAACAAAACCAATTGTCCGTGTTCGGCAAGTACATAGCGAGTGATTACCAAGTCGGTAGTTTGAGTCGTGTATGAACTTCCCTGATTGAAATGTGGCTGCAAATTGAAGTATTTTGCTTTTTCCATTGAGGCGTTATTATATTGATTGATAAACCATTGATTATGAGCCGAGCGCATAATATAAGTTATATCTTTTGAGTCGAAATCACTTTTTAGCATCAAATCATCTATCGCTTTGTTTGATTTCAATTGTTGTACTTCGGCTCTGAACTTCATATGGGCTTTTTTATTTGCCTCATTGGAAAGCCCGTTATAAATATTGGCTGCATCTAAAATGCTAAAAATAAACAACAAACCAACAATAAAAGCACTAATAATTACTACTGTTTTATTGATATAATCTTTCTTAAACCAATAGAACAATAATCCGCCAAGAATTAATGAAATAACTAAACATATCCAAGCAATATGATTGAAAATTTGAATCAACAACCATCCCTCAAAGAGCAAAAAGAGAAAAAAGACAATACAAAAGAAAATTGTTGCAACATTTTTCTTTTTATAAATTTTTTTTGTGTTTTTATCTATCAGTTTTGCAATAATAAGGAAGTGAATTAAAGAATACAACAAAAAGATTATCGAAAATCCTGCATCCTGTACAAACAGATACACAAAAGTAATTCCCCATAATATGACTTGTGGTAGATTTTTTTTGAAAGAGTTTTCTTCTTCTTCATTTTCCTGTTTAATCAATAACCACAAATTAAACAGTAGGAAAGTTATGATTGGAACAGGAATATTCAAAAAACGGTTTAATAAGTCAATTTGACTGCCCAACCCGTATATTAGCAAAAGCACAACAAATGAAACAAAAATCCATTTCAAAGGAATTTTAGACAGTTTTTTTTCGAGGTTTTCTAAAAAGTCAGGTACTTTTTTGAGAAATGAAACGCATTGAAATAAAACAGGTAAAAGCAAACAGGGGTAAAAAGTCCACTTCCAAACCGAAATTCCATCCCGCATTTTAGCAAAAACAGTAGCATCTATATCTTCCAGAGGCACAAAGGTACTCATACGCCAACCCAAAACAAGTCGCACAATAGAGAAACAGAATACCACAACATACACAGCAAGTTCCAAAATCGACAACGATTTTGTATTCCAAATGTTATCAACTAACAATCGCAAGCCGACTAACAGAATGAAAATCACTATAAACCAAAGAATACATTCCCACTGTAAATCATTTGTTTCCCGCAAATTCTTTAAATTAAATATCCACTGCACATTGTGATTGACTTTCCCTTTTGTTTGCAAAAGGAATTCATTATCGGCAGTTACGATATTTTTTACGGTTGGATTGTCAGCATACAAATCCATTGTTTCAAAGTACATCGAATTGCGAGCCGAGCCGACAAAATAACGAATACGAGCATTGATATGGTTAAAATTATTTTCGCTTTCAAAGTTATTGTACAAATAACCGCCGTCTATCTTGGCATCAACGGCTTCATCTACCGAAGAAGTAATAAAAAGCCGTCCATCTTGTTTGCGGAGTTTTTGCATTTTAGGCAATACATAACGCAAACTCACGCTGTTTTTTGTTTGTGATTTTATGCGGAAAATATCTGTCTTTGTGCGACCAATGCCTGAATAAAACAACTTCGAGTCTTGAATTGGAATCACAAAATGAGTATCGGGGTTATAATGACTTACTGATATTCCGTTTATTTGCAATTCATTATCGCTAAAGAAGGTGCTGTTTGCTAAAAGCACTAATGAGCTTTTGTTTTCTTTACTCTTTTCGCGACCGTAATCGTTATCTATCGGAATATTTTCACGAACTAAAATTGCACCATCAAAAAGTTCTCGCAATTCGTCCGAAAACTTAAAGTTTGAACTGTGAGCAATAATATCGCTTAATGGATAACCTCTATTGATTGGCTGTTTGAACGAACTTGTGTCGGCAGGAGAAGTATCTGATTGAGATATATAGTAACATTTATCTATGCCCTTTTCTTTATAAAGAACAATTTGTAGCGAGTATAATTTTTCCCCATTTTTTGTAAGCGTAAAACCTTGCGAAATATCGGTGTTAATTATTTTGTTTTGAAGTTTGAAATATCTATTGCCATCAGCATTTTCTTCTACAAAAAACGGTTCGTAATAATTTTCAATTATTATGCTATCGTGCGTTAGAACGATTGTACCCGTTTTGTTGTCCCACAGTGCCTCGTCGGGAAAATCGTTGCTCGGATAATTACTCCGCACAAGGTAAAGCAAACTGTCAAAAACAAAACCTTTGTGTTCCAAAATGTGGTAATCGGCATTGTCGAAAATCTTCTTGTCATCCTCTGGATACAGATAGTTGTTTATGGTTGGTATCGCCAAGCAGCCGAGCAATGCAAAAAAAGCAAAATACCACCAGCGACACTTATTTTTCTCTTTATTGAGAAAATTCTTTTTATTTGTAAATGCTTCTGTCAGCAACAAAAATGCGAGCAACAGTACTCCAAAAAATATAAACCAACTTAAACTTAATGTTTGCATAATCAATAATTTTTACGGTTTAACAAGGTATTTTTCTATCAATACTTTCAACTGCTTAATTTCCAAATCGTCTGCCCACTTATAAATGCGGTTGGAATAAGTTGTTGATTTTTCAATATGATTGAGTTGAAAATTGTAATGCTCCGTTTTCGATAAATCAAAATTGTTGTGCAAGAATTGATAATTATAGCAATAAATGATATTTCTATTGTTTTTGATAAATTCAAGATAATCGGCGGTATGGTATGCGATATTGAAGAGTTGTTCAAAGAACCACGCCTTATCTATCGGCGATTGTTCATTCAATGTTGGGGCTTTTTGTAAAAAATCCTTTACAAAATTGTTCCACATTCTATCGTTAAATTCTTGAGTACTATCAAATTTCTTAATTTTTTCGAGAGCCACAGTTAATTGATTTTTCAAATTTGTATCAATACTATTCAGTTTGGCATTTGCTTCTTGCGAAATATAAATGTTGTATTCTGCAATTTTTTGAGGAATTTCTTTGTCCAAAGCAATTTTAAAATCTTCAAGCAACTTGCTTTCGTCAGTATCACGCAAAAAATACCTTGTTGTGTAAATTTGCAACAAATCTGATTTCAATGTTTCTGTTATGTTGTCGGGTTTATTGTCAAACCAAATTTCTTTTTTCCAAGTTTTCAATAATGGAATGGCAAGTTGTGAAATTGCCCATACCGACAATGCGGTTCTGTCCCAAAAATCAGGCGCGTCTTTTTTCTGCAACTTTAAGCAAAGATTATGAAAATCAGATACTTGCTTTTGGGTATCAGCGTAAGTAGGTTTGATTTGTAGATATTTGTCTGTTTGATTTTTGTAGTCATTGAATTGAGGTAAAAGTTCTTTGCCTTGTGCGTATTCATCAACTCGCGACAATAAAGAAACAATAATTTCGTCTTTTGTTCTTTGTCTACTTTTTTCGTCTTTTTCCAAATCTTGATATATTTTCTTTAATGAAAGAATTTCGGGTAAAGTTTTAATTGTTTTACGAAGTGTATCAAGCCAATTGATCAACTCTGCTTCTTTTTTGAATTTTGCAGTTTTGTTAAGAAAATCACTATCTTTTTTGATAATATCAAATTTTTCTTCTTCTTTGAATTGTTTAACGGCTTCATTCTTTTCTGTTTTCAAAATTTTTTCAAATTCTTTTTTAGACTTACCACCTAATACTTTATCGTAAGCATTGAGAATATCAATAATACACTCTTTACCTCCAGCGTGAGGAAGTCCTTGAAAATCAACCAAAGCATTACCTACTTGTTTTTGAAGTTCATCTTTTTCGGCTGTTAATGCTTCACTCTGTTTAAGTAATTCTACTTTTTCTTCTTTCAGTGTGGTTATTTCATTGTTTTTTTCTTGAAGTTGAGTATCAAAACCTTTTTTTTGCTCTTCTATTTGCTTTTGCAGGTTATCAAGAGCCGCCTGTTGTTCTTCGGTTAATGCTGGTTTAACATTGCTCGCTGTTACAGAAGTTCCTATTCCTTGTGTTGCAGGTGATTGTTTGTTGCGTTTGAAAATCCAACACAAAATCAATAATACCACATAAGCAAATATCACAAGAATGGCAATATAAAGCAAAAACGCCTTATCCCAAGTTTTTATAATGCCATAATCGTTTATAAAATCATCAGTTTTGAATTTTCCGTTTGCCAACTTTGAACTGTCTATTTTGCCCCAAAGCAAATTATTATCTGTCGAACTGAAATCTTTAAGATTATGTAAAGTTGTATCGCTTCCGGCAAGATAAAAAACTTCTTGGGGCGAAGCGTCTAATCGAGGTAGATATTGTTTTGATTTAGCACCGTTTTTCGGATATTTTTTATCTCCAATATGTAAACTATCATTTCGAAAGTCGTAGTACAAAAAATCAACAGGCAATTTACAATTTGTTTTAATGACATTATCGTCGTCGAAATATTGTTTAAACTTGGTTTCGGTTGTATCTGGTTTATTTGAAAGTTGCTTGCTACTTGCCAAAATAAATTTATCTTTGTTTGACAGTGTGTCGTTGCTTGCCACCCACTGCATTGATTGTACAAACAAGTCGGCATCAATTCTATCCCAAATAAAATCTTTGGCAGTGATTATTTTAAGTTTTTTGTTTTCAATAGTTACTACAATATGACCATCATGGTCGCCAACAATGGTGTTGTAAATAAGAGAAAATACCATATCTCTCTGCTTTAAAGTACTTTGTTTTTTTATCTCTGTGATATAATCAGTTTTTGCACCGATTTTCTGGGCAATAGTATCTATTATATCGCTTGCGTCAATAGAAAAATATTGTGCAACAAATTTATCGAATTCTGCAGTATCAGCAACTTGCTTTACGGAATTCTCGCTTGTTATGGCGATATATGAAACTTCATTGTATTGTCCCTGCATTTTCCAGATTAGTTTTTTGTCAGTTGTATTCACAAAAAGCAATGTGTCAGGCAGTTTAATTCCTTCTTGAAACCACGCTGTATCAACTTGTGTACGACTTTCAAATTCTGATTTTGCCGAAGCAAAATCGTTAATGTTTTTTACTTCTTTCTTTGACGAGAAAGTGTCTTGCCGCAATGCGACCGCAAGGAATGCAACTGCAAGAATACTTACTGCCGACAATCCCCAAAATGCGATTGAAAGGAATGGCAGTTTTGACGAAATATTTTTCAAAAACTTCTTCAAAGAAAATTTTTCTTTTTCAGGTCGAGATAAACTCTGTTGTTCATCAGCCTTGTTTTGTGTCTCATTCTGTGCAGCTTTTTGCGTATTTTTACTCATAATGATATTATTTCAAGTATTTCAAGCGTCAATATTATTTGGGGTAATTATTTGTTCTGTTGCTTCTTTCTGCTGTTGTTTGTCCGGGTTTTCGGGCGAAACTGTCGGTGCAACAGTAGTAGTTGTAATCGTTTCTTTTTTAGGAATACTACCTTTGAAAAATGGAAACAAGGTTTGCATTACTAACGGCGACAATTCGGAATCTAAGTCATTTTCTTCGTTAAGTGGGATAATACTGTTTTTGGTCTGAAAAACAAAACCATCGCCAATAAAATATAATCTCTTTTCTTCTGTGTCTCTGAG
>BNTT01000149.1 GCA_025996815.1 Bacteroidia bacterium
TGTTGGGCGAACATATCGTTTTCAACTTCAAAACCGAAAGTGCGGAGGTATTTAATGGCAAAAACGGCGATTGTGCGCGTGTTTCCCTCGCCAAAAACATGTGCCTGCCAGACATTGGATATAAATTTTGCGATGTGCTCCACCGTTTCATGGGGAGTTAATCCCTTGTAATCGAACGCCTTTTCCTGATTGAAATCGTGTTCTAACGCATCACGCAACCGATAGGCACTCGCATACATCACACTTTTGCCGTTCAGCACCCATTCGTTCTTTGAAATATCATAGTCGCGGACTTTCCCCGCAAACTTGTAAGTGCCGCTAAACAGTCGCTTGTGAATGTTGAGAAATTCAACATACGAAAACGTGAACGTTTTTTCCCCTAACACTTCGGCGATACGCGCCGACACCTTATCTGCTTCTTCTGTGCGGTCGTCATCTGTAGAGACGTGGCGCGCCGCGTCTCTACGGTAATAGGCATCAATACGGCTCTTTACCTCGTCTATCGTGATTTTGCCTTCAATATTTTCTTTGGCGGTTTCAATAAGGTAGGCAGAAGGCGTTAAGCCATCCACCTGCTGCAAGCCGATAGCCGTTTGCCATATTTGGCTTTTCTCCACTTTGTCGGGCTCGCCCTGCCGGATATATTCGTCAAAATCGTTCACAATAATACTGTTTTTATCGTCTTGATATTCTTGTCAAAGGTACAACAATTTTTTGAAAATACCAAATGTTTTTTGAAAAAACATTTGGATATTCCGAAAAAAAGGTGTACCTTTGCAGCCGTTTCCGAATTGGAAACAGGGAGAGATGGCAGAGTGGTCGATTGCGGCGGTCTTGAAAACCGTTGAACTGCGAGGTTCCTGGGGTTCGAATCCCTATCTCTCCGCGATAAACGCGATAAACGTTTCAATATCAAACGTTTAAAATATGCAGGGACTTAAAAAAACATCACAGAAATAATGATAGACACAGAAAAAATAAAGTCCCTAATAGCCCAAGGCGAAGGTCTGAATATTGAATTCAAAACATCACGTTCGACATTATCTCGCAGTGTGTTTGAAACAATCTGCGCTTTCTTGAATCGGAAAGGCGGACATATTTTGCTTGGTGTTAAGGATAATGGTTACGTTGAAGGCATCCAAGAAGATAGCCTGCCCGCCCAACTAAAGACATTGGCTGATGATATGAACAATCCGCAGATTATTTCGCCAACAGTTTATCTTACAAGCGAGGTGGTTGAGATAGAGGGAAAAAAAATCATCTATATCTATGTGCCTGAAAGTTTGCAAGCCCACACGTATGTGAACATTTATTATGACCGCAACTATGAAGACGACTATAAATTGCGGACTAATCATCAAATATCCACTTTATTTTTGCGCAAATTTGACGGATATACTGAAAATAAAGTGTTCCCATGGTTGCAAATGAATGATTTTGTGCAAGAAGACTTTGACAAAGTAAGAAAAATTGTTTCCTTTAATACCGATGGCACTCATCCTTGGCTCACTATGAGCAATGACGAAATTTTGCGGGCAGCAAAACTGTATCGAAAAGATGAAACAACGGGGCAGGAAGGCTATACAATGGCTGCTGCACTGCTTTTTGGAACAGATGTTACCGTTGGAACAGTTTGCCCCCACTACAGAATTGATGCTTTGTGCAGGAAAGACGATGTGGATAGGTATGACGACCGGGACGTGATTGAATGTAACTTGCTACAGGCATACGGGCGGTTAATGGCTTTTGTTCAAAAACATACGCCGGACAGATTTTTCTTGGAAGGTATTAGCAGGGAAAGTATTCGTGATATTATATTTCGCGAAATGATATGTAACTTGCTTATTCACAGGGAATATGCTGTGAATTTTCATACTTCATTAACTATCTATAAAGAAACGGTTGTAACGGAAAATTGGAATATACCCTATATGATGGGGCAAATTACACCGAAAAACCTACACCCACATTCAAAAAATCCAAACATCGCCGCTTTTTTCAGGCAATTGAACTGGGTAGAGGATTTAGGTTCCGGAGTAAGAAAAATGTTTCATTATTGTCCATTGTATGTAAAAGATAAAACCGCCTTGCCAATTATGGAAGAAGACGATGTGTTCAAATTAACTGTCCGTTATGAAAAGAAAGGGGCTTATCTCGCCCGTGATTTAGGGGAAATCAATGCCACAATTAAACATGCCGATGAAGTATTGGAATTGATAGAAGTAAATCCCAGAATTACAATACCCGAAATGGCTCAAAACCTTTCTCTGAACCCACGGACAATAGACAGGGTAATAGGCAAATTGGTCGACGAAAAGATTATAGAAAGAGAAGGCTCTCGAAAAGAGGGTAAATGGATGATACTTTAAATGTCGTGATAAATGTCGTGATAAATGTCGTGATAAATGTCGTGATAAAATGGGTGAATTCAACTTCTAAGTGCAAAAAAAATATTACCTTTGCAGTCGGTAATTCTTAAAAAATACATTTTATGAAGACAGAAGTCATTTTACAGGCTTTGGAAGCGAAGCACCCGGGCGAGAAGGAATACCTGCAAGCCGTTGGGGAAGTGCTTCATTCGATTGAGGGGGTGTATAATCAACACCCTGAGTTTGAAAAGGTTAAGCTCATCGAGCGATTGGTGGAGCCTGACCGTATTTTCTCGTTTCGCGTGCCTTGGGTGGACGATGCCGGCAATGTGCAGGTCAATTTGGGCTACCGCGTGCAGTTCAACAACGCAATTGGACCCTACAAGGGCGGTTTGCGCTTCCACGCTTCGGTTACGCTATCGACGCTGAAATTTTTGGGCTTTGAGCAGACGTTCAAAAATGCCCTCACAACCCTGCCTATGGGCGGCGGCAAAGGCGGTTCGGATTTCTCGCCGAAGGGCAAATCCAATGCCGAAATTATGCGTTTCTGTCAGGCTTTCGTCTTGGAATTGTGGAAACATATCGGTCCCGACACCGATGTTCCCGCCGGCGACATCGGCGTGGGTGGTCGCGAAATCGGCTATATCTATGGTATGTACAAAAAATTGGCGGGCGAACACACCGGCACTTTCACCGGCAAGGGCTTGGAATTTGGCGGCTCACTGATTCGCCCCGAAGCCACCGGATTTGGCGGTATCTACTTCGTAGAGAATATGCTGAAAATCAAGGGATTAGACATCAAGGGCAAAACCATTGCGATTTCCGGCTTCGGCAACGTGGCTTGGGGTGCCGCTTTGAAAGCGGGCGAATTGGGCGGCAAAGTGGTTACGATTTCCGGTCCCGACGGCTATATATATGACCCGAACGGCATTTCAGGCGAGAAAATCGAGTATATGCTCGAACTTCGCGACTCCGGCGACGACATCGTGGCTCCTTATGCCAAAAAGTACGGCGTAGAGTTTTTTGCAGACAAAAAGCCCTGGCAACAAAAAGTGGATATTGCCCTTCCCTGCGCAATTCAAAATGAATTGAATTTGGAAGATGCTAAAACATTGGCTGCCAATGGCGTAACGTGTGTCGGCGAAATATCCAATATGGGTTGCACCAACGAAGCGGTCGATTTCTTCATCGAAAAAGGCATCCTGTTTGGTCCCGGCAAAGCGGTCAATGCAGGCGGTGTGGCTACGTCAGGCTTGGAAATGACCCAAAACGCGATGCATATCTCCTGGACAACCGACGAGGTGGATGCCAAACTGCACCAAATAATGAACGACATCCACGCGCAGTGCGTAAAATACGGCAAACAGCCCAACGGCTATGTCAATTACGTGAAAGGCGCCAACATAGCAGGCTTTATGAAAGTGGCTCGCGCGATGATGGCGCAAGGCATCATTTAAGAGGTGCCGATATGAACACGAAAGAACAAAAGTTGCAAGCCTTCGGGCGATTGCTCGACACGATGGACGAGCTGCGGGAAAAATGCCCGTGGGACAGGAAGCAGACCAATGAGAGCCTGCGCACCAACACGATTGAGGAGACTTACGAACTCTGCGAAGCCATCATCAAAGATGATTTTCCGGAGATTAAAAAGGAGTTGGGCGATGTGTTGCTGCACATTATTTTCTATTCCAAGATTGCTTCGGAGAAGGGACAGTTCGACATTGCCGATGTGTGTAATGCGCTGTGCGACAAGCTGATGTTTCGGCATCCGCATATTTATGGCGATGTTCAGGCAGACACTGCGGGAGAGGTGTCGCAAAATTGGGAGCAAATCAAACTGAAAGAGAAGGGCGGCAACCGAACCGTCTTGGTGGGCGTGCCCGCTGGCTTGCCGAGTGTGCCGAAGGCACACCGCATTCAGGACAAAGCCCGCAACGCGGGCTTCGATTGGGAGCAGAAAGAGGATGTTTGGGCAAAAGTGAGCGAAGAACTTGGCGAACTTCAAGCCGAAATCGCCGCGATGGATGCCGACAAGATGGAAGCCGAGTTTGGCGACCTCTTTTTCAGCCTCATCAACGCCGCCCGCCTCTACAAAATCAATCCCGACAATGCCCTTGAACGCACTAATCAGAAGTTCATCACCCGCTTCAATCACATTGAGCAGCAAGCCAAAGCGCAAGGCAAATCCCTGAAAGACCTGACCCTCGCCGAAATGGAAACTTTTTGGCAGGAGGCGAAAATGGTATGAAAAGAAAAAAGCCCGCTGTGCGCGGACTTTTTCCTTTTAGAAAACTACTCTATTTCAAAAATTATTTTCCAATTGCTTGCAAGAAACCTGCGTCTTTCAGATATTTTGCAAATTCGGGGTCGTTAAATGCCTTGTTGGCAAGTGACGAGTCTTTGGCAACTGCACTTTTCAGGTTTGTTGTTACCTGATTCACAGTGTTGGTGCGCGCGCCTACGACTGCTTTCAAATAGTCTGTGGTAGCGTCCGGCTTAGCCACTGCATTCAATGTGGTGGATGCTTTGCTGTAATCTTTTGCAAGAATTTGAGCCACTGCAGCATTGTTGCTTGTGGTGCTTCCATACGATTGTGTCGCCTTAGCGTAGTTGCCATCCAAGATAGCCAGCAAGCCTTGAGCGTTGCCCAATCCTTTTGCGCCGGATGCTTTGGAGATGTATTGGTCTGCCTGAGCGCGGTTGCCATTCACAAGGGCTACATAGCCCAAGTTCAGGTTCACTTCCGGCAAACTGCTGTTGATGTTGGCGGCTTTTTTGAACTGTGCTTCTGCGGCAGCAACATTGCCCTGAGAGTATTCTGCTACACCCAAGTTGTTGTAGCCGCGGGCTTCGTTGGGAAACAATTCAACGACCTTTTTGTAGATAGTTGCTTTTTCGGCAGGCGTTGATTTCAACGTGGCAGCATAAAGCAATTCTTCAACGTTCAACGCGCTTGGGTTAGACGCTGCCAATGAAGAGATTTCAGCGTCCGTTTTGCCGATAGTTTTGACATTGGCAGTCAAACGTGAACGACGCAACTGAGGCAAAATTTCGTCAGCCAAAGTAGAATAAATCGTTGAGATGTTTTTGATTTCGCGTTCGCGTTGTTCGGTGTCTGAATACATCGACAAGACGCGCAGAATCAAGTCTTTATCTTGAAGGTTTGATTTTTCAACCAACTGTTTGAAACCTTCCCAGTCTTGTGCGGTATATTTCGCATTGACAGGAGCCTTCACTTTGTTCTTTTTCAATTCGGCAGTCACATATTTTTTCGTGTTGCCTTCGCGTCTTGCAGCCAATGTTTCGTTCAACTTGTAGCCACCGTCGGGAGAAGCATACGCCGAAATTTCGATGTCAACCGACTGATTGGGAGCCGCTTCTGCGCTCTTCACTGTTTTGTTCCAATCGGCAAGACCTGCTTTTTTCAATTCGCTTGCACGCAATTCCGCTTGTTGGATGGCGAACAACAGGTCGGCATCGTGAGCCGCTGTCTGTTCGCGCAGGAACTTGTCGGCAGCGATTGCCGGCGTTTCCGACTTTGCATTTGCCAAGGCTGCGAGCGACAGCACGCCGTCGCCAATCTTAATGTCAGGAAGGGCAACTGGTTTCGAGCCTTTTTTTGCGTTGAAAGTCAGATACAAATCTGATTTCTGCATGGCAGGAACATAGTCAAAAGATGCTGACAACACTTCGTTGCCACCATTCTGAGAGATTACCTTACCATTTCCCGTGACGCTTTCGCCTTGGAATGTGTAAGGAGTACCTGCGGCTTCGCCGCCTTCATAGCGCAGAACGGGAGTTACCTCTACCGTTGCATTTTTGATGAACCACTTCGCAGGAAATGTTACGTTAATTGTCGCAGGCACTTTGCCTCCAACCAATTCCAGGGGTTGCGGTTTCGCCTCAATGTTCTCCGAAGCTAAGGGCTTCAAACTAGCACAAGACGAAAAGCCAACCACAGCCATTGTAGCCATCGTTAAAACCGAAGAAAATTTCTTTTTCATACACATATTTTTATTAGAACTGTTATTATTATTTCCTTTCACTTTGAAATTAGGCGCAAAGGTACAACTATTTTTTTTATTCTCCAAATTTTTTTGCATTTTTTTTTATTTTTTTTTCAATTTCTTATTTATCAGCCAAATGCACCGTCATTTGCGGGAATGGAATGGAGATATTGTGCGCCGCAAACGCCTTATAAACCTGCTCGTTGATGTGATAATGCACGTCCCAATAGTCCTCTTTGAGCACCCACGCGCGGATTAGGATGTCCACCGAGCTGTCGTTCAACTGTTTGACGGCAATGAATGATGCCGGCTCGCGCAAAATGCGCCTGTCTTCGTCCAAAATACGCTGCACAACCGCCTTTGCGCTATCGTAGTCGGTGCCATAATCCACGCCAACGACCCACTCGACACGGCGATTTTTCTGATTATTGAAATTCACAATCGTGTTGGCACTCAAAATGCCGTTGGGGATAAACACCGTGCGATTGTCGCCCGTAACAATCACCGTGTTAAATATCTGAATGGCTTTGACCGTGCCCTCAAAACCCTGCGCCAGAATATAATCGCCCACGTCATACGGGCGAAACAGCAAAATCATCACGCCGCCCGCCAAGTTTTGAAGCGTGCCGCTCATCGCCATACCCGCCGCAACGCCAAACGACGCCAGCAAAGCCACAAACGAGGTGGTGTTGATGCCCAAAAAGTTGATTATCGCCATCAGCATCGCCACCGTCAGCAACACATTAACCAAACTGCGCAAAAAAGAGGACACCGAAAGGTCTAAACTGCGCGCCAACATCAACCTCTTCATCACCTGGTCGAGCCACTTAATCAGTTTGCGCCCAACAATATAGAGAATGATACAAACAATAATTTTAAACCCTATATTAAAGGCATCCGTCAAAAACGTATCCAACAATTGCTGCCAATTGGCGATGTTCAAATCAATACCGTGCACTTTATCCATTGCTTTTTAATGTTTTCTTTGGGTGCAAAGATACAACTTTTTTCAATATCCCAAGTTGTGGGTTTGCTTGGGTGCACGACAAATTTCCCTTTTTTAGATTGAATGTTTCATTTTTTGGTATAGGCGCTTAGGTCGCCCTTGTTAATGCATTATATTTCAATCTTATAGGCTCATGAAAGACCATTCTTTTAATGGTCAAATCAAAGATTGACCCCATAAAAGCCCTTCTATTGTACCGATAATGGTATTCATCAAGATAACCCTGCAATCTTTCTTTGGTACAATGATGATGAATTCCTCTTAGCCAGCCTTGTATGTTCATAATGTGAA
>BNTT01000150.1 GCA_025996815.1 Bacteroidia bacterium
CTTCTGGGCGGTGTTCCGGGCGTGAAACCGGCGAATGTGCTGGTATTGGGCGGCGGCATCGTGGGCACACACGCCGCGCTGATGGCTGCCGGCTCGGGCGCACACGTCACGATTATGGACATTTCGCTGCCCCGCCTGCGCTATCTGAGCGAAATAATGCCCGCCAACGTCGATACGATGATGTCGAGCCAATACAACATCGAGCAAATCCTGCCGACGATGGATTTGATTGTCGGCGCGGTGCTGATTCCGGGCGCAAAAGCCCCGCACCTCATCACCAAGGCGATGCTGAAACTCATCCCGCCGGGCACGGTGCTGGTGGACGTAGCGATTGACCAAGGCGGTTGCTTTGAGACCTCGCATCCCACCACCCACACCGAGCCGATTTACACCGTCGATGGCGTGCTCCACTACTGCGTAGCCAACATCCCGGGAGCCGTCCCAATGACCTCCACGCTGGCACTGACCAACGCAACCCTCCCCTACGCCATCCTGCTGGCAGATTTAGGCTGGGAAAAAGCCTGCGCCAAGTGTCCGGATTTGAAAGCCGGCTTAAACGTTGTGAAAGGAAAAGTAACCTTCCCTGCGGTTGCAGAGGCATTTGGGTTGAAATACAGCGAAGTGAAGTTATAATTTCGGGAACTGCATCGTCACACAATGAAGGCTACCGTGCTGCTTGATGAGCGGCAGGCAGTTGATTCCGACGATTTCGCGATTGGGGAAAGCGGCTTGCAAAGCCGCTTTTGCTGTTTCGTCTAAATTCGAGCCATACGTTGGCATCAGCACCGCGCCATTGATGATGAGGAAATTGGCATACGTGGCGGGCAATTGATTGCCCGCGTTGTCGTGCACGGCTTCTGCCATGGGCAACGCCACCAAGCTGTAGGGCTGTCCCGTGGCTGTTTTGAATGTTTTCAACTGCGCTTCCATCTGTTCCATTCCCGACACGTAGGCGATGGTGTCGGCATTGCAAAAACGGGCGAGGGTGTCGATGTGGCTGTCGGTGTCGTCGCCCGCCAATCCGCCGTGGTCGAGCCACAGAACGCGCTCTGTGCCAAACACTTCGGCAAAAAAAGTTTCAACCTCCTCCTTGTTCGCAAATTCGTTGCGGTTGGGCGCAAACAGACATTCCGATGTGGTGAGGATGGTGCCAAGACCATCGCTTTCGATGCTGCCGCCTTCGAGGATGTAGGTGCGTAAGTTGTGGTAGTCCAACGACTTGTCAAGCGCACCACTTTTATACAATGTCTGCGTAATTTGATTGTCGAGGTTGGACGGGAATTTCAATCCCCAACCATTGAATCCGAAGTCCAACAGGTGGGCTTTGCGCTTGGAAAATGTCGTGATTGGTGCGTGGTCACGCGCCCACGTGTCGTTGGAGGGGATTTCGCGGAAAGTGATTTTTGAATAATCCACCGCGCCCAACTGCGCCTTCACCGCCTCAATCGACCGGCAAACAATAATTAACTTCTCCCGCTTGAGAATTTCCGTAGCAATCGCCACGAAACAGGGGACTACCTCGTTCAAAATCGGAGCCCAATCGGTGCTCTCGTGGGGCCATGTCAGCATCACCGCACTTTGCGGTTCCCATTCTGCCGGGAAGCGGATGTTTATTTTTTCGTTCATATTGTTAATTATGAATTATGATTTTGTTCTGCTCGGTGTTACCTTCGGAGCACAGAATAAGCCCTATCGGCGACTCCTCGCCCGCTCTACGCTCGTTTTTATTCAAATACCTGAGATAAAGCAACATTTGCCCTTCATATTCCGGCTTGAATTTTCCCAATTTCAAATCTATTATGGAACGAAGATGTGTCCATGTAAATTGTATCCGCACTGCGGATACAATTTCTTCTTCTGAAAAAGTGTACGCACTGCGTACACAATGTAAAAGTTTTCGGTCACTCCACCCTTTGCCGTATCTGTCAGTCAGTTTTTCAGCGAGTTGTTTGACTACTTGTTTGCCATATTCCGCCCGCTGATTAAAGAGCACATCCTCTTTAATGCGTTTGCCAATTTGCCAATTCATGATGCAGACTTCGGCATTAACGGTTGTGGCAACCATTTGGCGCGCATTTTCTATCAGAACACAAACATCCGTATATAATTGATTATCAACTATATTATCCGGTGCTTGTACGTCAGCAATATCCCATTTCTTTTTTGTGAGGGACTGCTCGAAAGTGTTGTTTTGTTTTACCATTCTTTATATTTTTTTTTGCTTGGAATGGTGCAAATTTACAATTTATTTTTTGATTTCGACGCATTTTTGCGAAAATTTGAAAAAAAATTGTACCTTTGCGGCATAAATAAAAAATTATAAATGCAATGAAAAAGATTTTTTTGATGATGATGACAACAGGGGCATTGTGCGCAGGATGTTGCGACAAAGAGAGAGAACGGGCAGAGTTTGATTACAATGTGGAGAAATTTGCCGATTTGGGCGTTCTACGCTATCAAGTGACGGATTGGGACAGCCTTTCGGCTCAGCAGAAGGCGTATATCTACTGCCTGCAAGAGGCGGCTCTGTATGGGCGCGACATTTTGTTTGACCAGAATAATCGCTACAATTTGGCTATTCGCCGCACTTTGGAGGCGATTTATGCCAATTATAAGGGCGACACGGCGACCGATGACTACAAGGCGTTTGAGGTTTACACCAAGCGCGTGTGGTTTTCAAACGGAATTCACCACCACTATGGCGAGGAAAAATTCTTGCCCGAATTTTCGGAACAGTTCTTCACGAATGCCGTGTGCGACATAAACCCTGCCCTCCTCCCTACCCGCTCGGGGCAATCTGTCGATGACTTTTTGGCGGAAATCCTGCCGGTGATGTTCGACCCCGGCGTGATGACAAAAAAGGTGAATCAAGACCCCAACGTGGACGTGATTGTGGCTTCGGCTAACAATTATTACGGCGACGGCGTAACCGAAAAGGAGGTCGAAGCATACTACAACGCGCTGAAAAACCCGAAAGACCTGTCGCCCGTTGCCTACGGATTGAACAGCCGATTGGTGAAAAAAGACGGCAAACTTGTTGAGGAAGTATATAAGGTGGGCGGGCTTTATTCTGCCGCCCTCGAAAAGGTGGTGTATTGGCTGAATGAGGCGCAAAAATACGCTGAAAATGAGGCGCAAAAACGGGCAACTGCCGCATTGATAGCGTTTTACAACACCGGCTCGTTGAAAACGTATGACGAATATGCGATTGCCTGGGTGCAAGACACCGAGTCGCTGGTGGACTATGTAAACGGCTTCACAGAGTCTTACGGCGATGCTTTGGGCATCAAAGCAAGTTGGGAAGCGATGGTCAATTTCAAGGATATTCGCTTGACCAAATCGGTGAAAATCCTGAGCGAAAACGCCCAATGGTTTGAAGACCATTCGCCTGTGGCACAGCAGTTTAAGAAAGAAAAAGTGAAAGGCATCTCCGCCAAAGCCATCACGGCAGCCATTTTGGGCGGCGACTGCTTCCCCACCACGCCCATCGGCATTAACTTGCCCAATTCCAACTGGATACGCAAAGAATACGGCTCCAAATCCGTTACCGTCACCAACATCACCGATGCCTACGACAAGGCGGCGGCAGGCAGTGGCTTCGCCGACGAATTTGTGTGCTGCCCCAAAGAAAAGGAATTGATGCGCGAATATGGCTCCGTGACCGACAACCTCCACACGTCGATGCACGAATGCCTCGGACACGCCTCTGGACAACTCCTGCCGGGCGTTGACCCCGATGCCCTGAAAATCTACGGCTCCACGTGGGAAGAATCGCGCGCCGACCTCTTCGCCCTCTACTACATCGCCGACCCCAAAGTGGTGGAATTGGGCTTATTGCCCAATCAGGATGCCTACAAAGCCGAATATTACAAATATATGATGAACGGCTTGATGACCCAACTCTCGCGCATCGAAGAGGGCAAAAGCATCGAGGAAGCCCACATGCGCAACCGCGCGCTGATTGCCCATTGGGCATTAGAGCACGGCAAAGCCGAAAATGTGGTAGAATTGGCGCAGGAGAATGGCAAAACGGTGGTCGTCATCCACGATTACACGAAATTACGCGACCTGTTTGGACAACTCCTGGCAGAAGTGCAGCGCGTGAAATCGACCGGCGACTTCAAAGCCGCCCAAAATTTGGTGGAAACCTACGCCGTGAAAGTTGACCCCACGCTGCACGCAGAGGTGCTCGCCCGCTACAAAAAGTTGAACATCGCCCCCTACAAGGGTTTTGTAAACCCCGTTTATGAAGCGGTGAAGGATAAAGACGGCAACATCACAGACGTAAAGGTAAGTTACACAGAAGGTTATGCCGAACAACACTTGCGCTACAGCAAAGATTATTCGGACTTGCCAACGTATAATGACTAAAAAAACAAAAAACGTATGATACTCGGAACATTAAAGGACTCGGCGCGCTATGAGCAGCTGAATCCACGATTCAAAAAGGCGTTCGATTGGATTAAATCGGCAAATTTCGCGGAGTTAGAAGCCTGCAAAACGGTGTTGGAGCCTGATGCCTTGTTTATAAATGTCAGCGACACCCAACTGAAAGCCAAGGGCGATGCCAAATTGGAAGTGCACCGCAAGTATGTGGACATTCAAGTGCCCATCTCGGCGGCAGAAAGTTACGGCTGGAAAGCCCGCGACCAATGCACCACGGTGTTGAAACCATTTGATACAGAGAAAGATATAATGTATTATGACGACACCCCCACCACGTATTTCACGCTCCAGCCGGAGCAATTCTGCATCTTTTTTCCGGAAGATGCGCACGCACCTTGTGTGGGGACAGGGGCGTTGAGGAAAATAATTATTAAAATAGCAATATAATGAAAGCAACAGATTTTGAAAAAACAGTGGATGGCAAGCCCGTGCGTTTATATACGCTGAGCAATGCCGGCGGGGCGAAAGTGGAAGTTACGAATTGGGGTGGAAAAATCGTATCCATCTATGTGCCCGACAAAAACGGCAAATTGGTTGATGTGGTGTTGGGGAAAAATAACCTTGACGACTATATGGACAACAATGAGCCATATTTCGGCGCGATTTGCGGGCGCGTGGCGAACCGCATTGCCAACGGGAAATTCACGTTGGAGGGCAAAGACTACACCTTGGCGGTCAATAACGGACCGAATGCGCTGCACGGCGGCATCAAGGGCTTCAATTCGGTCGTGTGGGATGCCAAACAGATTGACAATCAGACACTTGAATTGGCTTACCTCGCCAAAGACGGCGAAGAGGGCTATCCGGGCAATCTGAAAGTAACAGTTACCTACCAACTGACCAATAATAATGCCGTAGAGATTGTTTACAATGCCACAACGGACAAAACGACGATTTTAAACCTCACCAACCACAGTTATTTCAACCTGTCGGGCGAGGGCGACCCCTACGTGGGCGACCAGACGCTGCAAATCAATGCAGACACGTATTTGCCAACGAATGACGTGGCTATTCCGTTGAGCAAACCCGAAAAGGTGGAAGGCACGCCATTTGATTTTCGCTCGGCGTACACGATTGGCGAGCGCATCAACGATGACAATCAACAACTGATTTGGGGCGTTGGCTACGACCACAATTATATCATAAACAAGTCAAAATCAGACGAATACGCTTTTGTGGCAAAAGCAAATTCGCCGAAGACGGGCATCACAATGGAGGTGTATTCCACCGAGCCGGGCGTGCAACTCTACACGGGTAATTGGCTGAACGGCAGTTTCACCGGCAAAAATGGGCACACCTATCCCAAGCGGTCGGCGTTCTGCTTGGAAACGCAGCATTATCCCGACAGCATCCACCAACCGACATACCCGACAACGGTTCTGAAGGCGGGAGAGAAGTTTTATTCAAAAACGGCATTTGTTTTTAAGTGAACACAACAGCATTGTTGGAAAGCATCAATTCGCCACACGATTTGCGGCAATTAGAGCAGGGGCAGTTGGAGCAAGTGTGCCACGAGTTGCGACAATACATTATTGAGGTGTTGTCGGAAAATCCGGGACATTTTGGCTCCAGTTTGGGCTGTGTGGAACTGACTGTGGCGTTGCACTATGCGTTCAACACCCCTTACGACCACATCGTGTGGGACGTGGGACATCAGGCGTATGGACACAAAATCCTCACCGGTCGGCGCGAACTGTTTCACACCCTGCGCCAATTTGGCGGCATCGGCGGCTTCCCTAATCCTGAGGAAAGCGAGTACGATTCCTTCATTTCGGGGCACGCATCCAACTCTATATCAGCCGCTTTGGGTATGGCGGTGGCATCCCGCCTGAAAGGCGAAGACCGCAAAGTGGTAGCCGTCATCGGCGACGGCTCCATGACCGGCGGGTTGGCTTTCGAGGGACTCAACAACGTGTCGTCGCAGCCCAACGACCTGCTCATCATCCTCAACGACAACAATATGGCGATTGACAAGTCCGTGGGCGGGTTGAGCCAATCACTCGTAAACCTCACTACGTCAAAGACTTACAACACCATTCGCTACAAACTATACCTCTTTTTCAAAAAGCACGGCATTATCAAAGAATCAAGCAAAGGCTTCATTTTGCGCTTCAACAACAGCCTGAAAGCCCTGCTCACCAAGCAGCACAATGCCTTTGAGGGCTTCAACGTGCGCTATTTTGGTCCGGTGGACGGGCACAATGTGAAAGAATTGGTCAAAATTTTGCAGGACATCCAACAAATGCGCGGTCCGAAACTGCTGCACCTCCTCACGAAAAAGGGCAAAGGCTTCGTGCCGGCTGAAAACGACGCCACAATTTGGCACGCGCCGGGCAAATTCAATCCCGAAACGGGCGAACGCATCATCAAAAAATCCCTCGACGAGCCGCAGTTATATCAGGATATTTTCGGACACACCTTAGTGGAGTTGGCGCGGCAAAATCCCCGCATTGTGGGCATCACACCGGCGATGCCCACGGGCTGTTCAATGACTTTTATGATGCACGAAATGCCCGACAGAGCCTTCGACGTGGGCATTGCCGAAGGGCACGCCGTCACTTTTTCGGCAGGATTGGCAAAAGAGGGTATGCTACCGTTTTGCAATATCTATTCATCGTTTATGCAGCGGGCTTACGACAATCTGATACACGATGCCGCGTTGCAACAGTTGGATATGGTGCTCTGCTTAGACCGCGCCGGCTTGGTGGGCGAAGACGGTGCCACGCACCACGGCGCGTTGGATTTAGCCTATCTGCGGTGCATCCCCAACGTTACGATAGCCTCGCCGCTGAATGAAATTGACCTGCGCAACCTGATGTACACCGCCTCACAACCCCATCAGGGCGTGTTCGTCATCCGCTACCCACGCGGCAAAGGCGAATTGAAAGATTGGCAACGCCCGCTGCATAAACGATGAATAGATATTGCAAAACGGTAGCATACCCTCTTTTGCCAATCCTGCCGAAAAAGTGACGGCGTGCCCTTCGACGTGGGCATTGCCGAAGGGCACGCCGTCACTTTTTCGGCAGGATTGGCAAAAGAGGGTATGCTACCGTTTTGCAATATCTATTCATCGTTTATG
>BNTT01000151.1 GCA_025996815.1 Bacteroidia bacterium
GATAACAATCTGTATCCGTTGGAAACTGTCTGTAAAAATTGATTGAGTTCACTCCCATAAATTTTATCCTTTCTTCCATGCTACAAAGGTAGCAAATTATTGGGGCGACCTAAACGCCTATACCAATATATGTTTTTGGGCGATACCGATTTTAGAGTGGGGCAAATAGAGCAAGGGGCAACCGTAAAACAAGAATATCTGACCATGGTATTGGGAAATTATTCGTATGCTTGGCTTCATGCTCATTTTGATTTCACAGCCTACCAAACCGTCCGATTGATAGATGACATTGCCGGATGCCTATTTATCTTCTTCTCTTTGTGCACGGCTAATCTTTTGGGCAATACCTTTTTGAAAAAAACGGCGGCGTTCATAATCTCAACGCTGTCCTTAACCATTTTGATGCAATTTTGTGGCTATCTCGAAATTTATGCTTTGCCCATATTGTTTCTTCAACTGTATCTTTTCACAAGTTTGTTGTATTTGAAAAACAAAACATATATCATTGTACCCACATTGGTGCTGCTGCTGGGAATTGGGCTTCACTTGATGCTGGTTTGTATGCTTCCCTCGCTTATTTTCCTGTTTTATAGCAAAGTGCTTTGGCAATATCCCCTTTTTAGAAGAAAAACCACGCTGGTCATTCTGGCATTATTGGCTCTTTTTTTGCTGTCTGCTGTGGGATGGCGGGTTTTTCAAGTTGCAGATTCTCTGCGGGCGGTGCTCCCTTTGAAAGATGATGTCTATATGACTATGTTTTCAATCGCGCATTGCAAGGAATTTTTGAACTCACAATTGCTGGGAGGCGGGATTGGGCTTTTTATATGGCTTCTGCTGCTGGTGTATAGCGTTGTTTTCAAAATAAAATACAATCTCACGGCTTGGTTTTTTCAGATTGCATCGGTGTCCATTATTGGATTGCTGTTTGTGTTTAATTCCGACAGAGGCTCCGGGGATTGGGATATTTTTGCATTTGCCCCCGTTGTGTATAATCTGAGCAACGCCTGTTTCCTGTTGATGCTGTATGACAATAAACTTGTGAAAAATATCAAGTACGGCATTTTGATGATTGCAGGTTTTTCCATCCTGCACACGTCGATGTGGCTGCTTACAAATAAGACCGATGCCTCAATTAAATGGGTGCAACACGCATTTAGGACTGACCCGGCTTCGATATACATACGCACATCATTTAACAATGAGGCCATGCTATCAATCATTTTTAGAAACAATGGACTGAATGAATTGGCCGTGGTGTGGGCTGAAAAGGCGTATTTAAGGCATCGCGACAACCCACGATTGCAATATGATTATGCCGTAGCACTGTGGGGAGTAAACAGAAAACAAGAGGCTTATGCCATTTTGGAACAAGAAATAAAAGATTTTCCGGAGGATGCTTATCTTTATTTAGCGTTAGTAGATTATTATGTGGATACCAATAACGTTAATGCACTCTACAAGCATCTTGAGCAAATGGAACAACAATATAAACAAAACCCGAAAGCATTTACAAGTATTTATTCGCAAAAGGCATTAGATACGTGTTGGGCGACACTTGCAGAACTTAGAAAGGATAAATAAAAAACTCCGCAAATGCCCACCGCCCCACCGTCATTAATCCTTAACAAGTGAAGCAATCTGGTTCACCCAAATATCATACCCTTTGCTGTACCTGCGTTGGATATAAAAACAAGACTTCAGCCTTGCATAATAGACACAATGTTTCTTGGTAGTAGGGCAAATTTTGAAAAAATTATCAAAACGTTTGCAAATACAAAAAAGATGTCGTACCTTTGCGTGAAAAATAACAAGTGATATGGAAACAAGGACATTAAAAAAAACGCTCGTGAGCAATGAAAATTTGTTGGAGGAAGTGAAAAAAGTGCGCTCACCGGAGCAGATTAGGTTTTTATACGATATTATTGTGCTTATGCGTTCACATGAAGTGTTTGGCACGTCACCAAGTGTCAGTAGTGTCACTCGGAGGCGAAGGTTAGACTTTACAAGTTTGCCAAAGGTTGATGTTAAGCAATCTTTGCAGGAAGTTATGAACGATTTACGAGGTGATAGATGATAATTTATGTAGATTCATCAGCCATAGTCAAACCTTTTTTGAATGAAAGCGGTTCGGATGCTATCGCCCATTTTTTCAATGATGCGCTTACAAGCGGGCTGGGGCTATCGGAGTAAATGGTCCCATTGGATACCTTAGAAGCCTTGATGCTATTCATATTGTTGCCGCTCAAGTGTGTGGTGCCGACCAAGCTATTACTTTTGATGAACGGCAGGCAAATTCATTCAAATCAGAGGGCTTTGAGTTGCTGAGCGTCGGTGGAAGTTATGCGTAACTTTGCCGGCGGAACCGCAATAGAAAACGACTGATAAACCCGCGTGGTATCGCATAATCAATCAGTCGTTATATCAGCTAAACAACTGCAATTTTATTCAGCCGCCATAAAACCGATACAAAGATACAATTATTGTTTGAATTGACAAAATAATTTGCAAATATCAATTATTTGTAGTACCTTTGCATCCAAATAACAACGACTAAATTTTATGCTTGACAAAGAATTTACATATTATCTTGAAAATCAAGACGAATTGTTGCAGAAATACAACAATCGTTTTCTTGTGATTGTCGACAATAAAGTTGTCGGCGATTATGACAGCACCGAACAGGCTTATTTTGAATCCGTAAAAAAGCATGAGCTTGGAACGTTTTTGATACAAAAATGTACAGAGGGCGATGATGCCTACACTCGAAAATTTCATTCACGAGTAATTTTTCATTAAATCATGCAAAAACAAACGAACAACCAAGTACACGCACTAACCAAAAACAACACAGATATTGCCAACTGCATTATTACGTCTGTGGAAATTACGAATGTTGCTTCAAACAGCACTATTTCAAGTCAGGGAATTTGGGACACAGGGGCAACAAGCTCTGTTGTTACTAAATCCGCCGCATCCGTTTTGGGATTGATACCCATCGGAAAAGCAAAAGTGCGAGGCGTACACGGAGTCAGAGATGTTAATGAATATTTTGTAAGAATAACGCTTGATAACAAAAATATCACTTTGCAAACTTCTGTTACAGAATGCGATGAATTATCTAACGACAATAGTGTAGGTATGTTACTTGGGATGAATATAATAACATTAGGCGATTTTGCTATAACAAATTATCAAGGAAACACAACCATGTCTTTTCGTGTTCCATCTCTGCAAAAGATTGATTTTGTGAAACAGCAGTGACGCATGAAGGGCACATCTTTGCTACGCTCGGACATTCCCCCGAATGCAAAAATAAATTGCAAAACACAAGGAATAAAAATATATGGATAAAGACGAATTGTACAATTCGCCGAGCAGATAAGTAATTTTCCTGCCATACTTGCACTGAGAAACGAATATATCTAAAATTCTCTATGAACGCCGTAGGCGTAACAGAGCCTTAATTGCAAAAAAAATGTGAAAATAAATCAAAAAATCCTTGCATACGTCAAAAAAAATGCCGACCTTTGCGTTAATTTTCATTATAGCGATTATCATGGAGTTTAGCGCACAACAAATAGCACAAATTCTTGCCGGTGAAGTTGAGGGAAACGCCGAGGCAATGGTCAGCAATTTTTCAAAAATTGAGGAGGGGAAGCCGGGTACCATCACATTTCTGGCTAATCCTAAATATGCCTCCTATCTTTATGATAATCAGGCGAGTATCGTTCTGATTAACCGCGATTTTGTGCTCGAAAAAGCCGTGCCGAAAACGCTGACGCTCGTCCGCGTGCCCAATGCCTATTCCGCTTTGGCGCAACTGTTGGATATAGTCAATCAGGTGAAGCCTCGCAAGTGCGGCATCGAGCAACCGTCGTTCGTCCATCCCTCGACGACAGTGGGTGAGGGCGTTTATATCGGCGCATTTGCCTACCTCGGCGAGAATGTCAAACTTGGCGAAAATGTTGCCGTCTATCCCAATTCCTATATTGGCGACAATGTGTCAATCGGCTCAAACACAACAATTTATGCAGGTGTGAAAATCTATGAAGGCTGCGTCGTTGGCAACGATTGCATCATTCACGCGGGTGCCGTTGTCGGCTCCGACGGGTTTGGCTTTGCGAAAGAGGGTGAGGAGTTCAAAAAAATTCCGCAATTGGGCAATGTCGTGATTGAAGATAATGTTGAAATCGGCGCAAACACCGCGATAGACCGCGCTGTAATGGGTTCGACCATCCTCCACAAGGGCGTGAAGTTAGACAATCTGGTGCACGTGGCGCACAATGTGGAAATCGGCGAAAACACCGGCTTGGCGGCGCAAACAGGCATTGCCGGCTCCACAAAAATCGGCAAAAACTGTGTCGCCGGCGGACAAGCCGGCTTCGGCGGACACATCAAAATAGGCGACAACGTGAGCGTTGGCGCACAATCGGGCATCATCAGCAACGTCAAAGACGGTCGCCGAATCATAGGCAGTCCGGCAATCGACGTAAACAATTTTCTCCGTTCAAGCGTAATCTTCCCCAAATTGCCTGAAATATACACCCAACTTGGCAAATTAGAGAAAATGTGCGACCGAAAAGCGGAATGAAAAGTTAAAATTGTGATTATGTTTGCAGTTATAAAAATTAAAATATATATATTATGAAGAATCAAAAAACAGTGGCAGTGTGTGCAGGTGCGGCATTGCTGCTCGGCGCGGCAAGTTGCGCCCGACAGACGAAGGAAGCAGCGAAAGAGAAAACTGCTTTTCAAGTATCAACCGAATGGCGACCCACGCAGGACGCACGACCCGATATAGCCATTGTATATGGCTTTGGCAATGAGAAATCTTTTGCCGACCGCCTGAAGTCGTGGAGCGACCGCGGCTACACCACCCATTTTATGACCGGCATCGCCTGGGGAGGCTGCGAAGCGTATTTTAGCGGAGAGTGGGACGGCAAAGAGCATTTGGACGAAGGACAAATATCCGAAGAAGGCGACTCTATCACCCACGGATGGCGTTATGGTCCTTATGTGGTGCCGAGTTTGAACTATGTCAAGTTCTTTCAGGAAAGGATTATTGCCCCCGTCATTGATGCCGGCGTGGATGCCATCTATTTGGAAGAACCTGAGTTTTGGGCAAAATCCGGTTACAGCGATGGTTTCAAGCGGGAATGGCAGGACTATTACGGTTTCCCTTGGCGCGACCAGGCACTCTCGATTGAGAATACCTATTTGTCTAATAAACTGAAGTACCAACTGTATTTCCGCGCCTTGAATGAGGTGTTTAAGTATGCCAAAGAGTACGGCAAAACGAAGGGGATGGACGTGCGCTGTTATGTGCCCACCCACTCGCTGGTCAACTATTCGCAGTGGAACATCATTAGCCCCGAAGCAAGTCTGGCATCGTCGCCCTACGTGGACGGCTATATCGCCCAAGTGTGGACGGGAACGGCGCGCGAAACCACTTTCTACAATGGTTTGGAAAAAGAGCGCGTGTTTGAAAACGCTTTCCTCGAATACGGCTCAATGGAGTCGATGACGCGCCCGACGGGTCGCAAGACCTTCTTCCTCACCGACCCGATTGAAGACGGGGATATAGACTGGGAAGACTATAAAACGAATTACGAAGCGACTTTCACCGCGCAACTGCTCTATCCACAGATTGCCGACTATGAGGTGATGCCCTGGCCCGACAGGGTTTACGAGAGTGCGCATAAGACTTGCGCTACCTGCGAAGAAAGGACCACTATTCCCCGTTTCTACTCCGCACAATTGCAGGTGATGGTCAATTCGCTGAACGATATACCCCTGTCGGACAATAAGGTGAGCGGCTCGCAGGGCATCGGCGTGTTGATGGCAAACTCTATGATGTTTCAGCGTTATCCCAACCACAAGGGCTATGAAGACGTGCAGTTCTCCCATTTCTACGGACAAACATTGCCCCTGCTCAAGCGCGGCATTCCGGTCAGCATCGTGCATATCGAAAATACCGGCTTCCCCGATACATGGAAAGACCTGAAAGTGCTGGTGATGTCGTATTCAAATATGAAACCCTTAGACCCTGCCGGTCATCAGTATATCGCCCAATGGGTGAAGGACGGCGGCGCGCTACTCTACACCGGCAAAGACAACGACCCCTACCAATTGGTGATGGACTGGTGGAACACCGGTGATAACCACTACAAGGCACCCTCCGAACACCTCTTTGAACAGTTAGGATTGACTCCGGCACCGCAAACGGGCACTTATCCTGTGGGCAAAGGCACCGTATATGTGCTCCGCGAAGAGCCGAAAGACTTCGTGATGAAGCCAAACAACGATGCCGCCTACTTCGCCACCGTGCAAAAAGCCTTCGCAGGCACGCTGGAAACGAAGAACAGCCTCTACCTCGAACGCGGCAACTACATCATCGCCGCCGTGATGGACGAGAGCGTGTCGGCAGAGCCGCTGGTGCTAACCGGCAGTTTCATCGACCTCTTCGACCCCACCTTGCCCGTGCTGCAAACAAAAACAATCAACCCCGGCGAGCAGGCATATCTCTACAACCTGTCCCAAATCAAAGACAAGAGCAAGCCAACAGTCGTGTGCGGCGGTGCTCGCATCTATCAGGAAGCAAGCAAGAAAGGGAGTTATTCTTTTGTAGCAAAGGGACCCATCGGCACATACAATGTTATGCGCATCTACCTGCCGCAGCAGCCGAAAGAAGTGAAAATAACCGCCACAGGCAACAGCAACATCTCTCAGGACAGCAATACTTGGGACGAAGCCTCGCACACTTACTTGGCGAAATTTGAAAATAGCCCCGAAGGCGTGGCTGTGGCGATAAACTATTAGATAGGAAGTAGTTAGTTATATAGCATATTGGGAAAAGCCAAACCGCCCGCAGAATGCTGTGGGCGGTTTGTTTGTGCCGTCATTGCGGGCTTGACTCGCAATCCCTTGCCGGTCTGTTATTTATTGCTTCACAACAACCTTCTTCACGACTGTCGAGTCATCGCCGCAAGACAATTGATATTAAAGATTTAAATTATTCTAATCCATTTACGTCCTCCGGATCTATCCAACCTTCTGTCACTTTTCCTTTTGCATTTGTATAGGTAGCTTGTACATACCCAAATATGCGCAAATCAGGGTCAGGGTCTATCGTAACAACATCGCCCGGAACTAAATAGGCTTTAGTTTTATTACATACATCGGGTCTACTTACTTCATAAAAATATGTTTTGTTTTTGATGACGTATGTTTGCGCTCCTTCTGCATCGCTATCAGCAACATCTTCTACCTCAATCGGTACCACCTCTTCTACTTTTTCCGTTTCTGCAACTACAGATTCTTTTTTTTCTGTATTCGATTCGGAAACTACCGGAGTAACGCTGTCTTTGCTTTTCTCTTTTCCTTTTCCTTTCTTAGAGAATGTATATTCGGTATCCTTGAAAGGTATCTTGATAACAAGCACACCATCCGCTCCCGTGTTCGTTAGTGGATGGTGTGCTTGTTATCAAGATACCTTTCAAGGATACCGAATATACATT
>BNTT01000152.1 GCA_025996815.1 Bacteroidia bacterium
TGCCGTAACGCTTTTCTAAAAAAATTTTACCATTTTCGTCCAACATACACAAAAATACACTATCTTTGTGCACGTCAAGACCACAACATCTGTCCATAAGCATACTTAATTAGTTGTTTAACAATTAGTTTATCACGCTACAAAGGTAGCAATTTGTACTTCGAGTACGGTAGGCTGTATGCCCGAAAAGGATGCCTGGTCTTGACTTTTTATTCATACGCTTGCATATCTCGGGATTTTTTATCTAATTTTGCAGTCTGAATCATTTGTTTCTATGAAATACCGGATATACTTGGATAATTGTTGTTTTAATCGCCCGTATGACGACCAATCTTATTTAGTGATTCGATTGGAATCGGAGGCAAAGTTGTTTGTGCAGAGAGAGATACTGCAAGGAACATTTGAACTTGTGTGGTCTTACATGATGGATTTTGAAAACTCGGTCAATCCCTATGAAAATAGAAAAAGGGCAATTGCAAAATGGCAGAATGTTGTATGAAAACAGACACACTAATCAGAAATGAAGGTATGCAAGTGCTTTTAACCGGTTTGGGTATGGTTGAGGCAGAGCGGTTTATTATGTTGATACAACAAGAGCCTTTTGATTACACAAAATGGCAGGAAAATTTGTTTGAAGATATGAGTATTGAGGAAATCAGTAGAAAAGCAGCGAATTTTCGAGCGCACCGTAAGGTGCCGGCAGGTTAAATTTCCGGAAGAACCATTTTTAGCCTAAAAAAGATTACCAAGACTGTAAATCATCTTGATAATCTTCTTAATCTTGTAAAAATCGTGGTTCAGACAATTAGCTTAAAACATGGACAGATGCCTTGTGATAAACTAATGAGGAAGCACCAGCCGGAAGCCTATGCCGTCGTTGCGGAAGCTGGGCGCGTAGTAGCTGCGATCAGACACGCGGCAACTCGCCGCATTGCCGTACCAACTGCCGCCGCGAAGCACGCGGTCCGAACCTGATACAGCACCTGTAGGGTTAGTCTGTGAACTGCTGCTAATATAATCGCTACCGTACCAATCACGGCACCATTCCCATACGTTACCGCTCATATCATAAACGCCCAACTCATTTGGTGATTTTGTGCCTACAATATTAACCTTATAATCGCTATTGCCGGCAAACCACGCCACAGCACCAATCGTATTGCTGCCGCTATACTTGTAGCCCTTACTTTTGTCGCCGCCTCGTGCCGCATATTCCCACTCTGCCTCTGTCGGTAAACGATAATTCTTACTCGTCTTTGTGTTCAGTGCAGTTAAAAAACTCTGTATGTCACCGTAACTGACATTATACATCGGGTAATTGTCGCCTTTACCATAAGTGGTTGAAGGTGCTGTGCCGGGCCAGCTACCCATCACATCCCACCACAACTTTTGTGTTACCTCATACTTGCCGATAGCATAGCTGCTCAAAGTAACGCTGTGAGTAGGATGCTCATCAGAATCATAATCGATGCCTTGCTCGGCTGTGGCACCCATAGTAAAAGTGCCACCTGCCACGGTTACCATTTCCAACTCTGTACCTGTAGCAGTGGAATTTCCAGTCAGTTCTTCAAATTCTTCCGGAGACAACTCCGGATAGCTGCAAGCGGCACAGAAGCCGAGCAGTGCAAATAAATACAATTGCTTTTTCATTTTCATCTGTGTTAAAAATTTATCCCTATGCCAACATTTATATCACCGAATCGTTGCGAACTGCCCGCTAAAATGGTGCAGTAGCCCGCGGATAGCGAGAACCATTTAATTTTCACCATCGCTCCGGCTTCCAGTTCCACGCCTTGCTGAAATGATTCATCGGGGCAAGCATAGGCACCTTTGTCATCGTTTACTTTATACGCTACTCCATAAGTGCCGAAGCCACCTCCTCCGTAGAGATAGCAGCCGTTGAACAGACGCACCATAAGCCCTCCTGTCAATGCGAATCGCGAGTATGTTTTGTCGTTGTAATCCAGCAGAGAAATGTCTGCCGATTCAACCATATCAAATACACTGGGATTCAGTTTAAATCGACCATAGCCTCCCCACTTTTTGTAGCCTCCAAGCGTAATCCCAAGAGGTGCCGCTTTTGAGAATGCGTATTCTATGAAAAATTTGCTTTTTGCGGATTGTTCTACTTGGGGATATTCTGTTTGGGGATATTCTATTTGGGGTTGTTTTCTGTTTTCTTTTTCAGTTTTATTCGTTTTCTCCAATGTTGCTCTCATCTCCGCAATTTTGCCCTCCGCCACTTCCACTATTTGCTGATAAGGTTTGTAGCCTTTGGCTTGCAATTCTACCCAATGCGTGCCAATCAGCACCTGATTGATGATTGTTGGGGTGGTTTCTTTTTGCTTCACGCCATCAATAAAAATGGTGGCATCCACCACATTGGCACTTATATTCAACAATCCATAGATGGGTGCAGGGGCTTGCAAGGGGAACGTTTTGTTTTCGCCGGCTTTCACCTCAAACGAACCGACAGAGGAGCGATGCGAGGCTTTTTTCACTTCCACTTTATACGCCCCCGGCATCAAACGACCGTTCCAAGCATTTGTGCCTTTGCGTTCATCATTGACATAAATATCTCCGTCGCCGGTCAAGGTAATAATTGCAAAAGCCGGCTTCAAATCAGGTGTCAAAGACGATTTTTCCGATGCGCGTATCTCAATCTGTCCGCTTAGTGGGTAATACATCGGGGCTTCTATCGTGTATTGATGCTTCCCGTATGACAATAATTTTTGGAACATGCCATTGCTAAATGCCTCGGATGGATTGCCATCAATCTTTATCGTAGCCCCGGGAACAGAACAATTGACGACAAAATATTGCAGATTCACATTGTCTTCCACGATGGTTTTCACATTGCCCGATTTCAATTTCATAATATACACGGTGGCTTCTTTGAGCGATTCGCCAAATTCATAATTGCGGATGCTGCCCAAGTGTTTATGATTGATAGTTATTTTGCGCGCTCCGGGTGAAAGATACACCCAAATAACACCCGTTTTCTGTTCCGTAGCCGTAACAGCCACCATCCCTGCCTCAAAATCAAAATCGTGTAACAATAAAGGCGTTTCTATTTTGATGATAGCACACACTTTATTATTTTGGTCCTTTTTGACGGATGTTATTCGTGCCTCCTGGTCGTTTCTGTCCGGCGCAAAACTTTGTACTGCGATGTTTTGCGAAAACGCCATCGTGCCGACCAGCAGCAAGATAATTGTAAGAAAACTTTTTTGTACAATCTTATTCATCATCTAAAAATTAGAAATATCATATAGCCCAAAATCGGGGTCTTTCTCCGGCTGCCACGTGCGAATGTGTATAACCGGCTCTTCGGGTTTGTTCAAATCCACCATCAGAAAAAGATAACCGGAGTCGCCGTAAGTCGTTGAAAAATAGTCCTGTTTCAACTGAATGCCGTAAATCTCGCCGCCCGCACCGGCTTTCTTCACACTCGTGTCGGTGAATTTCAGATTGACATATTCGTTGCTCTTAAAAACCGTGCTAAGTTGCTTCATATATTGCCCTTTCGTGTATTGGGTCAATCTTGTCCGGTTGGAGGGCAATGAAAATTTTGCAACATCTGTGCCGACGTGAGTTTTCACGGTTTTCCCCACAATAATCAAGGCATTGTCCGAAAAAATCGACTCAATGTAATCCAATCGCTTCAGGGCATACGCCGTCTTATAGTTTTCAATAAAATTGATAATCGCCAACTTTGAATATTCGTCCCATTTACCCTGTCGCAAAATATCGTTGCACACATCTTTGGACAGCGCAAATGTCAGCGAACTAATTTTGCCCTCGCTTGCAGAGATATTAAACACCACATCCTCAACAAAAGCACGGCGACTGTTGCTGAAACTAAACCGCATCGGCAGCGACCGCGCGAGCACACCGTCTTCAAAATTCACAAACGAATACGTTGGTTTTGAGAGAATTACCGCCCGCCCATATTGCACCAATTTGGTGAAAATATCAAAACCCTCTGCCGTGAAACAATCGCGCGCCGATTCATAATTTTTGGCGCGGATGGCGGCTTCCACCCGTTCCAACAATGACAAATAATCATTGTTGTCATTGCGGGCGTGACCCGCAATCCCCTCACTATTCAATGGTTTCTTCAACGAAACATTGGCATAACTCTTTTTAAAAATAATCGGCTCCACCTTGTTCAAAACATCGTTCACTTCGTTATCAACTTTCCATTCATTTTCAAAGGCATACTCAATTTTCAGCCTTATATCTTTGTGCAACTTCGCATCGCCCACCAATTCAGCCATCCCTTTGCCATCTTTCGCAGCCGTAACCAGCGACCAGTTGCGCCCGTCGAAAAACGAATAATCGCAGTTCACCACCGGCTGCTTTTTATAAGTAATCCCCAAAACATACTGCGTCAAATTCTCATCGGGCTGCTTGCCACTCACCACAAAATCAAGATTGTTAATCGTTTCGTTGATTTGTTTGGGCAAAAAAACGTCCAACTTCTGTGCTTTATCCGCAATCGGCATCGTCACACTTTCGGCATTAGGCAGACTTTGCAACAACATCAACGCCCAATAATAGTAGCGCAACGCATCGGCAACCTGATACTTGGCATCGGCGGCGAGTGCCTCCGTCACAAACTCTTTTACCTTGCGCTCGCGCTCGGCAAAGATTTTCCCCACTTCCGCTTTCTTCACAAACCGGAACACATGCACTTTTGGCTCCTCGCCCCAACTCAAAATCTCGGTGTTTTTAATCGTCGCACTGGAATGGGTTTGCACCAAACTATTGACATATTCCTTAAAATTCGTCTTTTTATTCTTAGTGTCCTGTTCGAGATGAGCACTGAAATTGCTCTCTACATTAACCGAAATACTGCCAATCAGCATCGACAAGGCATCTTTATCCGCCAAAGCAGTGGTCTTGCCAACACCTTCGCCCCAATAGTAGGCAGAACTCTTTTTAACATCTTCAACAGATTGCGAAAAGGCTGATTGGGTGCACAAGCATCCAATCAGCACAATAAAAAATCGTGTAATAGCCTTCATTTATTGATTCTCAAACTTTTTCATCTCGTCATCAAACACCTTTTGAAACTGATGCTTGTCGAAATCCAACTGCAACTTGGAATCCTTTGAAATCCGGTCGGCAATATTATTGACAACCGGCTCCTTGCTCATCTCGATGGCAATATAGTAGGTATATTTGCCGTCCTTCTCTTTGAACACCTTCTCGCCGATAATTTTAACATCGTTCAAATTTTGATTGACCACCACGCGGGCGTTTTCCTCAAACTTGTTTTCAAACTCCTGCTTGTCGCCAACGGCTCTTTGATTGGTGTAATTTTCCGTCACCGCCTTGATGGTGCTCTGCACATTACTCGCCAACTCCGCTTTGGCATTGGTCAAAGCAATCTTCTTAGAGGTCGCCAAATCAGGACTTTTGCCCGACTGCGAAGTTCGGAAAAAGTCCTTGTCCGTTCGATACTCCTTGCCCGAAAGCGGAATCACCACTTCTGTTGCTCCTGCTTCAGAGGACAGTTTTTTAGCACCTCCGCAGCCCGTCATCATCACTCCTGCCACCACTGCCGCAGCAGCGAAAATCATTACCTTTTTCATCTTTTTTTATTTTTATTATATGTTTAAAACTTCATTTTTGGACATTAAAAAAGCGCGAAACTTAACCGTTTCCCGCTATTAGTGGTATGTAACGAAACCTTGCACAGAGAAAAAAATCAAGTTCACGCGAACGTGAACACCAGACTTTATTCTTTGTGCGCTATCATCTAAATTCGTTACATTTTCTAATAGCAAAGAAAAAGCTAATGCTTTCTGTTTTCCAATATGTCTTTACAGTGTGCCTATTCGCACATTATATCTTTTTTTATGTCTTTGTCATCATTTTTTTATTTAATTTTCGGCTGCAAAGGTACAACAAATTTTTAATATACAAATGAAATACTTGTTGCATATAAAAAAATTTGCGTACATTTGCAGTCAAATTTTAATATTATATACTATGGACGAAAAAGAAGTTGCAATTTGGATGAGCTATGATTTGGGTGTAGGCGGCGATTTTGAAGGATTGTATGCGTGGCTTGATGACCATGGCGCAATTGAGTGTGGCAATAATGTTGCTTATTTTAAGTATAAACCAACATTCGATACCGATAAAGAGTTGGCTAATTCTCTAAAAAAAGACTTGTCTGAAAAAGTAAAATTTGCGCCTACTAACAGAATTTACATTGTTAGAAGAACCGAAAAAGGAAAATCGATTGGGACTTTCATTGTGGGCAAACGAAAAGCAAGTCCATGGGAAGGTTTTGGCACTAAGACAAATAATACCATTGACGAATGAGCAACATCCTGATAGACAGTTGTTTTTGGTACGGTCTATTTGACAAATCGGATGAACATTACAGTAAAGTTCAAAAGATGCAAAATTATTTAGAAGTTGGGAACATAATACTTCCGTATCCAATTCTATATGAAACTTTGAATACTCGATTTGTTAAAAGGAGAGAGTGGCTGACCACTTTCGATGACTTACTGAGACGGGAATCTACAAAACTTATCCCTGACGAGCCGTACAAAAACAAGGCTCTTTCCTCTGTTTTGTATAATGCTTCACGACCTCTGAGTTTGGTAGATATGACGATACGGCTAATGCTTGATGACGTTAATCTCAATATCAATGCTCTGATAACGTTCAATGTAGGGGATTTCAGTGATTTGTGTGCGAATAAAGGAATTGAACTAATTTATGAGTAACACGCCTAAAGGCATAAACTGAGTATGAAAGAAAACGAAATGATATTCGGCACTCGTGCCGTCATTGAAGCCGTTCAAGTCGGCAAGGAGGTGGATAAGATATTGATGCGCAGGGACTTGCAGAACGACCTTGCGCGCGAGTTGTTTGGTATCGTCAGGGATACGCACATTCCCATTCAGCGCGTGCCGCAGGAGAAGTTAGACCGCCTGACGCGCAAAAATCATCAGGGCGTTATCGCCTTTATTTCGGCGGCAGTTTATCAAAAATTGGAGGATATTATCCCTTTTTTGTTTGAGAACGGTAAAGACCCGTTCATCGTGCTGCTCGACGGCGTGACGGACGTGCGCAATTTTGGAGCCATCGCCCGCACCTGCGAATGTGCCGGCGTGGATGCCATCGTCATCCCTTCGCGCAACAGTGTGTCTGTGAATGCCGACGCGGTGAAGACCTCCGCCGGTGCCTTGCTCACGCTGCCCGTTTGCAAGGAAGAGAGTATCACGGAGGCGGTGCGTTTCTTGAAAAACAGTGGCGTGAAAGTTGTTGCAGCCACCGAAAAAGCGGTTGCCAACTACACTGAATGCGACTACACCGTGCCCGTAGCCCTCATTTTGGGCAGCGAAGACGCGGGCATCGCCACCGACAACCTCCGCATCTGCGATGAAATGGTGGGCATACCCATCGCGGGCACTATTGCCTCGCTGAATGTGTCGGCTGCCGCCGCAGTGCTCACTTACGAAGTGGTGCGGCAACGCA
>BNTT01000153.1 GCA_025996815.1 Bacteroidia bacterium
AAATCCAATTGTTGGTCGCTGAATTTTGCTCCGGCAGAAACTTCTTTGATAGAAAAACCCATGGGGTCGAAGCAGGTCACATCGAAGCCTAAAACGAGGAACGGGATATCCAATATGCCATCATCAATAGCCGCCATCAATTCGCCGGTCGTGAAAACCTCTACAAGGGCATCCTTAGTTAGCGGACCTCCCATAAACCTCACTGTGCTTCCTTTATTCACCAGCAAGAAAGCGCGAGGGGGAGGGAGCGCACGCACTCTGAATGTTGTACTACCCATTTCTTGGGATTTCCCGTCTATGTTGGCAGTAACGGTAATAACAGCATCCGAACAACACTGGGGTTTGATAACCCACATACCCTTACCTTTACTAACGAGCGTTCCATTGTTAGAAGTGGCGAGCACATCTTGGTTAAGCACACCCGGCACAGCAATTTTAACTTCGTTCTGAATACCTGAATAGAGAACATTCACCATGACGGGCGCAATGGCTACGCCGGATTCTGCGACAGAATCCTGTGCGGATGTGTGTTCTTGGGCTACAAGCACCGTAGAGCACTGTGCGAGGAGCAAGATTAGAATACTGATTTTTTTTGTTTTCATTGCCATCATTTTTCTTTTTCCATTAAAGTCGAGCCGGCGCGATTCAACTGATTCACCAACTTGGGCGAGGTGAACGTCGCGTGTTCAAAATTCTTCGACCACTCAATCGCACCTTGCGGACACGAGATGGTGCAGATTGAGCAGAATGCGCAACTTCCCAAATCATACATATATTTGTCGAGGGCTTTTTTCTCTTTGCCCTCTTCGCCCGTAGGCACCATTTTTGTGATAATCTGAATTGTCCCGTTCGGGCAATTCATTTGACAGATGCCGCACGCCGTGCATTGGTGCTGATTGTTTTCGTTGTGAAACATCACCAATTCGCCACGCATTGCGCCCAGCGGCTCCGTTTTCCCGCGATTTTCGGGATAACATTCCGTCACTTTCGGGCGGATAAAATTCAGCATCGTGATATACATCCCCTGCATCAACCGCCAAATCCCAACAATTATGCTCTTTATATAACTCATAACAAATCCGTAATTTTTAATTCGTAATTTTTAATTTTTAATTTAAAAATATATCACCCAAAGTGCCATTAATAAAATATCAATCAACGCCAGCGGCATCAAAATTTGCCACTCCAATTTCAACAGTTGGTCGATACGCAAGCGCGGCATCGTCCAGCGCACCCACAGCGACAGCAATACGCAGGCAAACGCTTTTGCGAAGAACCACAGCACGGGCGGAATGAAATCCATCGTCGTGTTGAACGCATCCCAACCGGAGATATGCAACGGCTGCCAACCGCCTAAAAATAAGGTAGTTGCAATCGCCGCGATGATAAACATATTCAAATATTCCGCCAGATAGAAAAAGCCGAACTGAATGCCCGAATACTCGGTGTGATAGCCCGCCGTCAATTCCGACTCGGCTTCGGGAAGGTCAAACGGACCGCGATTGGTTTCCGCGTGACCGGCGATGAGGTATATCACAAACGCGATACACGCCGGAATGCCGCCGCGCCAGATATTCCACGTCTCGGACTGCTGCGACACTATCTCGGACAATTGCAAACTGCCCGACAGCATCACAATGGTCATCATCGCCAGCCCGCACGACAGTTCGTAGGAAATCAACTGCGCGCCCGAACGCATCGCGCCAATCATCGTATATTTGTTGTTGGAAGCCCAACCCGCCATCAAAATCCCGACCACACCCAGCGACGACACCGCCAAGAGGTAGAAAACCCCAATATTGAAGTCCACAACCAGCAACCCCTCGTCGAAAGGCAGCGCACCAAACGTGCAAATCGACGCAATAATCACCAAAAACGCCGCCAAACGAAACAAAAGCGGGTCAACGCGGTTAATCTTAATCAACTCTTTCAGCAAGATTTTGACCATATCCGCCACCGATTGCAGCAGCCCCCAAGGACCCACGCGCGTAGGACCAAGCCGACACTGAAAAAAGGCGCAAATTTTGCGCTCCAAATAAATCAGCACGAGTGCCAACACAGCATACACGCCCAAAATGACGGCACCAATCAGCACATATTCAATCAAGAGCACCCACACGTCCGGCAAATACGCCCGCAGGAACTCGTCTATCCAGTTTGTAACTACACTAAAATGAAACATATCTTTTTATCTATCTATACACGGTACAACATAATCCAACGACCCTCCAAGCATAATCAAATCCGCCACCTTCGTGCCCGGCGCGATGTGCGCGAGGGTGTTCACCAGCGTCATACAGGGGGAGCGGAACTTCACGCGGTAGGGGTATTTATCGCCCCGACTGCTGATATAGACGTCAAATTCGCCGCGGGCTGCTTCCACGCGCTGACGAAATTCGCCTTCGGGCAATTTTATAATCGCCTTTGTCTTAGCGGCGTATGCGCCGCCCGGTATGTTGTCTATCAACTGTTCGAGGATTTTTAGCGACTCTTCCACTTCGTCCAAACGGATAATATAGCGGTCGAATGTCAGCCCATCGGTGCGCAGCATTTCTTTGAAATCGGCGTGGCGGTAGGCGGCATACGGCTCAATCTTCCGCACGTCGTTGCTCCAGCCCGATGCGCGCCCTGTGGGACCGGTTGCGCCCAGCGAAATCGCGTGCTCCTTGCTCAGGTAGCCGATTCCGTCCATCCGTCCGCGGGCAATTGGGTTGCCCGTAAACAGCAGGTGGTACTCTTTCAGCATCTTGCGCATATAGGGGATAAAATCCTTCACGCGCTTTTGAAAATTCGGGTGAATATCCTGCATCACGCCGCCAATCACGCTGTAATTCGCCATCAGACGACCGCCGCAAGTTTCTTCAAAAATATCCATAATTTTCTCGCGGTCGCGCATCCCGTAAACGAATGCCGTTATCGACCCCATATCCATCGCCATACAGCCCCAGCCCAAGAGGTGGGACGCGATGCGCGTCAATTCGTCGATAATCGTCCTTATATAATGTGCGCGTTCGGGAACTTCCAATTCCAAGCCTTTTTCGACACACAAACAAGTCGCGTGGCGGTTGATGGTGCCCGACAGATAGTCCAGACGGTCGGTCAGGTGCAAAATTTGCGGATAGGTGTAGGCTTCCGACATTTTTTCGATGCCGCGGTGGATGTAGCCGAAATTGGGGTCAACCTTTTTGATTGTTTCGCCGTCCAGCGACACGCGCAGGTGTAGAACGCCGTGTGTGGCAGGGTGTTGCGGTCCGAAATTCACCACATAATCCTCTGTTTCAAAGAGTTTGGTGTGCTCTTTCAGGCGTTCGCCGTTGATGTCGATACTTGTTGTCGGCAGGTTTTCCATATCGGCTAATGCCTCGTTGCTCGTTGGCACGGGGTTGAGTGCCGGATTGGCATCATAATCTTTGCGTAGCGGGTAGCCGTTCCAATCCTGACGGAGAAACAGGCGGCGCATATCGGGATTGCCCGTGAAGACGATGCCGAAAAAGTCATACACTTCGCGTTCATACAGCGCGGCAGCGCACCACAAGTCGAAAATCGAATCAATCTCCGGCTTTTCGCGGTCGGCAGTTGATGTCTTCAAAACCAGCCCGTAGGACGGGTAGCGCGAGGGCGACAGAAAATAAATCACGCCCAATTCTTCGCCGTAGTCCATCCCCACGATGTCGGTGAGGTAGTCAAACGACAAATGTGGGTTGCTATATAATAAGGTAGCCGTTTCGCGCAATTTTTCTTTCGTCACGGTCACCGTATATTCCTTGTCGTGCTGCTCAATCGTGGCAAACGGCAGTTGGGCTAACAGGTCGTTAATTACTTGCATCGTCGCCTCCTTTCTCTATTGCATTAACCGTCGGTTGCTTCGGCAGGCTGAAAAACTCCTGCATCTTGATTTTGCGCGCCAACTGCATCATACCGTAAATCATAGCATCGGGGCGCGGCGGGCATCCGGGGATATAGACATCCACAGGGATGATTTTATCGACGCCCATCACGGTGTGGTACGATTTTTTGAACGGACCGCCGCCGATGGCGCAACTGCCGAATGCCATAACGTACTTTGGCTCAGCCATTTGGTCGTAGAGGCGTTTCAAGACGGGTGCCATTTTGTGGACGATTGTGCCGCAGCAAAACACCACATCGGCTTGGCGCGGACTGTTGCGCGTAACTTCCCAGCCGAAGCGGGCAAAATCGTAGCGCGCCGCGCCGAGCGACATAAATTCGATGCCACAGCAACTTGTGGCGAACGTCAGGGGCCAGACCGAATTGGAGCGTCCCCAATTAATGAGGTCGTCCAACTTCGCCACGGCGATGTTCACGCCATTTTCGCGCAGTTCTTTAACATAAGATTCGAGGTATTCATTTTCCTTGAAATCCTCGTATTTCATGTTTTTGACAAATATATCTTTTACTTCCATTCCAAAGCTCCTTTCTTCCAAGCATAAACCAAACCGAGCGACAAAATCACGAAAAAGAACAGCACGCAAACCAATCCCTGCGTGCCCAACTGCCTCATCGAGCTTGCCCAGGGGAACAACAGCACTGTTTCCACGTCAAAAACGAGGTATAAAATCGCAAACAGATAATACCCCACATTGAAAGGCAGCCACGAAGTGCCGCGCGTGGGAATACCACATTCGTAAGGCTCCCCTTTGAGGGGATTATTCGACTTAGGTGCTAATAGCCAAGCAATTAGCAAAGCCGCCACCACCATCACCACGGCGGTCAGCAGGACTACTAAAAATAGCGCAGAATTACTCATATTTATTTTTTAAGCGTTCGCATAAAACATTTCGGGTGCAAAAGTAGTACTTTTTTTTGAGAAAACAAATTTTTTGGATAAAAATTTGTACATTTGCACCCGGATTGAACATTGCGTTCCTTTCAAACTTATCATGAATAAAAATAGCACATTATGAATAGTATAGAAAAAATCACCCCCGGAACAAATCCGCCAACGGATATGCACGCCATTATTGAGGTCCCAAAAGACGGTCGCGTGAAGTATGAAATCGACAAAAACTCCGGATTGATGCGAGCCGACCGCATTCTGCACACTCCGATGACCTACCCCGCGGATTACGGCTATTTCCCGGGCACATTGGGCGATGATGGCGACCCCTTGGATGCCGTGGTCGTGTGTGATGCCCCCCTGCGCCCCGGCACCTACATCGCAGTACGTCCCATTGGGGTATTGGCTATGCGCGACCAAGCCGGTGGCGACGAGAAAATAATATGCGTGCCAACAGACGCCGTAGACCCATTCTATACCGCAACACGCGGATTGGAAGACCTGCCCGTGATTTTACGAACCAAAATGGAATACTTCTTCAAACACTACAAAGACCTCGAACCGGGCAAATGGTCTGAAGTGATAGGATGGGGTGATGTCGAAAAAGCACACCAAATCATCATGGATAGCATTGAGAAATATAATGCCACAAAATAAATCAGGGCAAACGCATCAAATTTCAGCCGTATTCTGCGATTTTGTTTCGCCTGTTACGCCGGAAGGCGTTAAATTTTGATAACCCTGTACAAGCGAAGCGCAGGGTAGATGGCTACCCCTCCCCCTTCCCGTTACTTTTTTGACTGAGATATTGGAGAGGGCAAAGCAAATTAAGAGTGTCAAACCCAAAACGGAAAATAAAAACCAAGCACGATTTTCGGAAATTATTGTTATGGAACATTCAATAGCGGATATTGGAAGCATCAAACTAACAGTCGGTGTTTTAAAGGGCAGCAAACAGAAAGTACAATACTGCATTACGGCAATCGAATAAAAAACGCACAACATCTAAAAAATGCACAACGGCTAAAAACCCGCGAAACCCCGCAATAGTCATTAGCCGTCATAAAAACGTTGCAAAGGTACAACAAATTTTTAAACTGACAAAATAAATGTGCCTATGGCGCAGAGCAAACGCATCAAAATTTAACAAATTTTAAATACTAAAACCTTTCGATTTGCGTTAGTATAATAAAAAAGTTATGCAAACACCGATTAGTTATTTTACAGAGCTGACAGACCCGCGCGTGGATAGGAGTAAAGTGCATTTGATGGAGGACATTATTTTTATCACCATTGCAGCGGTTATTTGTGGGGCAGGAACGTGGAATGATATTGAAGATTATGGCAAAGCCAAAGAATCTTGGTTACGGTACTATCTGAAATTGCCCAACGGCATTCCCAGTCACGACACTTTCAACCGATTTTTCAGTGCGTTAGACCCTGACGAATTTGAGCGCGCCTTCCTGTCATGGATAAAAGACATCTCAAAGCTCACTGACGGCGACATTGTCAGCATTGATGGAAAAACCATTTGCGGCTCGCGAGCGGGCAATTCCAAACGTGCGGTTCATATTGTCAGCGCGTGGTCAAAAGCCAATCAGTTGAGTTTAGGGCAAATCAAAGTTGATGAAAAGTCGAATGAAATCACGGCTATACCTAAGCTGTTGGATGTGTTGGCTCTACGTGGCTGCCTGGTCACCTTAGATGCGATGGGCTGTCAGCGGGAAATTGCTGCCAAGATAAGGGAAAAAGGAGCCGATTACATTTTAGCCGTCAAAGGCAATCAGGGTTGTTTGGAAGAAGATGCAGAACGAACTGTTCGCTTCACCAAACCGGAATCAGAATGGATAGAAGATGATGTTGGACACGGTCGCATTGAGCGACGGAAATGCACACTTTACAACAATCTGTCGCTTATAGACAACGCTGCGGCATGGAAAGACTTGCGTGCGATAGTCAGGATAGAATCCACACGCTACTTCAAATCAAGTGCCAAAGAGGAAAAAGAGACACGGCTCTATATCACCAGTTCCAGTGGCGATGCAAAAATAATCGGCACCGGCGTTCGCTCGCACTGGGGTATCGAAAACAATCTGCATTGGCAATTAGATGTGTCTTTCAATGAAGATGATAGCCGAAAAAGGGCAGGCTATGCGGCGCAAAATTTTTCCATGCTCAATAGAATAGCCCTTAATCTCCTTAAACATGACCAATCTAAAAAGCGAAGCGTCAGAGGCAAAAGGCTTGATGCCGGTTGGAATAATGATTATTTATTGAAAATCCTAACTAATTAAGATGCGTTTGCCCTGGCCTATGGCGTGTTAAAAGCAAGGCTCCAGCCTTGCATAATGCAGGAACGTAGCGGGACGCTACACCCGTTACCAATCAATTCGCTAAGTTGCTTTATCTATTGTCTTGAACCACGATTTTAGCAAGATTTACAAGATTACCAGGAAAAAATCTTGTAGCATCTTGTAAATCTTGCAAAAATCATGGTTCAGACAGTATTGTGTAAATATCATAATGTTAACCCAAAGCGGCATTAATTGTACATTTGCACCCGGATAGGGCATTGTGCTCCTTGGTAAGTTCAATTAGTAACTGCGAAAAATCACTATTACGAGCAACCTAAATTTTGCTCGTAAATAGAAAGCAACGACCGAAGGATAAAACTTCAAAAAGCGACAAAAGTAAAAAACAGAGAGAAA
>BNTT01000154.1 GCA_025996815.1 Bacteroidia bacterium
CGGGATACATGGCATCATTTTCGCGTTTGGTTGCCCACCCGCCGACAGCCCACAATCCCCAGTCGATGAACATGCCGAATTTCATATCCTGTATCCATTCGGGCGCATTGTGCATATCAAGCGAGGCACCGCTTGCTTGCCATTTACCGGTTGCATTGGTGTTCAGCACACGGTTGTATTCCTTTGCAGCATCCTGCATCATTTTCTCGGAATACCGGTCTTTCAACTCCGTCAGGGAATATTTGTAGCGATGCTCAACAGGGTTATACCCTGCCGGGCGACGGTATTCTTTGGGAGCGTTTGGGACTTCCTTCAGGTCTTTGTTGCCATAGACAATATTGGCATCCTGAGCGTTACATAAACTGCTTATTGCTAATAATAAGCCGAGAAAAATACTTTTTTGTTTCATTTTTTTTCATTTTTTTTTTAATTATTTTTACTATTATTCGTTTAGACGATTATTCTTTAGTTCCTTTTTCCAGTATAAAATCATCCATCAATCCATAATCCAGCTGTCGGTAATCGTTGCCTGCCGGATAGTTTTTCACACCCCTGAAATGCCAAGGACTTACTTTTCCCTTTTGGGAATTATGGAAAGGACCGAACAGGTTTTTGTTGCTGCCTGCCACCTTCACTTCAATGGTGTTGGCGCCCTGTTTCAGTTTGTCCGTCACATTGACGCTGTATGGCTCAAAGCCGATAATTCCTGCGGATTCGCCGTTGACCGAGACTTCGGCTATCGTTCCCGTCCATTCGCCCAAATTGACGCGATAAGAAGCATTTCCCGATATTTCGTAAGTTTTTGAATAGGATACGATGCCCGGATAGAACGACCAACCCTGTGTTTTCCAACTGCCCGCTGTAAGCGAAACGGGCGGATGGATAACCCAGCCTTTGGCAGCAGGTTGCACAGAGAAGTTACCCAAGATGATGACCTGTTCAATCTCTGCCATGATTTTCATAGGCGAGAGGTCAATCACAAGGCTGTTTTCGCCTTTCTTCACCACTTCACCGATATTGAATACCCGTAAATCGCGGTCGAGAAACCATTTGCCGGCTTCGGGCTTTATCTCTTTTCCGTTCAGCGTAATATTGTACAAATCAGGACGTTCCACAACAGCCTGCATCCCCGACCTGTCAAAATCGCCTGACACGGTGAAACGATAAGTAGCCTTAAAACCGCCCGTTTTGAAAGTGTCGCGGCTCACCGTGTTGTCTTTGTACTGCACGGAAGTGTTCCACGGGTTGCCCGATGTGAAACCGTGATGTTTATAGACTTTATCGGCTGCATCGAAGATATGCAGGTCGCGGAATGTTTCCTTACCCAACTGCAAATCGCAAAAGTCAATGGTCAGCACGTTGTTTCCTTGCGGGGTAACCGTGAGCGGCGATGATTCCTGCAATGCAACAAATTTGCCTGCCACTGCGGACGGTTCAAAACCTTGTTGCGTTTTGTTAAAGACATACAGCAAAAGGCTTCCGGCAGGCGGAATGTCAAAATTCAGTTGAATATTTTTTCCGTCGGCTGTTTCGGGATAATCCTGCATTTCGCCTGTGAGCGTATTCAGCAACACCGCATCCTTACCTACCGTGGAAATCGTTCCCCGAGTCGTTTCTTCAAGGCTTGAGTTCACTAAGAACAGCACCCGCCCGTCAGCCGTCACACGACGGTGATGAAACAGATTGCCTCCCTGTCCGGTAAAAGCAATATCAGGCGAAGTAAAATATTTTGCAATCACTTCATCATTCAATTCCGTAAAATAGTGAACATTTTTGTTTTCGGCAAAGAATTTTTCCATTTCCGTATCGGGTTTACCCTCCAAAACGTTGGGCTTGGAAAATGCCAATATTGTACCGCCATTTTTCACAAATTCTTTCAATAGATTGAATGTAGGAGCATCCAGATTTTCCGTCAATGGCGGAATCACCACTTTGGAGTAAGCCCTTTTATTGACAATAAATTTTCCTTTGGCTGATTTTCCGTGGTCTTTGATGATATTTTCAGAGCCGAGGTCATATTCTATCTGCGCTTTTTCAAGTCCGGTAACGAATGTCTGAAAAGCCTGTCCTATCTCGGCGAATTTTCGATTACTGCTGTGATACAGCCAAACCGATGTAGTCGGTTCAAGAATGAGCAAATCGTTCAGTTGCTCTCCTGCCGACAAAGCCATTGACAAACGGGCAAAATGCAGGTTGAGATAACTGTAATAGTCCCACCAAGGCTCCACCTCAGAAAATACAGGCGGGTAATCGTACTTGCGTGCACCGGAAATGCTCAAATCAGCGATATGCTGGTTCATGAAATTGACGCCCAGCGCATATTCCCAGTCGCCAAGCCGTTTGTAGTCGCGAAAAGTTTCTTCCCACGCACCGCCGCCGTAAGTTTCGCTAAGGGTGCGGCGATAGCCCATCTGATTGGCTACACTGCTTAATTCCTTTACCGAACGGACATTGCCAAACTGCGCGCCCGTACTTTTCTCATCGAACTGATTGAACAGCATGTCGATAGCAGGCATCTGATGCCAGGCATACATCGCCATATTGTCGGGACCATGCCCCATGTCGGGCCAACCGTGTTCCCAATAATGACCTGTAAATTTGAGGTCATGCGCTGCGCAGTATGCGGAATAGGGTTTTGCCCACCGGTCAACGAACAATTGCAGCAAAGTTTGCTGATAGTTGTGGCGAACCGTCTTCCATTCACCCACCTCTTCGTAAAGCGATGGTAAAGCGTTTTTCAAATCGTAACCCCAATGGCTTTGGAATACCTCAAACAAATCGGGCGTCCACCGGATACCGCCGGGGGACGCTATCTGAGGTTCATCGGTAAAAACACCGAGCACCGACTTGCCAAATTCATCGCCAATCGCTTTTTCATATCCCGGCATGGTTACTTCAAGAAATTTCTGCGTAACTCCCGGATATAACAAATCTACATACGAAAAACCGCCAAACCATGCAGAGTTACCATGGTATGTTTTTGAAAACAGGTAATAGTTGCCCTTTTTTCCCGCTTCGTCTTTCAGACTGGCAGTAATATTGATGAATTTTCCACCATCTTCTTTCAGGCAGATAAAATAATCGACAACATTGTCAGGTAGAACTTCCGCTTTGGTCAGGTTTAATCCCTGTCCCTGGTTGTAACTTTCGGGCATCTGCGCAGGCACATGACCACCTGCAAAGCCGCTGGGATACGAGTTTTCGTCGTATATCCACACGTTCATGTCCAACTCCTTGGCTTTATCGACGGTGTAACGGTAGAGCGCAAACCACTCATCGCCAAGATACTCGGTCACCAATCCCGGACGGGGATGCACAAACACGCCGCCAAACTTTTTGGCTTTCAGTTCGGTCAGCGAGCGGTCGATGATTTCGCGCGTTATCGTGGTGTTCCACACCCAAAGCGGTGCCGTACCATAGTCTTTTGAAGGTTCGGCAAATTCCTTTTGCAAGGATTCGAAATCGTTAATCACTCCTTTTTGAGTTTTCCCGGTGTTGCAAGACCACGACAAAACAACAATAGCAATAAAAGCAAAATACTTGTTCATATATTTTTAATTTAAATGATTACTGTATAGATACCTAAACTCATTTTTGTAAGCCACATTAATTTAATTGTTGCTGCAAAGGTACACATTATTTAATTTTCAACACCCGTAAATCAAAGATTCCTCCGGCAGTGTTGTTACGTTTCGCCTGAAACTTGACCGTAATGCGTTCTTTTCCGCGTGTCAATTCGTCGGGAATCGGCAACGAAACCGGATAAAGTCCTTTGCCGGCCGGTTTGCTGTGGTCAAGTGTCGCAATGGTCTTGCCGTCAATCTGTATGTCAAAGGTTCTGGCGCCGGAATCGGTACCATTCAACAGAATATACAACGCCTGCGGCTTGTCGGCAAGACATTTCATTTCGTACATAAAATAACCGCCGTTGGGTGCGTCTCGCCAAAACTGTCCGTAGGCAACGCCGGTAACGGAAGAAATCGACTCGATTTTGTGCAACGTTTCCGATTTCGAATCGGCATCGCCGATTAAAACACGGTCAACGGTTCTTCTATCAAGTTCCCACTGTTCACGTTTCGCTTTCGTATCCACAGCCGAAGCGTAAAGCGGCGTATGCGGTTGCTCTTCCTTATTATTTACCGGAAAATAAACAATGTACCGGCTGTAATGAATCTGATTGAACGGAATCAGCGTGTAATCATCGACCTTGAACGTCAACGGGTCGGCAGATAGTTTTTCCGTTTGTGCTGCAACTTTCTTTGGTGTTCCTGTCAGCGGCTTAAATTTTTCAAACGGCAGAGCGTGAACAAGAGATGGACGTTTTCCCCAGTAGTCCGTTGCATCCCAGTAATCCGTTTTCTTTAAGTCGTGCGAATCATATTCCGCGGCAAGAATCACCGGTCCGTAAGCGAATGAATAAAATTTGTTTGCCGGCGACAGCGACGTCACGCTCAGTTGCATCGGCAACTTGACAACAATCTCGTCGCCGGTTTGCCAATGTCGTTTGAGTTCGATAAATTGAGAAGACGCAGACCGGATATTCTGGTTTTTGCCATTGACGGTGATACTCACCCTGTTTGGGGCAACCCAATGCGGATGCCGGATTTTAAGCGTGAACTCCGAAGGTTGCGAAAGTGTCAGTTTCAAAAGGGTTTGTTCTTCATTGGGAATTTTTGTGTCCTGATGCAAGGTAACGCCTTTTTCTTTCCATTCAACAACCGAAGGTATAAAAAGATTCACATACAATGAAGCGGCGTCGTGCGTATAAATCATTTTCTGGAATTTTGCCGGACTTTCAAAGCCGGTTCCGGTGCAACACCAAAACGATTCGTGTTCGGTACTGTGCGTTTTGAAAGCCCCCGGCTGCAATTTGGTGTAGTAGGTAATCATTCCCCGCTCCGGTTCATAAGCCCCAATAAGATGATTGACAAGCACTTTTTCGTAGTAGTCGAGCATTTCAGGTTCGGCATAATCCTCATACAGGGCTTCGGTAAGCCGAAGCATATTGACTGAATTGCAGGCTTCTGGTCCGTTGCTCTCTGTAACACGTTTGTCGTATTCCGATTGGGGAAAGAAATGTTCGCCGGTACTGTTTCCGCCCATTGCCCAAGTATGGTTGGCAACAACGGTTTTCCAAAAGAAACGGGCAGCGTCGGTATATTTTTTCTCGCCGGTATAGAGGTACACCGCTTCAAAGCCGGGATTTTTTTGAATGAAACAATTGGCGTGCCAGCCGCCAAGCATATCTTTTCCTTCGGCAAGAGGAACGAGAACACGTTGGTCGTTGAGGCGTTTTGCCCAATCGAGAAACCTTTTTTCGCCGGTCAGTTTATAAACATCAACGTAGGATTCGCTGAACGAACCATGTTCGCATATCAGTAATTTTTGCAGCGACTCTTCATCAAGTTTGTTGATGATGCTTTGACCGAACCATTCTGCATATCGAACGAGAACTTTTTTGGCAAGCGGCAGGGAACATTTTGTTGCAACGTCATAGAGACCGAGCGTAATCTTGTTCATAATGTACGTTGGTTCGTTGACGTCGGCAATTGCCCATTGGTAGATTTTGTAATCGCCGGTAAGAACCTGTTCATAAACGTGCCGCAAATTAGGCGTCGCACCGAGGAAACCGTCACCGGCAGCATTTTGACACGCATCAAGTTCGTTCAACGTGTATTCGAGGCGTTTGATAATTGCCGGATCGCCGGTCGTTTCGTACATCATTGCCATAGACGAAAGATAAAAGCCGAGAATATGTCCCGGAATAATGTAACCGCGGTCTGATTCCCAGCCCGGATAGGGTTTTGCCTTCGATGTCAGACCGGCTTCGCGCCGAAACCATGCACATATTCTATCAGGTTCCAGCGTGAGGAGATAACGATGTGTCATGTCCTGAATATGCTTGTAATCGCTGTCGAGCAATCGGACATCGGAGAGCGGAAAATAGTTCATCTTTGCCGGATGCAGCCTTGTTACCACAGATTCCTGAGCATACAAAGCCGAGCAAACCAGCAAGCAAATGACAATTGACAATGATTTTACTGTTTTAATGAATAAGTACTTCATACGATTTAATTTTATTATGTTCATTTATTTTCTACAATTTTCACATCCCACGGTTTAAGAACAATTTCTGCATCTTTCTCTATTTTCATTCCTGTGAGCAACTCGTTCCCTGTCGAATAGGGATATTTGACAGTTTTATTTTCATCGCTATAGTTAAATATATAATGTATGTCCTTCCCTGCCGTATTTTTACCCGAACGAAATATCACCGGAAAACGGTAATGGCTTTGGGGAGTAATAATTCCTGCTTGCTCTGCAACCTGACGAACAATTTTGTCGAGTAACTGTTCCGAAGGGTATGTCCCAATATAGGTTAGTTTCCCTTTTCCATACGTATTTTCGGTGATGACCGGCCATTTGCCATAAAAGGGGTGATCGGCGTATGCCAATGGTTTGGCGGTTTCAGGTATTAGAAATTCGTACCAATCGCTAATTGCTTTCTCATCTTCAAGACCAAATGGATTATCTTTTAACGGCAATACCGGTATAGTAGCATATTCCTGATAATAAAACCCGCAGGCTTTGCGTAAAGGACCGGGCGCTAATGTCGCACGAACAGCTGAATGTTCATTGCAATAACCACTTTTGAAGAGCATAACGACTTGTCCGCCGTCTTTCACAAACTTATCTATTTTGTTCAGCAACTCATCTGTGGCTACATACAGCGATGGAATTATCAACATTTTATACCGGCTAAAATCACTCCATTGGTCGCAAGGAATAATATCTGCTTCAATATTCTGACGATATAAAGTCAAGTGAGCCATTTCTACCAGATATTGAGTTTTGTTGGTGTAGGGCATAAATTTCAAAGCCTGATATGAATCTTGACTGTTAAGTACGGCAACTTTGTTGTCTTTTTTCAAATTCACAAGATGTGTCCCGATGTTTTTCAGTTCTTTTGCAGTAGTTGTAAATTCTTTATATATCCGGTTAGGTTCGAGGTCTTGTCCAAGAACGCCACGCCAATAAGTTTCCTGTCCGTAATGTAATGTATGCCAATGCCAATAAGCAACAAGGTTTGCGCCTGTAGCCAGATGTGCATACAAATTTTGCCGTAATTGTCCGTCATAGGGCGGCTGCTGATTACTCGAATTCCAACCTATCGATTGTGCATTGGTTTCGGTAACAAGATAATTACCCTTGCTGACAGTCCGCATATAATCGCCTACGTATGAAATTAAATGTCCATTCTGTCCATCTTGTACCGGGTGATACATATTAACCGCCGGATATTGCATCTGTCTAACGCTCTCTACATAGTCAATATATTGAAAATCAGGCAAAAAATCGTGTGTTATAAATTGGTCGGCGCGTTTATATTCATTGATGATATCATATTGCCAGTT
>BNTT01000155.1 GCA_025996815.1 Bacteroidia bacterium
CATTGCCATCCACACCGTTGAGTTTGTGATACATCCACGAAGATGATTTGCCAAAATAGCGCGATGCAATTTTTGACCAGGTAACATCCAACACAATGTCTTGCAATTGATATTTCAATGCCTTTTTTTGAGAAATAACTGCTTCCATAATATTTGCTTTTAATTGTTTTTTACTTTCTTAATTCTGCTCTTACTTCGAGTGAATCGGGCTGAGAATCTAACAGATTTTCAAATAGTTCTCGAACAAAAAATTCCATATCCCATGTGAGGTGATTGTTCGAGTATTTTAGATTCCGAATAGAATCTATCAGCTCCCATTCTTGCTCTGTTAATTTTACTGCCTTCATATATTATCCTTTTTATTACGCTGCAAAGGTAATACGAAAATTCGTATTACACAAACAAAAAGCACCTATTTTACATAAGTACTTAATTATCATTGAAATAAATTTACTTTTGAATTTGCGCACACAATTGATTCAACGCCTTTTTGAGGATGCTGCGGGGCGACCCGACGTTCATCCGCATAAAGCCGATGCCATCGGTGCCAAACATTTCGCCGTCGTTGAGAGCCAAGCCCGCCTTGTCTCTAAACAATATGACCAATTTTTTTTGACTCAACTTCAATTCGCGACAGTCGAGCCAGAGCAAAAACGATGCCTGCGGGAGCACAGCCTTGATTTGCGGGATGTTTTCTTTGAGGTATTCGTCCACAAACCGGATATTGCCCTCCACATATTCCAGCATCTGCCGGAGCCATTCGCCGCCGGCGTTGTAGGCTGCGGTCGTGGCGGTATAGGCAAAAATAGTGCCCTCGTTCAACTCGCTTGCTTTCAGGAAGTTATAAAAACTTTCGCGGATGGTTTTATTGGGAATGATGGCATAAGAACTCACAATTCCGGCGATGTTAAACGTCTTGCTCGGCGCCATCAGCGTGATGCTATTTTGCGCCGCCTCCTTAGAAACCGTCGCAAACGGGATATGCTCGTGCCCGAAAATCGCCAAATCCGAATGAATTTCGTCAGAAATGACCAGGATATTGTTTTCGGCACAAATTTTTGCCAACTCCTGCAACGTTTTTTTGTCCCAGGTGATGCCAATCGGATTGTGCGGATTTGCCAAAATCAGCAGCCTGCAATCGCTGTCAATCACGCGGCGCAGCCCCTCCAAATCCATCGTGTAGTGCCCGTTTCGCTCAATCAGCGGGTTGAGCACCAACTGTCGATTATGCAAAGTGGGAACAATCCTAAACGGATGATACACAGGCGGTTGGATAATTATTTTGTCGCTCGGACGGGTAAAGTGCATAACGGCAAAAGCGATGCCCTTGACCACGCCCGGAATGTAGGACACCCAATCCTTTTCAACCGCCCACCGATGCCGGGTCTGCAACCAGTTGAGAATCGACTGCAAATAGCATTCAGGAGTGACCGAATAGCCGAAAATGCCCTCGTCGCAGCGTTGTTTCAAAGCCTCCACCACAGGGTCGCAACACCGAAAATCCATATCCGCCACCCACAACGGAATCAAATCGGCACTGCCGAATCGCTCCTCCAAAGCATCGGTTTTAAGTGCCCCGGTGCCGTTTCGATTGATGATTTCATCAAAATCATATTTTTTCATACGCTTTCATTTTATACGCTTTCATTTAGTTTCAATTCGTGCAAAAACATTTCATATATTTCCTCCCTGATTTATCTGTTATTAATTTCGTAGACAAAGGTACAAAAAATATTATTTCATTTAACGCACCAACACTCTTGTATTAGCTGTTCCTGTTTTCTTAGCGCATTATTTGATAGGAATAACTGCACAAATATTGAGCCTAAAACCAGTTTCTTTGCGAAATCTTTCCATTAGCTCTGTTTGTCCGTGCTGATAAAAAGGATGCCGTTTATTGGCAAGAAATGCCATTTTTTTAGAAAGACAAGATAAATTGTAACTGCTTCTAAAAATGAGGATTGTTGTTTTCAATTGCTCTGTTCCTTCAGAAACGGATTTTTTATCTTTGTCTTTTAGTTCCACAAAATAGAAATCATATTGTGGAGAACGCGCACAAATAAGCAAGGCATCACATAGAGATTCCTCATCTTTTCCATTAGGTTTGTAGCATTTTATATTTTTGTCTAATGGAACCACATAGATGGTCTGTTTATTGCGGTTTTCAATTTTTGCAATTCCATCCTCAAAAGGAACAACCGCAACCGGCTGTTGGTCAACTATCCCAAAACTGTCGGTTTCAATACTAAAACAAGTTGTTGCAAACAAATCAATTTTCATTTTCTTCTTCTATTTCTTGTAACTTGGCATAAAGGTCGTTGGTATCGGCAAGAAATTTATTGAGAAAATTACTATCCGAAGGTATCCCATTATAGTTGGGCAACCGTTTTATGATTCCATCGTCAGTCATTTCATAAATACAGACCTCATCCGCATTCACACAAGAATGGATTGGAACAATTTCTAATATTTGTGGCTCTAAATTCTTTTTATTTTTATCAAAAATAGCATCCAATAACTGTTTTGCCTTGATTGCAATTGTCAAATAATTAATCAAATAAGGACTATGCGTGGTCATTATCAACTTATTTCCCTCGTTCATATTATTAAGACCCAACAAACTCTGAAGCATTTTCCATTGTGACGATGGAAATAAGTTTTGTTCGGGTTCTTCCACAATATTGACGAAAGCACTCTTGTTGAATTTTGACGAAAGCACCGATAGTGCCACACGTTTTTGTTCATCCGTCAAACTATCATTACTCCATATCTCTTGCACGCCCTTTTTGAATCGCGCCTGTTCATCGCTACTCATCGGGTCTTTGTTTTCGCTCTGTTTTTTTACCGAATTAGCTAAATAATTTGATACTAAATATAGCGGAACAAACGACTGAAATCCACTTGATGCCTCCGTGATTTCAAGTTTATAACCGTTCCCTTTCAAATAAAGATTATCATATTGCTTATTGTATTCAATTTCAACATCATTAATGGGCAATTTCATTGCCTCTTTCATCTCATTTTTTGCATTACTATATTCCGAATTAAATTCTTGCAAGGCTTCGGAAGATAGTTTTAATTCCCTTGCCCCTTTGATATAGGTTATCAAATTTCGTTCCGCAGGCACATACATAATTTGTGGCAACGGATAAGGCTGGTCAGACAGTTCACTAATCATCATGCAGTCATTCTGATATTTTATAGAATACACATCTCCTTGATATTCAATAACAGACGAAGGGGTAAGATAATTATCTAACCGATGATAAGTCAAAAATTGATTCTTCAACCGATTTTTCTTTTCAAACCACTTTTTATCATAATCACCTCTCACCAAAGCCTTTTCAATCCACGTAAACGTAGAAATCAACTTGGCAATCGTGCTTTTGCCGGAACCTTGATTACCGATGAAAACAGTAACTTTCGTGATGTCAAGCCATCCATCATTTTCGCGATAGCCATCTTTGATAGCTCCGAAGTTTTTAATTTTTATTTTGTTCATTTTTATTATTTTATTTACAAATGTACATATTATTTCACAAAACTATCACAATAGTCTTATTTTCTATTTTTCACTCTGTAAACAGAGTTTATCTCATACTCATTCAATCAGTATCTGGAATATATCCGGGAGTTCCCAACTGATAAGCTCTAAATCTTGTTTTTTTTGACATACGATTCTATTTTATTGTTATTAAATACGGCAAATACAATCTCACTTGAACTTCGGTCAGCCAATTGGAATGCTTAATAAGTGCTTTTATCTGTTTCGCTTTTAAAGCCGTAAGATTGGTCCCAACTGCTTTGGCAACATCGTGTTCTTCGTTGGTAGGCATGATGGTTGATAATTGATGCCAAGCAATATTTTGTTTCAATTGTGCTATTATTCTTTCACCGGCGGCAGTGCGAATATTTTCCTCTTTACTGTTTAATTCTTCAATATCTTGCGCTTTTAGGTGATGGTAGTCGTAGAGTTCGGGTGCAATATGACCTTCCGAAATATTGTCCACAAATCCTTTTATTGGGCGGTCGCTTACATCCCACATCAAAGAAAGATAGGCATATCTCATATCGCTATTGTGAGTGTATATATTATCGCGCACCTGAAACGCTTTAATACGCCTCATCATAATATTTGATGTTTTAGCAAGCATCAATGGTATATTAAATGCCCATTTTGAACTCATGTCGCCAACACCGGCATCACTGACAATATTCAGTTGCGTGTGATAGGCACTCGTTTTTTCACTCAGTTTGTGTGCCCCTTGATTATCATATAAGCCACCATCAACGAGCAATGGCTTGGGCTTAACTTCATCGGCGTTAACAGCATAATACTGAGGGCTTATGCTTATCGGAGAGAAAGCAAAAGGCACACAGGAAGAAGCCATTACAGCCCGTGCAACAGGGAATTTTTCAGTTTTAAACATCTGCGTTTTATCTTTTCCTTCATATTCATATCCCGTCATTTTCAAGCGAGAAAAAGTAAAAAGCGTTCCTGTGGCAACATTTGTAGCATTAATCGCAAGCATTGGTGTTTCCGGCAGGTCTGAAAGTTTTGCATGGTGAAAGAATAGTTTGTTATATGCTTTTTCAATCCAGACGCTCAAAGGCAACAGTTTAAATCCAAAGAAAAACAGCAAAATAAGGTCGGGCAGCAACATCCACCACCCCAATAACCAAACAGATATTCCTATCAGTAAGATGATTGCTATTAGATTTATAACCGACAGCAGCAATACTCCCTTTTGCAATTTTGTGATAAAAGATTGCTCAAATTCTTCATAATTCCCTCTGTGTAAGGCATAATAAGCCGCTGTTATTGAGCCGCCCGATACAGAAGAAATAACATCAACGCTATCAAGTATTCCCAGCCGATTTAATGCTCGTAAGGTACCTGTATGATAGGCTGCTGCCCTATATCCGCCTCCGGATAAGGCTAAACCGATTTTCTTTTTTGTTTCTGTGTCTAATGTTTTTGTTTTCATAGCACAAAGGTACTCACTTTTTGGATTGGATGCAAATTATTTTTATTTAATATGATTATCGAATATGATACCTAAACTCATTTTTGTAGGCGACCGAAGCCACTAACACCCGGATGCAAAGCACTTCCTTCGCACCTGAATTGTCAGCTACTGCTAATCTTGATTCTTGTTGTATCATAATTATTTCGCTTTTTCAATGATTTCAAAGCCGTACTGTATTTTCATCTTCCCATTCAATACTAAAAGATTTGCAAAGCCCATCCCACACATCTTTAGGCTCAACATTCCCTAATCCCACATCTTTAAACCATTTCTTATCCGGCAGTGCAACGAGCATATCTTCGCAAAAAATGGCTAAGTCCATTTTCAATTCATCAGGAATTACAAAAATATCAGATTCTCCAAGCATTGTAGATAGGCGAAAAATATCGTTTTTATGTTTTACAACATCCTTTGAATCAACCTTTTCTCCTTTTGATTTTCGCTTGCTTAAATCATTAAATGCCTTTGCTTTCATACAAATCAAACTTTCAATATTTGCAAGGTGTACGTTGTCTTCAACGGAACTATGTTCTAATGTGAAATTATAGTAGTCATCATTCATCAATATTGCCGACAGGCTCGACAAATCTTCATCAATAGGAATGGGAGTCAGACGTGCTTCATCCGGTATATCCAAAATATCCGGTTTGCGAGCAAATATCTCAATCTGTGCAGGAAAGTTTACGGCTTGCGGCTTTAAGAAGCGAAAATATTCATTTTTGCCATTCCCATGCTGACGAGTTTCGTACTCTCCCGCTTTGACAAAATCCCAAAAACGTTTGACAAATGCAGCCGTCAGAGCCTCTACAATCAGAATAATGTCAATATCCTTTGTGGCTCTTGGCTGTTGTCCGGCATTTTCTTCCAAAATATCACATGCCGTTCCGCCGATGATAATGTAATGTGAATCATACTCGGCAAAGTATTCTTTGAACTTTTCTATCCCACTAACCATTGTATTTCATTTATCATTTGGTCTAATTCGCCTTGTATTCTTTCGTTTGTATCATCTTTTAGCAACAGGTACAAAGATAATCTGTCCACGAAACCATTCTCTGACAACGGTTTAGGTTCATAACGCCACACTTCGATGGTGTTATCGCCGGCATATTTATTGGATGCAATATTCAAGTCGCGCACATTTTTTTTGTCAATGGCATAATGGCGTTTTGTTTCATCATTGAGCATCGTGTAATGTGCTAAAGCATTGATATTACTTGCAAACACATACTGTAAATTCAACGTTTCATTTGTGAAGAGATTGCGTTCAACAGGCGATTGTAGGCAATTTTGTGATTTTTCCCACAGATTTTTTCCACTATCAGTAAATTGCAATTGCTTTTCTTTTCCGCCAACGAGAGCACACAATCCCAACACATTCAAGTTTCTAACAGCCCTATTGATAGTCAAATAAGAATGGTCAAACTTGTCAGCCAATTGCTGTGTTGTCAAACCATTCAAAACCTCTTTTTGTAGGTTATATAGCAATAAAAACTGTGCAACCGGAGTAAGCCGGTCTGTTTTTTGAAGAATTTTTTCGGGCATTTTACGCAAATCCATCATCAAAGCAGGAAGAAACAACTGTTTATCGGGAATAACAAAGTTAATTTTTTTGTGTACAAGCCGTTTCAGATTGTAGGAAATCACTTTTTCAAACACAAATGCAACCGGAAGCCCCGTTTGTTTAGCAACAAACATCATTTGCTTGGCAAGTTGGTCCGGAGTTGGCAAATTTGCCTCATCTTTGGGCGATAACAAACAAATCCGTCGCCCGTAAAGACTTATTTCATACGCACTATATGCCGCAGTGATGTACAACGGCAACTTTTGATGCGCCTGTTTCTCCAATGGAAAAACAAAAGTATCAATGTCTAAAATGTCTTTCAAATATTTTTCTAAATCATTCATAATCAATCTATTTTCATATTGTTTGCACATTTTCATTTATTAATGATAATGTGCAAATGCAATGATAATATGAAATTCATCATCTATTTTTTCAAATATTGATACGCCTTAGGCATCCCCATTTTGTATGCCAACGCAAATTCGGGGATAATAAATGTAATGAAACTCACTTTGTTACGTGTTTCTGTGTCTAATGTTTTTGTTTTCATAGCACAAAGGTACTCACTTTTTGGATTGGATGCAAATTATTAATCAATATCACTAAAAAACTCACTCAAACTCATTTGATGAATATCCAAAATAGCAAGGAGGGTCTTTATCGTGATATTTGCACCCTTTTCGATGCGCCAATACTGCACTCGATTCAAATTATTATCCCACGCAAACGTTTCGTGGCTTGAATAGCCTTTTTCGACACGAAGCCGTTTAATTTTGTTGGCAATT
>BNTT01000156.1 GCA_025996815.1 Bacteroidia bacterium
CACGGTTATTTTGCAAAATGGATGCGGCAATTTAACAAAATTAGTTTGGTATTTACTAAAAATTAAACAAAAATAAGCGAAATTTCAACAATTCAGTTAACCAATTTCGGTGCAAGTGAGCGATGCTTCGGATGAAATAGTCGGTGCCTTCGGCTTCGGCTTCGCCGTTTTCTACTATTGGCACCCACATGGGGCAGGCTTCGCCTGTGACGACGATGTCGGGGAAGAGTTTGTTCACTTCCAGCGGGTAGGATTCGGATTGGATGGTGCCGGGGGTGGCGAATACGCCCACGTGGCGTGTGTGCGTGAGGTTGCCCACCGCTTCCACCGTTGGGCGGATAATCCCTAAGACGCGCTTGCGCACGTCCAGCAGCGGCAGGTCGCGCTGCTGAATCGTGCGTAATGCTTTTGCCGACGCGGTGTTGCACGCCAGAATCACCAGCGGACAGCCGTCGTCGAAGAGCCTGCGAACTGCCTGTAGCGTAAATTCGTAAACCACCTCAAACGAGCGCGAACCGTAGGGGGCGCGTGCATTGTCGCCCAGATACAGATAGTCGTACTGTGGCATCCGTTGCCGGATTTTCTCAAAGATGGTGAGACCGCCGTAGCCCGAATCGAATATGCCGATGGGTGCGTTTATAGTCCCAACTTCTTTTTAACCAGCGGGGTAGCATCCACTGCCGTCGGGTTTACATACAACAGAGCCGCAGCATCCAGGATGTAGGCAAAATTGTTTTCGGCACCCACTTCTTGCAAGGCGTTGCGCACTTTGTCGTAAATCGGGCGCAGGAGGCTTTCGCGCGTTTCACCAAAGCGTTGTTGCGACTGTTCCTGAAATAGACGTGCACGTTCTTCGATGTCTTTGATTTCCTGCATCCGACGAATGCGGATGCTTTCAATCAGTTTGTCGCCTTCGTCCATAAACGCCTTGTACTTCTTGGAGTACTCTTCCTCCAAAATACCCAGTTCCTTTTCAATAGCATTCTGCGTTTTCACGAGCGAATCCTGCATTTGGAGGTACTCAGGCAGTGTTGTGAGCACTTCCTGCGAATTGAAATGAGCGATTTTGTCCTGAGCAAACGCGCTCGTCGGGAGCGCAAACAGCGCAACTAATACAAATTTCTTTAACATATTTTTTTGTTTTTAATTATTTTGAAAATCCTAATTTTGCTAACACTTCGTTGCTGATGTCAATCGTCGGCGAGGCGTAGATGACGCTCGTGGCAGACGCGCGGTCCACGATGAGCACATACTCTTTGGCTGTCGCGATGTCTTTCACCGCCTCGTAAATGTCGTCCTGAATGGGTTTGAGGAGGCTTTCGCGCCTCTTAAACAGTTCGCCGTCTGTGCCGAAATATTTCCGTTTCAGATCTTGGGCTTCCTGTTCTTTTGTTACAATCTCCGTTTCGCGCTTGCTTTTCGCGTCCGGAGCGAGTGTTGCCAAATCGGCTTGATACGCCTTATACAGCGCTTGCGCCTCCTGCTGCACCTTGTCCACCTCCGCCTGCCAGCGTTTTGAAAGCGTGGACAACTGCTCATTGGCTACCTCGTAATTAGGAATATTCTTTAGGATATATTCCATGTCAATCAAAGCGTATTTCTGCGCTTGCACACTTGTGGCACCCATCAGGGCTGCCGCCAATAAGATACTACATACAATCTTTTTCATATTTCATACTGTTTTAAATTGTTAAAATTCTTGTCCCAATATAAAGTGAATTTGCGACCCCGAGATGTTGCTCGATGGCGTGGGGCGGTCGAAGCCATACGCCCAGTCGAGTCCCATCAAGCCTATCATCGGCAGGAAAATGCGCACGCCAACGCCCGCCGAGCGTTTCAAATCAAACGGATTGAAATATTTCACGTTTGACCACGCATTGCCCGCCTCCACAAACGTCAAGCCGTAAATCGTTGCCGACTGTTCGAGCATAAACGGATAGCGGAGTTCCATCCCGATGCGCGTGTAGGCATAGCCATCCTGATTCGGAGTGAGCGAGCCGCCCTCGTAGCCGCGCAAACCAATCGTTTCGTTGGCATACATACTCGAATAGCCGCTCATCCCGTCGCCACCCATATAAAATGTCTGAAACGGGTTGAACTTGTTTGGATTATAACTGTTCAGAAACCCGTATTCAAAACGGCTCATGACAACCGGCGTCCGCTTCGGACCGTTGTTGACAGGCAGTTTCGCGAGCGGGATAAACAGTTTCCCCTTGAATTTCACCTTGTAATATTCTATCCACTTAAACATTCCCGGGTCCATTTGTGCCATCGAGGCATAATCGCGACCGTCCCACAAAGAATAGGGCGGTGTGCCGTTCACCGACAGCGAGAATGTCGACCCCGACCGTGTGTAGAGCGGGTTGTCTATCGAACTGCGCCCCAAAGTTACGCCCAGCGACAGCTCGTTGGCATTGCCGTTTTGCATCACAAAATACTGCCAGTCGCTCATCATATACCGCTGGTAGCCCAATTCTGCCGACAGGGTAAAGTACATATCGGGCCAGTTCAACCGGCGGCTGTGCCCAATGCTCGCCCCAAACATTTTCATGGACTTGCTGTCGTCATAAGCCACAGTGGAGGTGCTGCTGTTGTTGTAGTAGCTGTTGTAACCATACAAGCTGCGCGGATCCATACCCGTTTGAATCATATAGAACGCGCTGATTGACAGCCCGTTAGGTCGTTTGCTGCCGAGCCAGGGTTCCATGAATGAGATGCTGTAGGATTGATAAAACCGCCCATTGGTTTGCCCGCTCACCGACAACGATTGTCCTTCGCCCTGCGGAATAATGCCCCTGTACATGCTGGGGTGTATCAAATTTTTGAACGAGAAGTTGTTAAACACCAAACTTACACGCCCCACAAGTCCTGTTTGTCCATATCCTAAGGAAAATTCCACCTGGTCGCTGGCTTTGCCGGTCAGGTTGTAGGTCAAGTCCATGGTTCCGTTTTGCTGGTTGGGTGTCTGCTGAATCATATCGCCCGCCTCCATATCGAAATGCTTCATATTTCCCAACATACGGAGGGATTCCATCACGGCATCCTTGCTGTAGAGTTGTCCGGGTTTTGTGGTCAATTCGCGGCGGATGATGTCTTCATACACGCGGTCGTTGCCGTTGATATTTACCTGATTGATAGTGGCTTGCGTGCCTTCGGTGATGCGAATTTCCAGGTCAATCGAGTCGTTGTCTATCTGCACCTCCACCGCATCGGGATAGGAGAAGATGTAACCCTGATTGTAGTATAAATTGGCAACCGCCTCGTCGTCAGCCATCAGTTTGTCGTTCAGTTTCTTCTGATTGTAAACGTCGCCCGGTTTCATATCCAGCACATGGCTCAGCCCCTCGGTGGGGTAAACGGTGTTGCCCACCCAGGTCACCTTGCGCAGGTGGTATTTGTTACCTTCCGAAACGTGGACGTAGATATTGACCTTTTTGGCGGATTCGCCCTTTTTGTCTAAAATCGGCACCACGCTGTCGGTAACGATACGGGCATCGCGATAGCCTTTTTCGTTGTATTTGGCAATGATATTGTTCAAATCTTCGGTGTAGTCGTCGCGATTGAATTTGGTTGAGCGCAACCATTTGTGCGTAAATTCCTTAAACGACACGCGCCGCCCGAAGACCGGCTCGTTGGTCTTTTTCATCGCCACTTTCAGTTCCGAAGTCGCCACGCTGTCGTTGCCGGCAATATAGACGTGGCTGATTTTGACCTTTTCTTTCTTGTCTACGGTGATTTCCAGAATGATTTTCCCCGGATTAGACACATCGGGTTTCTGCTGAATTTTTATCTCGGCATTGGTGAAACTTTTTTTGTCAAAATAGGCTTTCAACCGCCGGCGACTGCGGCTTATAATGTTTGGCGTGATGGGGCTTCCCCGAAAAACGCCGATGGTGCCTTCCAATTCTTCGCGCTCGCCCTTGCTCACGCCGTGAAACAGGACGCTCGAAATGACCGGGGAAGGGCGCAGCCTCACAGCCAGCCAAACGCTGTCGGCAGTGAGCCGGCTGGCTAAAATCGTTACATCGGAAAACAGTCCCGTCTTCCAAAACGACTTTTGGGCAGCCGCAATCTCGTCGCCCGGCACCTTCACGCGGTCGCCAATGCTCAGTCCGGATATGCCCACGAGCACATAATCCTGATAGCCGTAGTTTTCCACGCCGGACACTTTGATGTCGGCGATGGTGTATTTTTTCGCGTTGTTGAGCGTGTACTTTATTTCGGGCACCTCGTAGGTGACGGTATCGGTATCGCCGCCGCCGCCGCCAACCGCGAGGCTATCCTGCGCCTTCAATGCACTTGCCGAACCCAGCAGGAGTGCTGAAAATAACACTATCTTATTCATTTTATTCATTCTGTATATAGTTGTTCGCTCGTTTTTCCAAACCGCCGCTCGCGGGTTTGAAAATCGGCAATTGCTTCATAAAATTGTTCGGCGCGAAAATCGGGCCAATGGATGTCCGTAAAATAGAGTTCGGCGTAAGCCAGTTGCCACAGCAGATAGTTGCTCATCCGCCGCTCGCCACCCGTGCGAATCAGCAAATCGGGGTCGGGCATCTCCTTTGTACACAGGAAGTTATGAAAAACCTCCTCTGTGACATCGTCCACCGCCAAGCGTCCGTTCAGCACCTCTCCGGCAATCGTCCGGGCGGCATTCGCAATCTCCCAGCGCGACGAATAGCTCAATGCGAGCGTTAGAACGAGCGCGGTGTTCGTTGCCGTTTTGCGGATACACTCCTGCAAATTGTCGCGTGCGCTCTGCGGCAGGCGGCTCAAATCGCCGATGACGCGCAACGATACGCCGTTTTTCATCAAATCTTCCGTCTCGCGTTGCACCGCAATCACCACCAGTTCCATCAGCGCATCCACTTCCGACTGCGGGCGATTCCAATTTTCATTCGAGAACGTGTAGAGCGTGAGATACTTGACGCCGATTTCGACCGCCGCCTCCACCACCTTGCGCACCGACACCACACCTTCGCGATGACCCTCGTAGCGGTCAAATTCGCGTTGCTGCGCCCAGCGTCCATTGCCATCCATGATGATGGCAACATGCTGCGGAAATCGCTGTATATCAATCTGTTCGCTCATAAATAGGTCTTACATCGTTCATCTCTCGTGCCAAAATCCCAAGTTATCGACACTAATATCGTATTATATCTGTCCATGTTTTTGAACAGCCCGCTGTTTGTCCTGTACGGGTCATTCAAATCCGTTCCGGATGGGCTGCCTCCATCAAAATCATCTCTGAAAAGTTGGTGCACCGCCCATTCCACGCCCACATTCAGGCGATTTTTCACTTTATACCTCACTCCAAGCCCCAAGGGGACTTGAAATCCCAAAAATCCCTTCGCGCCTCTAATGATTGTTGCCCCCAATCCGGCGAAGACGTATGGCGTAAATTGGTACGTGTCTAAGTACGCAAATTTATCGCTGTAAGGCAAAAAATTAAACTCTATACGCTCTGTCACTGCCATAAACACGTTTTTAAACGCCGTTTGCTCATGACCGGGGAACACGTTTTTCACATTTTCGGTGTCGTCATACACTTGTGCCACCAATATGTTTGACGAAATTGCCCAGCGAAAGTTTAAATTGCTCCGAAAAACAAGCCCTCCGGCGGGGTTCAACCCGTGCACCAAATTGCTCGGATTTGCATCGCCCATATAGTTTGCCAAACCTCCAACAGCCCCAATTTCATATCTGTATTCCTGTGCAACCGCTGTCGCACAAGCCCCTGCCCAAAGCAGGATTGGTAATATGCAGTTTGAAATCGACTTCATCATATATATAACGTGAAAATCGCTCCAAAATTGTCTTTGCTACAACCGCGAATTGAGGGCAGCCCGCCAAACGGTGTTGCCGCCCGCGGTGTCGTCCTCGTAGATGATGTAAAAATAGCGTCCCTCGGCATCCACGCGCACTTCCGCGTTTGTGAAATTGACCGGCGGGTTTGCCTTCGACGGCTTTATGCGCCACGTCAGCCCCCTGTCTACCGAATAATAGACCTGCCGATTGGGTTCGCCATCCGCCAATGTCCCGTTGATACACCAAATTTCATTATTATAAGCGAACGCATTGCCGCCGTCGATTTTCGGCAGGCGTGCACTCGCGTTCAGCGAAAAAAACTCCAGCCACGATTGCCCGCCGTTTTGAGTTGCCCAAACGGTGGTATCCGAATTGCCGCCAATCAGCATAATTTGCTCAACGGCGTGCTCACCGGTGCCAATTTTCAACGCAACCACCGAATAGTTGGACGTTGGAAAACAAGCCGGCAACGGCTCCGGCAACACAAAGGTTGGCAGCGGCGACGGCGGCGGCACATCGCCTGCAAACAGTTGATACTGAACAGAATCGGGGTCTATTTTGTGCTTATTCACCGATAGCATATATTCCTTTTTGACACCATAAGCAGCGTAGATATTAAACTGAATGGGGCTGTTCGGCACAACAGTCAGCGAGTCGCCCGAAGATATCCACGTCAGAGTATCCACCTCCGCACGCATCGCGGCATAACTGTAAACCGTCGTATAGGTTACTTTCACCCGAATGCTATCCGCGAATGGATACAATTTGGAGAAATCCGTGTCGTAAGGCAACGAATCGTGATTATAGACCTCACCCGTGATTTGGTCGATGCTGAACTTGGCTTTTGCCAACTCCGGCACCGAGTCGTGAGCCAGCGACAAAGTGAGGATTTGTGCATTTCCTGCATTGGCATCCTCCTCATAAACGACGTCGTCGGTGTTGAGACACGACGAAGCCATGCACACCAACAGCGAAACAAGAACACCTGCTTTGAACTTCATTTCTGTTCTCCTCCTTTCAGATTATCCTTGCGAGCGATAACAATGCCGCCGATAATCGCCGCCAACAGCAGCAAACTCAATGCTTCGAAGGGCAACAGATATTGGTATTTCTCCGTGCCCATCAGCGCATCGCCAATCGACTGCATCGCCATTTCCTGCTCGCCAATCATCGTTTGATTGTCCGTAGGCGCATACAGAGCGTTCTTCCACAGCACATAACCCACGAGAGCCACGCCGCCCACAGCAGCCACCGCCCCGCGAATATATTTGCGCACCGTGTGCAGGGTCATCACCTCATCCTTGTTGGTAGTGAGGAAGATAGCGAAGATAAACAGTATCACCACGCCCCCCGCATAGACCGAAATCTGCACCGCCGCCAAAAAATGGTAGTTGAGCAACAAATAAAAACCCGCCGTGC
>BNTT01000157.1 GCA_025996815.1 Bacteroidia bacterium
TGACTCTATCAATTCAGAAAAGAGGCTGGAGGCATATTCCGAAACAAGGCTAATATCATGTAAATCAGCCTGCCGCTTCAAAAATATTGACATATCTCGCTCCTTGTTAGCACACTGGGTGAACTTTACAAAGGCAATAAGTCGCTGTTTGAAGGTCTCTATATCTATGATAAATGGGATTGGACACAGCACTATCCTGTTATACGGATAGACTGGACAGGTATTGAGCATGGCAGCAGGGAAGAGATGGAACGAGATATGTCAATATTTTTGAAGCGGCAGGCTGATTTACATGATATTAGCCTTGTTTCGGAATATGCCTCCAGCCTCTTTTCTGAATTGATAGAGTCATTGCACCGTAAGAAAAGCAATAAAGTGGTTGTTCTTATTGACGAGTACGACAAACCTATATTGGATTCGATAGGCACACCGGAAGCAACCGAAATACGTGCGTTTCTTCAAAAATTTTACGTTGTATTGAAAGGCGCAGACGACCATTTGAAATTTGTTTTACTGACAGGTGTAACGAAAGTAGCCAAAGTGTCGATATTTTCAGTGTTGAACAGTCCGAATGATATTACACTAAGCGATAAATATGCCTCCATCTGTGGTTATACACAGGAAGAACTGGAACGCGACTTTTCGGAATATATTGACGATACGGCAGTACACGTGGATATGACAAGGAAAGATTTGCTGGCGAAAATTCGTAAAATGTACGATGGTTATACATGGAATGGCAAGACATCGGTTTACAATCCGTTTTCCACGCTGATGTTTTTTGAAAACAAAAAATTTTCCAATTATTGGTTTGAAACGGGCACACCCACGTTTCTTATCAACCGGCTCAAAAAACACGGTCTTGCCAAAACCGTATTAGAACCTGTCATTGTGGATTCTTCGGCTTTCGACAGTTACGACCCGGATGCGATTGATGATGTTTCTTTATTATTTCAGACAGGTTATCTGACTGTCAAAAACAAAGAAATGATTGATGGAGATTTTCAATACACTCTTGAAGTTCCTAATATTGAAGTGAGAGAATCGTTGATGAAGCATTTGTTAAGTGCATTTACTCAATACCCTGTGGCACAATTGGGAGTATTAGGGAAAGCGATGTTGCAACAAATCCGTAATTACGATGCAGAGGGTTTTACAAATAATCTGCGTAAGATGCTTGCCGGTGTACCCTACACTTTACAGCCGGAAGACCATGCCACCGATGATGCCACCGAAGCCCGTTATCACATCATCTTTCAGGTGTGGATGACTTTGTTGGGTTTCAACATTCAGAGCGAAAGGTTGACTGATAGCGGAAGAATGGATGCGGTCTTGTTGCAAGGCGAAGTAGCAATCGTGGCGGAATTGAAATACCACGCCAGCACGAAACTTGATACTTTGCTTGAACAAGCCATAGCTCAAATCCGCGAGAAACGCTACTACGAACCTTTTCTTGATAAAAAAATCATTCTTCTGGGGCTTGCTTTCGGAGGCAATGAAGTAGCGTGCCGGATAGAATCGTTAGATATATCATAAGGGGACGGCAGATTCCATTTCAAAAACATGTTTTCCCGACCCGATTTCCACTTTGACGAAATTGCCGGTGGCAATTCCCTTTCGGGAAACGCCGTCTATTTTCAAGCGGTAGTTTTTGGCAAGTCGGGGCAACCAGATTTCGGCTGTTGTATTGGCGGGAATTTCCACTTTCAAGACAAACCGTTCGCCGGGCTGATTGTCGAAAGCGACATAAATGTCGCCCCGGATGGAAGGAACTTTGATTTCTGCTTGCCGCAAAGTTGCCGGTTGCGGCTTGATTCTTATTTTCTTAAAACCCGGTTCGAGCGGCTCTATACCCATCAGTTTGCGGGCAATCAGATTTCCGGCGGCGGCTCCCCAGATGTGATTCCAGTCCTGGTCGGATTTATATTTGTTGTCCCATGCTTCCATGGAAATGGTGGAGCCTGCGCGAATCATGTTGTACCAACTGCGTTGGTCGGTGGACGACAACAGTTGCAGTCCGTAGACGGCATCATTGGCATTGTAAACGGCATCGCTCAGGGCTTGCGCTCCATAGACGCTACATGCCATACCGCGACTGTGAATGAAATCGAGTACTTTCTGTTTGTTTTTCTTCGGCACGATACCGAAAGCCAGCGGATACATATTGGCGTGAAGCGAATGGTGATTTGTGCCGATTCCATCGCGATAAAGTCCGGTTTTGGAATCAAAAAGGAGCCTGTTTATCCGGTCTTTCACGCGCTCGGCGTCTTTGGTAAATTGGGCTTGTTCCTGCGGTTTTCCCAAGGCAGCAGCCATCTCGCTCAACAATCGCAGTGCTTGATAATGAAACGCATTGACTACAATATTGTAATCGGTAAATACAAAGTCGTCCGTTTCACCTTTCCCGTCGTTTGACAGACCTTCGATGCCGCCGCCTTTAGCATCGTCATACACACGGATGGTCAGCACATTGTCTTTGCCCCAACGGATAGCAGGATGGTTTGCGGCGAGCCGGTATTTTCGTGGAACATCGTAGCAACCGAGAAATCCGTCTTCGTCCGTAGGGAAGCGACCTGTTTTTCCGATGAGGATGCCGTTGAAGTAAGTTTCATCGGCATCGTCAATTTGTCCCAAGTCAATCAAAATGGAATCTTTTGCCGTCAATTTGCCTTGCATTTCTGCCGGAATCACCAAGTGCATACGGTAGGAAGCATAACCGTCATATTTGTCATAACCTTGCGGCTCCCAGCATTTGGTCGTTTTGATTTCCACCCAATCGGTATCATTGAAATCGCTGGTTTTCCAATCCGGTGCATCTCCTGTTTTGAATTTTGCCGCAGGAAAAGAGAAGCTCTTATCGGCTATGCTGACACAAGGCGTATGATAATAAGAACTTAGCGGCGGAAAATCCACGATGTCCCGCATTTGATTTCCGGCTGCAAAATGCAGAGAAGCCAACAATTCGGGCGTCTGTTTTCCGGTGCGCGTGCTGATAAGTCCGTTTTTCTCGGTCAAACCGATTAAAGATTTTTTTTTCAGTTCGTCGTACTGCTTTTGCAAAGATGCCGGATTGCCTGTATAGAGATAATCATGCCAGGCGAGCGTTACATCATGTATGTTCCATTCGGTGGGCCAGGTAGGAGAATAAACCAGATTTTCATAACTGCGGCGGGAAAATTCATACTGTCGGTCGACGGCATAGCGAGTCAATTGTCCGATAAGCATATCGCCTTCGTAAGAAACACGTTCGCGGTCGCCATCGACAAAAACGCCCAAGAAAGACGTCGCTTTGACGGAATATTTGCAAAACGCCCACACTTGATTCAATATGCTGTCGGATGAATGAAAAGCGGATGCCGTTTCGTCGAAAGGATAATGCACCGTTTGCCTTACGATTTGTTTCGCGTGTATGGGGGCGGGGTAATTTTCCAACTCGCAATAGCGGAAAGGCATCACTTCGCCGATATAGTCCGGCATCTGTCGTCCGCGCGAATGTATTTTCAAGAGGTAAGTATGGGTGCCCGACATCAAGGGCAATTTATATTCGGAAAAACGAATCGAATGGTTCGGTTCGCGGTCAACCTGTCCGTCTTTTGCCGCTTCGCCCAAACGGACAATCACCGTGTCGGTTTCCTGATGCGCGGTAAGCGTCAATTTCAATCGTCCGAACGAAGCCTTGCCGAAGTCGATAAACGAATGATTTTCCCCTAACCGTTTGATTGCGACCGGCAATTCATCGGTTATTTGCAACGGATAAGATGCCGTCGCACCGTCTGTTTTTTGAGCGGTAATAAAACTTTTTACTTGCGAAAATTCGCTTTCCGTGCCGTGATTGTCCCACGTTTTTACTTTCCAATAATAAATGGTGGTGGGCTGTAAAGGTTCGCCGCCATAGAAAACGGCGACGGAATTGTCGCTGTTTGTCTTTCCGCTGTCCCACTTGTCGGCTTGGTCGTTGGACAATAATTCCCGCGACGAAGCCACAAGAATGCGATAAGCCGTTTGCAAGGTATTGGGCTGAGTGCTGTTGACTACCCAACCGAAAGAGGGCTGAGCACTACGAATTTCCGCCACTTGGTAGCGTTCGATGGTGTTCCCAAGTTCTTCCAATGCAACAGAGGCGGGATAGCCGTCGAGAAATACGCGGTCGGTGTGCTCCAGCAAATCGGTGGTGAGGCGGGTTGGCACTTGGGCGGTGCACAAGTGGACTATTAGTGAAAATACGGTGATGAGTGATAAAATACGCATGATACTTATTTATTCAACAGTAAGATTCGAAAGGAATTGTGAATTTAAGGAAAAATCTTCCACTTTTGTGATTTTCACTCCGCTGATAGTACAGTTTTTGAAATGGATATTCTCAATAGCATGGCTACTGTCGAAACCAATCATATTTACAGTCTTTCTTGAAGGAATCACCGTAATATCCTCAAAGCGAATGTTGGAGATACGTCCTCGCTCGGTATCCTTGGAGTATTCCGATTGTAAAATTCGTAAATCAATCAGCGTACTTGAAGCATCTTCTATGCGGATATTTTTGTACAGAATATTGTCCACCACCGCACGGTCTCCGTTGTGGATGGTTAAAGCCGCCTCATTGGACGGTGAACCTTGCACATGGATGATGTCAATGTTTTCGAATATAACGTCCTTAATGCTGTCCGCCCTTGTTTCAAACCCGATTTCCAAGCCGTTGCCGTAGGTTCCGTTCCACAGTGTGCTATTCTTTACCCGAATGTTTTCGACTTTGATTTGCGAATCAAAATCCGTAAAGTAATCCACACCGGATTTTACAGCCACGCAGTCGTCTTTTGTTCGGATAAAACAGTTGTCGACAGTGATATTTTTGCTGCCCACCACATCAATGCCGTCGTCCCAATCGGCATCGCCCACTATTTTTACATCGCGCACTTCTGCATTTTCGCAGGCAGTCAGAGGAATCGTCCAATGCGGACTTGCCACGATGGTAATCCCTTCCACCAACACATTTTGGGCACGGTTGATTTCAATCATACGGACTTGTCCGTGGATTGCAGTTTCGCCCGACAGTATTCCACGTCCCATAATGCGGACGTTGTTGGTTTTATCGGTTTTTACCTCTCCTTTCACGATGGCACCCGGAGCAATATAAACCGTTTGGTTCGATGCAACGGTAAATGTTCCCGGAGTGTGTATCGTTCCGGCTTCGAAAAAAATCACGTTCGGGTCGTTTTTATCGGGAATATCTGTTTCCGGCGCATTGGCAAAGACGAACAGAGGGCTACTGATGTTGCCGTTGACTTCGATGCTCAGATTTTGCGGTTTATTGAGCGTAAAAGTGATAATATTGTCACTCACCACAGGTGTAATGCCTGCACTTAACGGGCGGATTTTTACACTGCTGACCGCAGTGGTTGATGTCACCTTTACTTTCACTTCCACCTCGCCTGTGATGCCAAAGGTTGCCACTCTGGCATTTAAGCCGCTGCTTCCATCGCTGCTCGACCTTCGCGGCACCGGATATACGTAACAAGTCTGTCCATCCAGTTTTACAGCATAGGTAGTGGCGGCAGGCGCGTTGGACGGGAACGAATATAAAATGGCATTGGCAGATAATCCTTCCGACCATTGTTGCGTTACGTTAATTGTCGCTTTTGCTGAAGGAAAGTTTACATCATCACCCTCTTTAAGAGGTTCCGCCTCCAGTAAAACAGCAGCCTCTCTACTTTTGAAAGCGGCAGTGTAGTCGGTTACCGTAATAGTCAAAGTAGCATCTGTGCCGGTTTCAAGGTCTTGCTCCAACTTTGTGGTCAACCAGGTGGCACCGTCAGTAACCGTAACTTTAATTTTACGGTTGGCAGAAAACTTAATTTCTTTGCTTTGTGCATCACCGGCGAAATCTTGAACTTGGTCTGCTGCGGCAACTGTCACGAAGGCAGGTGCTGCCGGAGGCGGTGGCGGTGGCTCATCTTTGTTTCCGCAAGAAGGGAGAACACCGACAACGGCTAAAGCCATTGCACAACTGAAAAAATTAAATCGTTTCATAAAAATAAAATTAAAAAATATCGTATTACCATATAAATTAATATTTGAACTGACTGCCGTCATGCGGCGCTTCTACCACCCAATCCGGCAGGAAAGGCTTGTCTTCGAGGCTGTTCCAGCGGTTGAGCGTCACGTTGCCGGTGGCTTCCACTTGCACAACGATACCCTGCCCGCGATTAGTAGTGTTGCAACCGTCATTGACCACTGTGTAATCTTTTTGATAGATACTACGCTCACTCCCAAGGTCAGCATGCGAATGACCTGCAAACACAATGGCTTGCGGATAGGGAAGCAATACTTCAAAGAAATCTGCTTCATTGGAACCCCCACCCGAATTAACGGTGTTAATGGGAGGCACATGCATGAACACAAAGATGGGCTTTGCGGGGTCGTCTGCTTTGGCGGAAGCCAAGGCAGCGGCTAAAAACGCTTTAGCCTCCTGCGTGTAGCCGGTGTTGTTGGAGCCTAACAGACTGATGGTGATAAAATGATGCCCTTTCATATAAATATGCTGGTACAAATGATATAAGTCGCCTTCCGTGCCCAGAAACTTCGGATAGTTCTTGGGGCTACCGAAGAAATCGTGATTTCCCATCATATAATATATAGGTACATTTGCCGGAATATTCGCCGTATTGTTGAAAACGGAGAACATGGCGTCGTATTGAGCCGAAACGCCATTGTCCGTCAAGTCGCCTACCACGAAAAGGGCTTCGGGCTGAGGTGCCTTCGAGAACAGACTCCGCAACGATGCGGATACGTCCGTCGGCGCGTATTCCCTTCCGAAATGCGTATCCGAGATGACCACAAAGCGGGGCAATGCACTGATATGCCCGTCGGTAACAGAAACCGACACATAATCTTTTTTCACTTCATTATATTTAGCGGCTTCTACAGATGTGGCGGTGATATGTGCCGACCCAACGCCCACCGCTGTAATGACGCCATTGGAAACGGTGGCTACCGACGAATTGCTCGTTGTCCACGTTACAGCCGTATTGGCATCGCCGGTGACATTGGCAATAACGGTATGCGTTTCTCCCTTTGCCAGAAAAACGCCATTGGGTGCAACAGATACCTCTATCGGAGTAGTTACCGTAATACCCAGCGTACCTTTTTGACTTTTGTCAAACTGCGAGGTAGCGATAATATCTACCGTTCCCAAATCCGTCGCTGTCACCAAAC
>BNTT01000158.1 GCA_025996815.1 Bacteroidia bacterium
CGGTGACAACTCCCGATACTTCCCATGCTGTATCCACAGGCAAAAGTATCTTCTCTAATATCTGACTTCCCGTATATTTTTCCATGCCGCAAAATTACTACTTTCCACACAATTCCCAGTAGAACCTAAATTTTAATGATTATCCGCAATCATACCACTAAATAACAGGGGGCGGATTCAACTTCCAAGTGCGACAAAAATGATTACGAAAGTAGATAAAAACTTCAGTATCCACAGTTGTTACACTTCGTCATAGGCAAGTACGCTCTGTTGTATCACCAAGTAGGCACCTTGCGCGGCAGACATGTTTTTTGAGCGTTGGTCATAGATTTGCCGTTCTATATCGTTGATGCCGGGAGTGCGGAGGGTATTGTTCAGGCGGGTGGTGGCGGCGAGGCAGGCAACGTGAAAGGCATCTTTGGGCATTCCCCTGTAGCGATATTCGGGGAGATGGGAGTAAGTTGCCTCTGCATTCCGGTAAGCCGCCGCATCCTGTACTATCTCCAACGCCCGGAGAGCATCCTTAAAAGCAACGATTCCTGCCGTCATGCTGGCGACCACGCCTTTTTCGGCATCACTGCAATACCTGCGTTCCTCAGTCAGATAGGCATGCTCTACAAGGACTACTGCTCCGATGTCATTGGCAACATTGTTATACACTTCCTTAAAAACAACTTGTGCTGATAACAATCCACTCATGAATGAAGCCAACCCCGCTTCGGTGGCACCTATTGTGGCAAGCCCTCTGCGCCCGACAGCGATATTTTCCACACCGAGGGTTATTCTATCGAGTAAGCCAGTCTTTTCCATATTCTGCCTCTGCGTCTGAAAGGTTATAACCCTGCTGTAATAAGGCCTCTACGCCCATCATCTCTTTCCACCATTTCGCCAAATGGGGAGATAAGGGTACTTGCACCCGCACTCTTCGGGCTTCCTCCGGCTTCCCTGCTTTTTCCAATTCAATACTTTCCATGATGGTAGCGAGCCTTTCTTTCAATGTCCATTCTTTTTGTTCCATGATTTTATTCTTTTCTTAAAAATTTTTGCAAAGATACAACAAAAATATTGAAACACCAATATTTTTTGCAGTTACTAATTGAACTTACCATAGTCATAAAAATTTTTTATTTCCGGCACACGACCAGCAGCCCCACAAACGTGAACGCCGCATTCATAATCAGCAGTTCGTAGCTGAATTGGTAGCCATCGAACCAGCGGGCGGAATTGGCATCGATGATTCCACACACAATGGGCGACAGGATGCATACTGGCGGCACTCGGCGGTCGTTGACGGCGCGTTTGGTGAGGATGCCGAATGCGAATAAGCCCAGCAGCGGTCCGTAGGCATACGACGCAATCGTGTAAATCGCATCAAGCACGCTCGTGCTGTTGATGGCTCTGAACAGCAGCATGATGCCGATGAAGATGAGCGAGAGGGCGAAGTGGACTGCCAGCCTGATTTTTCGCGCTTTCTTTTCTTCGTGCCGCGAAATGTTCAAAATATCGACGCAGATGGATGTGGTTAAGCCCGTGAGTGCCGAATCGGCACTCGCGAAAGTTACCGCAATGATGCCGACAACGAAGAAGACGATGGCGGTGGTGCCAAAATGATTGGCTGTAACCAGCATCGGCAGGATGGCATCGCCCGAATCGGGCAGCGCGATGCCGTTGGCGGCGGCATAGTTGAGCAACAAAATACCCAAACAGAGGAACAAAAAATTGACCGGAACAAAGAGCAGGCTATACGAATAGACGTTTTTTTGCGCTTCGCGCAAATTCTTGCACGACAGGTTTTTCTGCATCATTTCCTGGTCAATCCCCGTCATGGCGATGGTCACGAAGGCACCGCTGAGGAAGAGTTTGAAGAAATTTTGTCGCGAATGCCAATCGTCGAACACAAAAATGTGTGCGTGCGGACTTTCTCGGATGGTTGCCACCACGCCCGAAAAATCGAGGTGCAGACTGCGTGTCACCTGCCAGAGGATGATGCCCAGCGCGGCGAGCAGGAAAAAGGTTTGCATAAAATCGGTCCACACAAGCGTTTTGATGCCGCTTTTGTGTGTATAGAGCCAAATCAGCAGGAGGGTGGCGGCGGCGGTGAGCGCGAAGGGGACGTTCCACGCATCGAAAACATAGGTCTGGAGGAGCATCACCGCCACATAGAGCCGCACCGCCGCGACCACGGTGCGCGAGAGGAGAAAAAATCCCGCGCCGGTTTTGTGGGCGTTTCTCCCAAATCGGGTGTTCAGATAGGAATAGATGCCGGGCACGTTCAGTCGGTAGTAGATGGGCAACAGCACGAAGGCGATGACCGCGTAGCCCAACAAAAAGCCCAGCACCATCTGCATATAAGTCATGCCCGAAGCCCCCACCATACCCGGCACCGACACAAACGTTACGCTCGAAAGCGATGCGCCAAGCATCCCAAAGGCAACCACAAACCATGGCGACTTGCGATTGGCGGTGAAAAATGTTGCGTTGTCGGCTTTCCGGCTCGTCAGGAAAGCGATGCCCAACAGCAATGCAAAGTAGACGGCAATGGTGAACAGGATGGCTGTGGGAGTCATTCCTACGGCGACGTTCTGCTAAAGTCCACGCCGGGCGCAGGCGGCCAATCGGGGGCCACAATCTGAGTAGTATTCTCCCATAGCTCTGTGGTGGGGTCAACAGTAACCGAACCTGCTATCGTGAGCGTGGAGCGATTGCTCAATATCACCTTTTTGGGACTGAATGTTCCGCCGGTTACCGTCATCGTGCAACTATTGAGCATGTCCACCTTGTCACTGCTGATTGTTCCGCCCTCCATGGTAAACTGACCACTCAGTCCCATGCTTATGTTACCGCTTATCGCCGCATTCTCCTGCATCGTAAACTTACAGGTACCACCAGAAACATTCAACGTACCCGTTATTGTCAACCCTTCTTGCAGGGTAAACTCGCAAAACTGAAGGCTTACTTGCCCGATGTTTAACATCGGCGACGCACCATTATTATTTATCATGTCGATATTGTGCGGGTACGATGAAGAAGACGCGAAGGACAAGTTCAAGTTGGGCAGGTCATCGATAACCCTTATGACCGCGTGCTGTTCCGCAGCCGTCCCTTTCCCGGGCCAAGTCCCCCCCAAAGTTCCGGTGTAATAATTACTAACCGTAGATATGATACCGCCGACACCTTTAGAAGCAGTGGCTCTTAGTGCATCGGTGGCGCGGAAGCCGTAGCCGTTGCCGGCATTCGCCGCCGCTATATACCAGGTGGTGCTGCTTTCAACCGTGACCGTAGAGCTGCCTGATACTGCATTCGCAGTGGTGGCGGTAATATCCGCATCGCCCCACCTTGCGGCAGTCACCTCACCGCTTGCCGAGACACCGGCAATGGCGGGATAGTCGGATGACCAGGTCACCGTGGAATTGGCGGCGTTTGACGGCTGCACATCCGCCGTCAAGGTGAATGTGTCACCAATGTATACCGGCGTGGGGGGCGCAGAGACCGTTACGGAGGGTATCACCTTCGGCGTTGGAGGGGGCACATACCCAAAATAGTACTCAAACAGGGCACTCGTTTCGCCGGCAGATATCGTCGCCCGCTGTCTGTCGCCGGAGGAACCGGCGACGGAAAACTCTGTCCGGTCAATCAGTTTGGCATCCGTGAGGGGCGACGGGTAGGTAATCAGTCCCTCGATAAATGTATGAAGCATCCGGAGGGGATTCGTGGCATCGGTTCCCAGGTCGTCCCACAAGGGGGATGCCGCCATGTCCGTCATCAAGTCGCTTAGTTGCGTCACCAGCTCCTTATACGCCGTCCGTCGCTGGGCAAGCGAAGCGGATTGTGCAGTTAATGTCGCAGGGGGCGTGTCGGACTCCGAGCAATAGCGGTTGATGATGATGTCCCCCGATTGGTAGTCAAGCTTATTAGCCCCGGCAGTAATAGCCGATTCGAACACATCATACACTGCTATGCCTGTGGGGAGGGAGGCCGCATCTTCATAGTAGGGCGTGGCTCTAATGCTCTGCTGAAACGTGCTCACGCGCGCACCGGCTTTCTGTATCTCCGCTATAAGTGCTGCGTCGGTCATATCGGCGGGTACCGGCTCCCACCTAATGGTCACTTGGGGGTCGCCCCAAGTGATGTCCAGCGTTGAGGATGGCGTGGGATGCCCAAAGGTGAAGTCAAAGACCGGATAAAGGAGAGGCTGCACCGTGACCATACACTCCGCCTGTTTGCCGCCCGCGGTGGTGGCAAAAATCTTTGTCGTTCCCTCCGACCGGGCGTTTAGCACCCCAAATTCGTCCACCGTAACGATGTCCGCATCTTCGGACGAAAGTGTATAGGCGGCATCAATGCTATTAGAAGGCGTAACTTTCACTTCCAATTTGTTGTGAACGCTGCCAAGAGTAATCTTTAATGTGCTCGGTATAATCTTTATCTCCACGTCGGATATCACGGTCACCTTGCAGGCTGATGCATTATCCCACGGAGTGGCGTAAATCAGCGTTTCGCCTATGTTTTTGGCGGTTACAATCCCTGTAGTTGCATTCACCTCGGCGAAGGTCGGGTCTGTTGAACGCCACACGGCTTTGCCATAGAGGTCGGTGTTATAGGGCGTCGTTGTGGCAGACACGAGTCGGGTTTCGCCGAGTTTAAGGGTCACGGTGGCGGGCGTAACCGTTATCTCTTCCACTGTTAGTTCGCACACTTTTGTTTGCCCGCCGGCAACAGCCACGATGTTCACTTTTCCCTGTTTCAGGGCGGTTATCACCCCTCCGGTCGGGCTTACAGTCGCAATGTCCTTTTGTTCCGACACCCACATCACGGCACCAAAGGTGGCATCCTCCGGCAGCACCTCTGCATGAAGGCAGTCGTAGGTCTCGCCCGCGAAAAGGCTCAGTTTCGTCAGAGGCGCCGCCACCGTGCCGGAAGCGGGAGCATAATCGGAGCCATAGATGATAATATCTTCAACCTCCTTGTCGTTGGGGTCGGCAGGCAGCACTGTAATCGTGCACTTTGCCTGTCTGCCATCGGGAGAATCAAGCTCGAGGGTCGTTTCCCCCACCGCAATGCCTTTGACCATGTTATTAGCCACTGCTACCTCGGCAATTGTTGCATCACCGGATATCCATGAGGCACCCACAAGGCTGGCCGTGGCAGGCACTGTGGTGTAAGGAATCAATGCGAATTTGCCCACGCGCACCGTTATATCTTCCGGAACGACATCCGGATTCTTCACCGTAACGTCACACACCGTGCTGACACCGCCCGCTGTGGCGATAATATAGGTTTGCCCTGTGCTTACGGCGGTGATACGCCCTGTCTCGAAGTCCACCGAGGCTATTCCGGCATTTTCGCTGCGCCAAAATACCGTGCGGTATGTGGCATTGGACGGCGTGATAGACACTCCCGAATGGTCGTAAACTTCGCCGCAGTATAATAGCAACGACGACGGGTTGAGGGCAACGCTCTTTACACGTATGGCTTTGGGGTCGTGAGAAACCTTGACCTTGCAACTTGCCACTTCCATGCCGTTGGAACGCAGTTTGACGATGACCTCGCCCTCCGCCATGCCGTAGACCATGCCGCCGGGCACTATCAATGCAATGTCGCTGTTAGACGATGTCCAGTGCATTCCCACAAGGGGAACGTTGAGCGGAACAGTTATTATATTTAGCTGCGCCAACTCGCCCACATACAGCGTCATATCGTCCAGAACGACGGTTTTTTCCTCGCCGATACCCCACCACACGGGGTCGACACCGTTGATATAGCCCAAATAAAACTCAAAGAGTTTGCCGCGCGCTTCCGCCACGGCGGAGTATTTGGGATTGGCAACTTCCGGATGCGCAGATGGCTGCGTAGAATCCTGACCCAGAACGTAGGTATAATTCTCAAGCATCTTTTCGCCATCAATAACCTTGCCGAATTTGGTGATTTGCTTGGCAGAATCATCTGCTGAATAATTGCCCGAAGTCGGAAAATACACGGAGGAGATGTTTACAGGCGCGTAAACACTCTCGTTGAAAAACACCCGGTCTTCGCCGGGACCGCCGGCATAATTAGACCGCAAGTAGGTGTCCATCTCGTGCAGCATGAGCGTGGGTGCTTTTTGCGGGTCGGAATCGTCAAGCATAAGCGTTTTCGCCATGTCGCCGGAGAAAAAGAGATTGTTCAACTTCAGATAAGTGATATAGTCGAGGCGAAAGGCGTCAATTTCCTTATACAGTGTTCTGAATCCGATGAGGCGCGCCTGAGCGCCGATTTTGGATTTCCATTTGGTGATGTCCTGAAAGACGTTTGAAGCGGCAGAGCCGCCTGTGGCGTGTTGCCAGCCGCTCGTGGGGTCGTAGTTCCAATAGCGGTCGACCACCAGTTTGACACCGGCGGCTTCATGGGTCGACTTCATCTTCCATGTTTGGTCGGTTGCGTCGAACCACCACCAGTCATAGACCACCTTCACGCCGTCTGTTTCGTAGTCTTTAGACAAACCGCCGGCTTTGCGGTAGATATAGGGGAGTGGCTCCATGCCGTGCTTCAGGGCATCCCATTGCTCCTGCCAGGCGAGTTGCTGCCGCTCCTGTTCGGTCATGGGATTGACCGTGCCGGGGTCTACGCCCACTGGGCCGACGGTAGTGCGCGTGGAGGCATCCTTCTTCGCAGTCGAATCCAGCGGATTCACCCAGTTGATGATAAGCCCGCCACTCTTGACCATGGCATCAATCGTAAACTCGTCTATCACCCACTGCGGAGTGGATTCGGCACCCTTGCCGGGCAGGTCGGGTTGTTCCGGCGGCAGGTCGGGTTGGTCCTCCAACAGGTTGGAGGCGCACGCAGAAAGCGCGAGTGCGAGGCTCAGCGCGAACACTCTATAACCCGTTGCCTTGCAGCGAGTTAATACTGACAATGACGATAACTTGAACATATTCTGTATATAATCTGTTAATAATTCGGTGCAAAGGTACGACATTTTTTTGAATTGTGCAAATATTTTTGCAATTTTTTTTTTATTTCGTAGGTAACA
>BNTT01000159.1 GCA_025996815.1 Bacteroidia bacterium
ACCGACCGTTTCGGGCAATTATACGTTCAGTTTCACTTCTTCGGACGGATGCCGGTTGTATATCAATGACGAACGCTTGCTCGATTCATGGTGGGGACGAGCAATCACCACAGACACCGCCGGTATCTATTTGGAAGCAGGAAAAACCTATCGGCTCAAAGCCGAATATTTCAACAGCCGGGATTATGCCATTGCCCGTCTGGAATGGAAAGCACCGGCAATTGCCCACAAAGACCGGATTGACAGCTACGGAGAAGCCGGAAAAGCGGCGCGAAGTTGCGATAAAGTGATTGCCGTTTTAGGAACCAACAAATCCATCGAACGGGAAGGACAAGACCGCGCGGAGATTCAACTACCTGCCGACCAAATGGAATTTATCAAGGAAATTTACAAAATCAATCCCAACACCATCGTGGTGCTGGTTGCAGGCAGTTCGTTGGCAATCAATTGGTTAGACGAAAACATCCCTGCCATCGTCAATGCCTGGTACCCCGGCGAACAGGGCGGCACAGCCGTTGCCGAAGTCCTGTTTGGCGACTACAATCCCGGCGGACGTTTGCCGATTACCTACTACAGCAGTTTGGATGAATTGCCGCCGTTCGATGATTACGATATTGCGAAAGGGCGAACCTATCAATATTTCAAGGGAAAACCCCTTTATCCTTTCGGTTACGGATTGAGTTATACTACTTTTGAATATAAAAATCCGGTAATAACCGATGCAGGGGATAGATTAAAATTGTCTTTTGAAGTAAAGAATACCGGTTCAAGAACGGGCGATGAAGTGTCGCAAGTATATGTCTCGTTGCCGGAAACAGGGGCTGCAAAACCGGTGAAAGAACTGAAAGGGTTTCAACGCAATACGATTAAGAAAGGCGCAACCCAAAAAGTGGAGATAGAAATCCGGAAAGATTTATTGCGGTATTGGGACGAAAAAACCGGAGAGTTCGTCGTTCCAAAAGGGAATTATATGTTTGGAATAGGCTCTTCGTCGCAAGAGATAAAATTGAAAAAAGAATTTAAACTGTTATAAAAATGAAAAAAAATTTATTGTTACTCCCGTGTCTGCTTTGCTTTAGTTCTGTGCAAGCAAAAGAAAGTATCGTGCCGCAAGACAATTTGGTGCTGTGGTACAAACAACCTGCCGTGGAATGGATGACCTCCGCCCTGCCCATCGGCAACGGTCGCATCGGCGCGATGGTCTTCGGCGGCATCCAGCACGAGCACATCCAGTTCAACGACAAAACACTTTGGACGGGTAGCCCAACCAAGCGAGGTTCGTTTCAGAATTTCGGCGACATTTACATTGATTTCGACCACGCCGCCGAAGCGAAAAACTATACGCTCCAATTGAGTTTGGATAATGCCACCGCCGGCGTGAAATATGAAGCGGATGGCGTAACTTATTCGCGCGACTATTTTGCCAACTACCCCGACAATGTGATTGTATTGCATCTGGCGGCGAATAAAAAAGGCAAAGTGAACTTCAAACTGCGCTTGGAAGGTGCTCATAAAGAAACTGTTGCAGTTGCAGATAATCAATTATCCATCGCCGGAAAACTCACACTGCTTTCTTACGAGGCGAAATTAACGGTGTTGGCAGACAAAGGAAATGTGAGCATTGAAAATGGAACGATTAACGTACACAATGCCGATGCCGCCACTGTATTATTAGTTGCAGCAACGGATTATGACCCCGCTTCTTTGGATTATTTGACTAAAAAAGATTGGAAGAAAGCCTTACAGTCCGATTTGGCAAATGCCATCAACAAGGGCTATGCGCAATTGAAAAAAGCCCATATTCAGGATTATCAATCGCTTTTCAATCGTGTTTCGCTGAATGCAGGCAATGTGAAACCGCAAATTCCGACCGATGAATTGCTGAAAAATCTTGCCGCAGGGAAATACGACCCCGCATTGGATGTATTGTTTTTTCAATACGGACGCTATTTGACTGTTTCGACCTCGCGCTCGGGATTGGATTTGCCGTCTAACCTGCAAGGCTTGTGGAGCAACACCAACAATCCGCCCTGGGAAGCCGATATTCATTCCAATATCAATGTGCAGATGAACTATTGGCAAACAGAATCCGCCAATCTTGCCGAATGTGCATCGCCCTTTATCAACTACATCTACAATGAAGCGATAGTGCACCCCTCGTGGCGTGCGATGGCGGCAGATTTAGGTTGTGGCGGCTGGACGATGAAAACGCAAAACAATATTTTCGGATACTCCGATTGGATGTATAACCGCCCCGCCAATGCGTGGTATTGTATGCACATTTGGGATAAATATCTGTATAATCCCGACAAGGAATACCTGCAAACGGTGGCTTATCCGGTGATGAAATCGGCTTGCCAATTCTGGTTAGACCGCCTGTTTTTAGACGACAAAGGCACGTGGCTGGCACCAAACGAATGGTCGCCCGAACACGGACCTTGGGAAAATGCGACGGCACACGTTCAACAACTTGTTTGGGACTTGTTTCACAACACCATCGAAGCCGGAACTATTTTAGGCAACGATGCCGCTTTTGTGCAGGAACTGCAAAAACGATTCGACCACTTAGACAACGGATTGCACATCGGCTCGTGGGGACAACTCCGCGAATGGAAATACACCGACGACGACCCGAAAGACCAACACAGGCACGTTTCGCACTTAGTTGCACTGCATCCGGGACGCGCCATATCGCCGGTACTCAATCCGAAAATTGCCGATGGAGCCAAAAAATCCTTGAACGGCAGAGGCGACAGCGGCACCGGTTGGAGCCGCGTGTGGAAAATCGGTTTTTGGGCACGACTTTTGGACGGCAACCGCGCACATAAATTATTGCAAAATGCCTTAGAATTGACTTACGACCAGGGGATGGACATGATGAGCAAAGGCGGCGTGTATGAAAATCTTTTCGATGCACATCCCCCATTCCAAATTGACGGCAACTTGGGCGCAACGGCTTGTATGGCAGAAATGCTGCTGCAAAGTCAGCTGGGTGAAGTCCATTTATTGCCCGCCTTGCCCGACGTGTGGAAAGACGGACAAGTGAAAGGCTTATGCGCCCGCGGTGCCTTTGTAGTAGATATTCAATGGAAAAACAGTCAATTAGTATCGGCAAACATCCTGTCGAAACAGGGCGAAATTTGTAAATTGCGGACGAATGCACCTGTAAAAATAAAAGGCATAGCGGTTGTGTCGCAAAAAGATGATTTGGGATATTACATTACGCAATTTGAAACAGAAAAAGGGAAAAATTATCAAGTGATAATGAACATTTAAAAACACAATAATGAAAAAGATTTCTTTAGTATTACTATTTGCGACGGTATTTTGTTGTGCTCAGGCTCAGCAAAAAAGAGAAGATGTTGTTGCCGAAAAGGCTGAAACCTTGTTGCGAAACGGCTTAAATGCCGGCGACAGCTACAATGAGATTTGGATACGCGATTTGAATACGTTCATAGAGCTGGCTTGTAAGGTGGGAAATGTGAACAATATCAAAGAGTCCTTGCTGATGTTCTTTAAGTTTCAGGGAGCCGACGGCAATATCGTGGACGGATATGTTAAAAAAACAGATGCCGGTGTTTCGTATAATTTTTATTACAGCGAATTAGCTCCCGATTATGCCGCCCACAAGAATACGGTTGAAACCGACCAGGAATCTTCTCTGATACAGGCAATTGCAAAATACATAGAAGCCACCGGCGATGGTTCTATTTTGAAAGAAGTTATTGCCGGACGAACCGTTGAACAGCGCATGGAAGATGCCTTAATGTTTTTGTTGAAAGAACGCTACAATGAAAAATACGGATTGCTATGGGGTGCCACAACTGCCGATTGGGGCGATGTACAGCCGGAACACGATTGGGGCGTGAATATCGACGAAAACTCTCATTTATGTATTGATATTTACGACAACGCCATGTTTGTGATTGCCATCGACGACTTTTTAAAGATTGCGAAACACACAAACAAATCGTTTTGGAACAAGAAAAAAAATACCATCAAAAAGAATATTCGCCAATATCTTTGGGACGAAAAAAACAAAAAATACATTCCACACCTCTATCTGAATGGCTCGCCTTTCCCTGCCGATTTTGACGAAAACAAGATTTATTACCATGGCGGCACAGCCATTGCCATCGAAGCAGGACTTTTGACCCCCGAAGAAATCAGTATTTCCTACCGGAAAATGCAGGAAAATGTGAAAGCAGCCAACGCCCAATCCATAGGGCTGACAATGTATCCGCCTTATCCCAACGGATTTTTCAAAAATTCGGGAATGACAGAATATTCTTATCAAAATGGAGGCGATTGGACGTGGTTCGGCGGTCGAATGGTGCAACAATTGATTCGGAACGGATTTTACGACGAGGCTCACGAAGCCATTGCACCCATGTTAGACCGAGTTATTCAACACAATGGCTTTTATGAATGGTGGACACCGGAGGGAAAGCCCAATTCCGGAAATTTCAGAGGCTCGGCAGGCGTTTTATGGAAAGCGATACAACTGTTCAATGCTCCCCGTTCGCTGTAGAGACGTGGCGCGCCGCATCTCTACAATTTTTTGCTATCACCGGAGAATTTTACGTCCCCTGATTATATAGACAACGTCCGCAGCGTATTCAGCAAATCGCGATTAATAGGTTTTTCTTCCTTAATCGCCTTTGAGAAAGGCACATACACGATGTCGTTGTTTTGGATGCCCATCATCACGTTGCGCTGGTCGTCGAGCAGGGCTTCGATGGCGGCGGCTCCCATGCGGCTTGCCAGGATGCGGTCGCTCGCGGTGGGCGAGCCACCCCGCTGGAGGTGTCCGAGGATGGTCACGCGCACGTCGTATTCCGGATAATCTTTTTTCACCCGTTCCGCCATACCCATCGCGCCGCCGGTAACGTCACTCTCTGCCACGAGGACGATGCTGCTGTTTTTGGATTTGCGAAAACCGTGGTGAATCAACTCTTCCAACTGGTCAACTTCCTGCCAGATTTCCGGAATAATCGCCGCCTCCGCGCCCGAAGCAATCGCGCCGTTGAGAGCCAAAAAGCCCGCATTGCGCCCCATCACTTCGATGAAAAACAGCCGCTCGTGCGACGAAGCCGTGTCGCGAATCTTATCCACCGCCTCCATAATCGTGTTGAGCGCGGTGTCGTAGCCAATCGTGGTGTCTGTGCCAAACAGGTCGTTGTCTATCGTGCCCGGAAGCCCCACGATGGGAAAATTATATTCCTGCGCAAAAATGCGCGCACCGGTCAGCGAGCCGTCGCCGCCAATCACCACCAGAGCGTCGATACCCTCTTTTTGGATGGTTTCGTGGGCTTTTTGGCGCCCCGATGCCTCGCGAAATTCCAAACAGCGAGCCGTTTTCAAAATCGTGCCGCCGTGCTGAATAATGTTGCTGACATTGTTGGTCTTAAACTCCTGAATTTCGCCCGTCAGCAATCCCTTGTAGCCTCTGTAAATACCTTTGACGGTTAGTTGTTTGTAAATCGCCGCGCGGGTTACAGCCCTAATCGCCGCGTTCATACCCGGAGCATCACCACCGGATGTCAAAATCCCTACTGTCTTTATTTCACTCATATATATTGTATTATTTTTCTGAAAAAATTTTGTCCCATTTATCGTAATTGGCGTTGTCCTGCAACTGATAGTAGATGTTGCGTAGCGCAAAAACGGCATCGGAATCCTCCGGATTGAGGTCGTAGGCTTTCTCAAAATAGGGAGCAGCCGTCTTGAAATCGTCTTCAAACTCCTTTTTTGCGGCATCATACTTTTTCTTATCGGAAATATCACCACTCTCGGTGCGCTTTTCAACGCCACGGTTGTAATACATACGCCCAAGGTGTGAAAGAGCCTCGGCATTGTTTGGGTCAACCGCCAACGCCTTTTCGATGCTGACAATAGCCTGCGGGATGTCGTTTTTCTTTTCATACACAAGTCCCAGCACATCAAGGAATTGCGAATTGTTGGGGTCGGCTTCAATGGCTTTATTCAGATACTCAATGGCTTCGTCCGACCGGTCGTTATTGACCTTAATGTTGATGATATTCAGCAAGAAATAGGTCTCGGTCGGAAATCTCACCACACCGGCACGCAATGTCTGTTCAAAAGCCACAGAATCGCCCTTTTGGACTTGTTCACTCGCCAACTGTTTGTAAATGTCCAACGAATTGACGCCAAAATCCTTGATTTGGTCATAGATGGCAATCGCCTTGTCGTGGTCGGGAATCAGGGATGCCGCAACACCCGCATAATAGCGGAATTTCACCTCATTGGAGTCGGTAGCCAAATCATTTTTCATCGTTTTATCGCCTTCAAACATCGGTAAGGTAGGGATGTCGCCATAAAACTTGAAATTGTCGTAGGCTTTCACATAGTTTTCTTTTTCATAAAAATAACTACCGGCATTGAGGTAACCCTTGCGATTGGCTTGCAAAATTCCTTTGATTTTCTTGCGGAATTTCGATTTAATCTTGCCTTTTGCGTTGGGCAACTGGTCCAATTCGTCGGACTTCAACAAAAATGCCGTACTCGCATCCAAAGCCGTGTTCATCACTTCCTCGTTCACGTCGTTTTGACCGAACATTTGTTTCACACTTTCGGCATCATACGCCTTGCTTTCCACCTCGCCTGCAACAAACCACGCCTCGGCACTGTTTGCCGTTTCGGGGTGTTCCAATGCACTCTTAATTTGGGTGCGCAACTCTCCAAAATTCGGAGTTGCACCCTGCAATTCACTTTTTACGATTTTTACAACCTTCTGTTGTCCAAAAGCCGAAGCACCAATCAGGCAAGCCGCCACTGTAAATAATGTCCTTTTCATTTTTATAACAGTTTAAATTCTTTTTTCAATTTTATCTCTTGCGACGAAGAGCCTATTCCAAACATATAATTCCCTTTTGGAACGACGAACTCTCCGG
>BNTT01000160.1 GCA_025996815.1 Bacteroidia bacterium
ACTGTAATCCTTAAATACTACTTTTGCCATAATGCTTATATCTTTGATTTGCAGATGCAAAGGTACGAAAAATAGGGGAATATTAAATATATATAAAAATGAGGCTGTCCTTTTGAGACAGCCTCTTTTGATAACCCCTTACGAGGTCTTTTGAAGACTTTCGAGCTGTTTTTTTTACATAAATTAAGATTCGTTTGCCCTGCTGATTGCGCAGACAAAGTAATAATTATGCAATTTTTTTTGTACCTTTGCAGCATAATAATTAAAAATTAAGAAATAAAAGAGTATGAAAACAATTGGATTAAACATCGAAAAAGCCTTGGGCGCGGTGACGAAAGAACAGGTCTATGCCCAAGCAGCGAAGGCGAAAGCTGCCAATCAGACGCTTGAAAACGGTACCGGAAAAGGTAACGATTTCTTGGGCTGGCTCCATTTGCCAAGTGCGATTCAGGCAGCGGAACTGACTGATATTCAGAAGACTGCGGATAAGTTCCGCGCGAATTGCGAAGTGGTCGTGGTCGTCGGCATCGGCGGCAGTTATCTCGGCGCAAAAGCGGTGATGGAAGCCATCGGCGGCACGTTTGACCACTATGGTCGGTGCGGGACGGACCCGCAGCCCGTTGCCAAAAAGCAGCCCGTCGTCGTGTTCGCCGGACACAACATCAGCGAAGACTATCTGTATGAACTGCAAGCCTTTCTGAAAGGCAAATCATTCGGCATCGTCAACATCTCCAAATCGGGCACAACCACCGAGCCGGCTTTAGCGTTCCGCCTCCTGAAAAAGCAGTTGGAAGATGCTGTGGGCAAGGGTCAGGCGCTCACGCGCATCGTGGCTATCACCGACAAAGCCCGCGGCGCACTGCGGACGCTGGCAACGAAAGAGGGCTACAAAACCTACGTGATTCCCGACGATGTGGGCGGACGATTTTCCGTGCTCACCCCCGTGGGGTTGCTGCCTATCGCGATTGCAGGCATCGACATCAAGCAACTGGTGCAAGGGGCGGCGGATATGGAAAAGGCGACGGCTTCGACCGTGGCGTTTGACGACAACATTTCGGAAATTTACGCCGCCACGCGCAACGAATTGTACAAGAGCGGCAAAAAAATTGAGATTTTGGCGAATTTCACGCCGAAACTGCACTACGTTTCCGAATGGTGGAAACAACTCTACGGCGAAAGCGAAGGCAAGGAGCACAAGGGCATTTTCACCGCTTCGGTCGATTTCACAACCGACCTCCACTCGATGGGACAATGGATTCAGGACGGCGAGCGCAGCATTTTTGAAACGGTGCTGTCGGTAGACCTGGTCAAACACAGCGTGACCGTGCCCTCCGATTCCGACAATCTGGACGGGCTTAACTACCTCTCCGGCAAGCACGTAGACTTTGTGAACAAGCAAGCCGAACTCGGCACGCAGATGGCTCACATCGATGGCGGCGTGCCCAATCTGAAAATCACGTTGCCCAAACTCAACGAATACTATCTTGGGCAACTCCTCTATTTCTTTGAACGCGCGTGTGGCATCAGCGGCTATCTGCTGGGCGTCAATCCGTTTGACCAACCGGGCGTCGAAGCCTACAAGAAAAATATGTTCTCACTACTCGGAAAAAAATAAGGATATGGCAGCAAAAGGTGGCGAAACGGGTTTGATGAAGCAACACGCCGAAGTAAAAGCGAAACACCCCGACGCTATTTTATTATTCCGCGTGGGCGATTTCTACGAAACTTTTGGCGCAGACGCTATCGTTGCGTCCGAAATTTTGGGCATTACTCTTACCAAACGTGCCAACGGGGCGGCTTCACACGTGGAATTGGCGGGATTTCCGCACCACGCGCTGGATACCTATCTGCCCAAATTGGTGCGCGCAGGCAAGCGGGTGGCGATTTGCGACCAGTTGGAAGACCCCAAACTGACTAATAAAATTGTCAAACGCGGCGTAACAGAATTGGTGACGCCGGGCGTGAGCATCAACGATAACGTGCTGAATCACAAGGAAAACAACTTCCTTGCCGCCGTGCATTTCAATAAAACAATGTGCGGCGTGGCATTCCTCGATATTTCGACGGGCGAATTTATGACGGCGGAGGGCGATGCCAACTATGTGGAAGCCCTGCTAACCAATTTTGCGCCCAAGGAGGTGCTGCACGACCGCAGCAAGCGCAAAAATTTCATTGATGCCTTCGGCAGCAAATGGCTCACGTTTGAGATGGAGGATTGGGTGTTTACGGAAACCAACGCCAACGAACGCCTCCTCCGACAGTTTGAAACGGCAAACCTCAAAGGCTTCGGCGTGCACACCCTCCCCAATGGCGTGGTGGCTTCGGGTGCGATTTTGTGCTATTTAGACAGCACCCAGCATACGCAAATCGGGCACATCAAAGCCCTTGCGCGCATCGAGGAAGACCGGTTTATGCACTTAGACGGCTTCACGATTCGCAGTCTGGAACTGCTCACGTCGATGAGCGAGGGCGGCAAAGCCCTGATTGACGTGCTCGACCGCACCGTCACCCCGATGGGTGCGCGGATGATGAAACGCTGGCTCACATTCCCGCTCAAAGACGTGAAACAGATTGAAAGTCGCCTCTCGGCTGTTGATTATTTCTTTCAAGACCTCGCCCTGAAAGACCTCTTGGAGGAGCATCTCAATCTGGTGGGCGACTTGGAGCGCATCATCTCAAAAGTGGCAGTCGGGCGGGTCAATCCGCGCGAAGTGGCGCAACTAAAAACCGCCCTGCAAGCCATTGAGCCTATCAAACGCGGGTGTGAAGCCGCCGCCGATGCGGGGCTGAAGCGCGTGGGCGAACAACTCAATCTCTGCGCCGGCATCCGCGACAAAATCGCCCGCGAACTCGCCCCGGAGCCGCCTATGCTGCTCAGCAAGGGCAATGTGATTAACAGCGGGGTCAATGCCGAACTCGATGAGTTGCGGGAGGTTGCCTATTCGGGCAAGGATTTTCTGCTCCAAATTCAGCAGCGCGAAAGCGACCAAACGGGCATCCCGTCGCTGAAAGTGAGTTTCAACAATGTGTTTGGCTACTATATTGAGGTGCGCAACACGCACAAACACAAGGTGCCCAAAGATTGGATTCGCAAGCAAACGCTGGTGGGTGCCGAACGCTACATCACGCAGGAACTGAAAATTTATGAAGACAAAATCCTCGGCGCAGAGGGCAAAATCGCCTCGCTGGAAGAGCAACTTTTCAAAGATTTGGTTAAAGAATTACTTGAATATATAGTATCTATTCAGACCAATGCCAGCCTGTTAGCGCAAACAGACTGCCTGCTGTCGTTTGCCAAAACGGCGAAAAAGAATAAATACATCCGCCCGCAAATCGACGACAGTCAGGTGCTCGACATCAAAAAGGGGCGACACCCCGTGATTGAGCAGGAGATGCCCACCGGCGAGCAATACATTCCCAACGATGTGTATCTCGACGACAACACGCAGCAAATCATCATCATCACCGGACCCAATATGGCGGGGAAATCCGCCCTCTTGCGGCAGACGGCACTGATTACGCTGATGGCGCAAATAGGCTCGTTCGTGCCCGCCGAAGCCGCCAGCATCGGCATTGTGGATAAGATTTTCACGCGCGTGGGTGCCAGCGACAACATCTCGGCGGGCGAATCCACGTTTATGGTGGAGATGAACGAGGCGTCGAACATCCTCAACAACCTGTCGGAGCGCAGTCTGGTGCTCTTCGACGAATTGGGACGCGGCACATCCACCTACGACGGCATTTCCATCGCGTGGGCGATTGTGGAATACATCCACGAACATGCGCGCGGACGTGCCAAAACGCTTTTTGCCACCCACTACCACGAACTCAACGAGATGGAAAAGACGTTTAAGCGCATCAAAAACTACAATGTAACCGTCAAAGAGGTGGACAACAGGGTGATTTTCCTGCGCAAATTAGTACGCGGAGGCAGCGAGCACAGTTTTGGGATTCACGTGGCGAAAATGGCAGGGATGCCGCAAAGCATCATCCAACGCAGCAACGAAATTCTCACCCGCCTGGAAAGCGAAAACCGCCAAGACAGCGTTTCAAAGCCCATGACCGACATCGCCACCAAACACGAGGGCTATCAGATGAACTTTTTCCAATTAGACGACCCCATCCTGTCGCAAATTCGCGACGAAATCAACAACCTCGACCTCGAAAACCTCTCCCCGCGCGAAACGTGGCAGAAACTCTATGACATTCAGCGCATTATGAAAGGGAAATAAAATCTACGCCCTCTCAAATTTGATATACCGGGGAGTGGACGGCGTGTAATGCTCAACATCCCACAGCCCGCTCGTAATCATCAAATCGGCACTGTAGCGATTGCAGGCAATGGGCACATTGTGCACGCGACACTGCCGGAGCAACATCTGAATATCCGCTTCGTGCGGCTGCGGATTCAAATCGTCGATAAGAAAAACCGCCAAATTGATTTCGTGGCGCACCACCATCGCCGCAATCTCCGCATCGCCGCCCAAAGGACCCGAGTGCATACAAATCACCTCCGCGTGAATGTCCTTTTCCGCAAAAGCCTTCTGAATCAGGCTACCCGTGGTGCCGGTGCACACCAACTGATGCTGCGACAGCATATCGGCGTTGAAAACCGCCCACTCCACCATGTCAGCCTTCCGCTGGTCATGCGCCACAAGGGCAATAGTTAATCTTTTATTCATAATAAAATAATTTATGCAAAGGTACAAAAAAATTCCGTACAATCTTCTAAAAAACACAATTTTACTCGAAAGGACAGTCTAATGGGTAGATATAGAAATGAGCGAGCTTTTGTTTGCTGCGTTTCATATTTCTATCACTTTTCCGCCTTGTTCGTTAACAATTATTTTTGAGTTATTAAATTGCGTTACCAACGCAAAACCATTATAAAACGGCTCTATTACCAAATAACGCTCAACATAAACTGCATTCCCGCTTTTGTCAATATGAAACCAACCATCTTTATCTTTGGCTGTTGCAAAATTTTTGTGAAAAACGCCTAAATCTAAAAATTCCTTTTCATTAATGAATTTGCTGTTTGTGTCAATGTGTTTGAAAACTCCGTTTTGAAGTTTCACGCAAGCAATGCCATCTTTGAAATCGCCCGCATACAAATAATTTTCAGAATAAATCCTATTTCCCTGCAAATCAATATGAAAATAGTTGTCATCAAAATCTCTTACTGTGCAAATATTTTCCTGAAAATTGCCTGTCCATGCGTAGTTTTGTGGGTAAATTCTTTTGCCTTGTTCGTTGATATGAAACCAGTTTTGCTTTTGGATAACGGCGGCGCGATTGCAGTAATAGCCGAAAGTTCGGTTGTATCGTTCAGAATACAGCGAATTGCCGGTGCTATCAATATGATATGCGCCTGTTTCATCTTTTACCGGTGCAAGTCCGGGCGCGTGAAATTTCAACACTTCGATAAAATGCTTGTTGAAAATCGGTTTTCCTTCAAACAGGAAATGAGTATTGTCTGGAGATACGGTTATTTGTTGCCAATTCATAATTTTTAAAAGATTAAAACGGTTTGTAATTCATTGAGTTTTATGTTTTTTTGAAACACAAATCTTGCTGATTGTACAAGGTCAATGTATTCAGTAGAAGTTCGCTCGAAACTTTGGCACATCACAGCCATATTGAGTGAAAGCAATGACAAATCAATATTAATTTTGTCGGCGCAATTTTCAATTACATAAAGCGTTCCGCCTTTCGGCAAATCAAACAAATAACATTCTATCTGCGGAAATTTTTCTTTAACTGCATTTATCGCTGCACCATAACTGCCGCCACAATCCAAAACAGATTTATGTACACTGAAATCTACCAATTCATACAAGCGTATTTCAAACTTTCGGGGTGCTTTTCGGTAAGCAATTCCGATTTTTCTGTTAAACTGAATTTGCCGTTTGTGGATTTCAGAAAATCAATACTGCATAAGGCTTTCAGTAATGTTGCGAGGTTTCTTTCATCCAAACTTAACTTCTCGCTTAATTCTTTGGCTGTCATTGGAAATTCCAAAGTATCGAACAAATCCAACTTGCATGCTGCATTGACGGCAAGGTATTTCCAATGTTCCGTAAACATATTTTTCAATTCATTCATCATATCGTCCATTTTTCAAAATTAAACCTCCCAAATACTTTACCCAATTCTCTCTTGTATAAACCGTTTTGTTGATGCTGTAATGATAAAAAGCAATTAATAAATCGTGGGTAACAAAGATTGTAAGACCATTATACGTAATCCAGGCGCACCCAATGCTTTTGTTTCGATAATATCAATTGCTTGCCCATAGCCTTTTGCAATAAATTCGGCAGTTTGCACACATCGACCTATCGGACTTGTCATTATCTTATTGATTTTCAAATCTGATAAGGCTTCGCCAAATTTCAAGGCGTTTGCTTTTCCTGTCTCATTTAGCATGACTTCATTGCCGAATGAGCCGGAGGGGATTTTATTTCGGTCGGCGTGGCGGATGAGGAGGGAAAGTTTGTTGCTTTCGGAATAATGTTTTTGGATTTGTTCAACCATATTTATTTCAAACCAAATTTAACAATATAATTATCATTCAAAACAGTCAATTTTGAATTTTCAAACAAAGTCTCTCCATTCTTGAATTTGAACGGACTTTTTATATGTTTTACTTGTGGCAAATCACTTGTTGGATTTTCTACAAGCATCAAATCATATTTATCTGCAAACTTTATTGCAGTTTCAACTTCATTTTTTGACATCTTTATTCCTTCCGAAATATTTCCTATTCCTTTTATTTCAATGGTTCTACTGGGAATTGTGTGGAAAGTAGTAATTTTGCGGCATGGAAAAATATACGGGAAGTCAGATATTAGAGAAGATACTTTTGCCTGTGGATACAGCATGGGAAGTATCGGGAGTTGTCACCG
>BNTT01000161.1 GCA_025996815.1 Bacteroidia bacterium
GACTTGGCAATCACACCCCCGGTGGTTACGCCACCGGTCACACCGCCGACGGAGCCGGAGCCACCGGTTACGCCACCAGCGGAGCCGAAGCCACCGGTTACGCCACCAGCGGAGCCGGAGCCACCGGTTACGCCACCAGCGGAGCCGGAGCCACCGGTTACACCGCCGGCAAAGCCGAAGCCACCGGTTACGCCACCAGCGGAGCCGAAGCCACCGGTTACGCCACCGACAGAGCCGGAGCCATCGGTCACGCCGCCAGCGGAGCCGAAGCCACCGGTTACGCCACCAGCGGAGCCGGAGCCGCCGGTTACGCCACCAGCGGAGCCGGAGCCACCGGTCACACCGCCAACGGAGCCGGAGCCGCCCGTCACGCCGCCGACAGAGCCGGAGCCGCCCGTCACGCCGCCGACAGAGCCGGAACCACCGGTTACACCGCCGGCAGAGCCGGAGCCGCCCGTCACACCGCCAACAGAGCCGGAGCCGCCGGTTACACCGCCAACGGAGCCGGAGCCGCCGGTTACACCGCCAACGGAGCCGGAGCCGCCGGTTACACCGCCAACGGAGCCGGAGCCACCGGTTACGCCACCAACGGAGCCGGAGCCGCCGGTTACACCGCCAACGGAGCCGGAGCCACCGGTTACACCGCCAACGGAGCCGGAGCCGCCAATCACGCCGCCGGTCATTTCGGAATCCGACTTTTCGGCTACTATCAACAATTGGCAGACGGGTGCCGGCAGGACTATTGAAGTAAAATAAGTTAATGTTAAATAAAAAATTCAAAAAATATGAAAACAAAAGTTAAATTATATGCGCTTTTATCGGCTGTCGCGCTGCTCGCCTCCTGCGACCACACCGACACCGATTTGAACAGCTCGCTGAACAGCGATGTTCGCTTCGAGATAAGTATAGAAGACGCGGAATGGCTTGATGCGCGTCCCAGAGTAGTTTACAAGGACACGACGAATATTGCAGGTGACACAGTAATATTAGGCAAATTTCAGGTTGGCGATGAACTCGGTTTGTTCGCCGTGAGGCATTCCCCCGGCTCAACCGGTATATTGCAGCCATCAAACAACTATTGGCATAATGTGAAACTGTCTGCCCGCTCTACTGGGTGGGTTCCTGATGGCAACTTATTTTATCCCACCGGTAGTGATGTGCTGGATATTTATGCCTATTATCCGTATTACGCATCCTTTAACAACCCCACGGATATTCATTTTTATGTGGCACAAGATCAAAGAGCGAGCGCGGACTATAGTAAAAATGACCTGCTTATATCCAAAAAACTGAATCATCCGAGAGGAGATACCATAAAATTTTCTTTCAGCCACGCGATGGCTATGGTGCAGGTACAGTTGTTTGACCCCAACGGCATTCTGAACATTTCCAATGGAACAACGCTTTCCGCGCGGTTAGGAACAAACTATCCCGCTTCGCCCCTGCTCAAAAGGGCTGCTACGGTGAATTGGGCGACTATGGGATTGGGCGCGGCAGACACTCAGTCCGATATTAAAATGTTTCCCGTAGGACATTTGACCTATCGCGTCTTGCTTCCGCCACAAATGTTAGCCACAGGCACGCGGCTTGTTCTTACGAAATCAGATGAAACAGAGGAGGCGGCTTTTGCCACCACGGATACTATCACGCTGCGGCAAAGCAAATTTACAAAATTTGAAATCACGGTGTCCGCTGATAGTCCGGACTTCGGCGGAGGTCTTGAGGGTATAGACCCGATAAATCCATAATTAAAAAATCGCAAAGATATGAAATACAATAATTGGAATATTGGTACATTGCTTGTCGGCGTGTTGTTGTTCGCCGGATGCAACAGTGAGGGCGACCTTGTGGATGTGGGCGACCGCATCGCCGTGCAGTTCACCACGTCGCTCGGCGGCACTCAAACGCGCATCGCCTCCTCCGGCAATGCCTCCACGTGGGAGGCAGGCGACCGTGTGGGCATCTTTATGGTAACGCATGGCGGCTCGCTCGCCGCGGACATTGCCGAAGGTGCCGACAATATGCAGTATACGGCAAGCACCGCCGCCGCTGCCAGCGGCTTAGCCCCCGTGGCGGCACCCACCGACCAAACAATTTTCTACCCGCCGAATGGCAGCGCAGTGGATTTCATCGCCTGCTATCCCTACAAGGCAACCGGCACAGGCGCGGGGGAGATAAACGACTATAAGTATCCGGTGGACGTGAGCAACCAAGCCGACCCCGCCGCCATCGACCTGCTGTATGCCGGGGCGAACAACAGCGGCAGCGGCTACACTGCCACCGACAACGCGGTGGTGAGCCTCCCGTTTGCGCACCTCTTGAGTAGGATTAGCCTGACGCTGACCCCGGGCACGGGTATGACGGCTGCCGATTTGGCAGGAGCCACGGTAAGAGTGACCAACCTCGCGACGCAAGCCCTGTGTGACCTGAACAACGGCACCCTCGGTTCTAAAACCGCGCCCGCCACGGTAATTTTCAAGACGGCGACAGACGGACGGAGCAGTTCGGCGATTGTTATACCGCAGACCACGCCGGGCACAAGCAAGCTGACGGTTACCCTGACCGACGGCAGCAGCAAGGAAGGAAGTTTTGCAGCCATCACCTGGGAGGCGGGCTACACCTATCCCTACACCATCCAAGTGAGCAAGGCAGGCACTTCGGGCATCACGCTGGGCAATTGGCAATCAGACGGAACAACCCATACGGGGACGATTTATATACCGTGGTGAAAAATAATTTAAAAAACATTTGGTAGTTCCAAAAATAAGTCGTACCTTTGCATCCGCTAAAGGAAGATGCCTCTTTAGCTCAGTTGGCCAGAGCACGTGATTTGTAATCTCGGGGTCGTGGGTTCGAATCCCTCAAGAGGCTCATTATGAATAGGAAAAAGGGCAGTTACCAGAGTGGCCAAATGGGTCTGACTGTAACTCAGATAGCTTACGCTTACGGTGGTTCGAATCCATCACTGCCCACTGAAATTGCGGAAGTAGCTCAGTTGATAGAGCATTAGCCTTCCAAGCTGAGGGTCGCGGGTGTGCGTCCCGTCTTCCGCTCGCAATACTGCCTGTGTAGCTCAGTGGTAGAGCACTTCCTTGGTAAGGAAGAGGTCACGAGTTCAACTCTCGTCACCGGCTCGTGGAGATGTTAGGAGAGATATGGAGATGAAAGAAATAGTTAAAATTAAATAAAAAATTAAAGTTATGGCAAAAGAAAAATTCAACCGGTCGAAACCCCACGTTAACATCGGTACGATTGGTCACGTTGACCACGGTAAAACAACCCTGACCGCTGCTATTACCACGGTATTAGCGAAAAAAGGACTTTCTGAAGTGAAATCGTTCGACCAGATTGATAACGCTCCGGAAGAAAAAGAACGCGGTATTACGATTAACACCGCGCACGTTGAATACGAAACGGAAAAGCGTCACTATGCGCACGTTGACTGTCCGGGACACGCCGATTATGTGAAGAACATGGTTACGGGTGCTGCTCAGATGGACGGTGCTATCATCGTGGTGGCTGCCACCGACGGTCCGATGCCCCAGACGCGCGAACACATCCTATTGGCTCGCCAGGTGAACGTACCGAAACTGGTCGTGTTCATGAACAAGGTAGACATCGTGGACGATGCCGAAATGTTGGAATTGGTGGAAATGGAAATGCGCGAGTTGCTCACTTTCTATCAGTTTGACGGCGACAACACCCCGATTATCCAAGGCTCTGCTTTGGGTGGCTTGAATGGCATTGCTCAATGGGAAGAAAAAATCATGGAGTTGATGGATGCTGTGGACGAATGGATTCCAATTCCTCCGCGCGACGTGGACAAACCTTTCTTGATGCCGGTAGAAGACGTGTTCTCTATCACGGGTCGCGGAACGGTTGCAACGGGTCGTATCGAAACGGGTATCATCAAAACGGGTGAAGAAATTCAAATCATCGGTTTGGGTGCTGAAGGCAAAAAATCAGTTGTAACGGGTGTTGAAATGTTCCGCAAGATTTTGGACGAAGGTCAAGCCGGCGACAACGTAGGTTTGTTGCTTCGCGGTATCGACAAGGAAGAAATCAAGCGCGGTATGGTAATCACCCACCCGGGCAAAGTGCAACCCCACACCAAAGTAGAAGCTGAGGTGTATATCTTGAAAAAAGAAGAAGGAGGTCGCCACACGCCGTTCCACAACAAATACCGTCCGCAATTCTACATTCGCACATTGGATGTTACGGGTGAAATCACCCTTCCGGCAGGCACAGAAATGGTAATGCCGGGCGACAACGTAACCATCTCTATCGAATTGATATATCCGGTAGCATGTAGCGAAGGCTTGCGCTTCGCCATCCGCGAAGGTGGTCGCACGGTGGGTGCAGGGCAGATTACGAAGATTGTTGAGTAATCGAACAAAGTGGTTTCCGTTGTCAAGAACGGGACGACAATTAAAAATTACGAATTACGAATTACGAACTTGACTTCGTAGTTTGTAGTTCGTAATTGATTTTTGAATTTCAAAAAACAATGAAAATATGAATACAGAGAGAAAAACATGGGAAGAAAGATTGGATGCCTTGATTTTTGAGGCAACAGGAACGAGTAACATCTATGATATTCCATTGAACAGGTTCGAGGATAAGTCAAAGATAAATTTTGACAGAGTGCGCGGCAGTGTTCGTATAGCAACCGGACGTGTAAAAACGGAAAAAGAGGCAGATGCTTATGTAAATGCCGTTTTAAATACAAGATTACCTTAGAATATGGACAAAATCATTGAAAAATTAGACTTTTTGCAAGACTTATATGTAAATGCAAGAAGGGCTAATATTTTGCTTGAGAATTATGACCGTGACCGAAGTTCATATATAGGTATCCATAATGAATTGCGAAATGCCTTAGACCATATTATGCGAATGATTCAAGCAAAAGGCGATGCACACGACTGTGAAAAAGAATTTAGAGGTGCAGAAAGTCACCTTTTGCGAGCAAGTTATGATGCCTACGAATTGGTTTGCATAAGTCAAATCAACTATATAAAACAGACATTGGCTATCTATTCGACCAATGACATCAATATTGGCTTTCCTGATTATTACAAGGAAATAAAGCCGGATATTTTAGATATTGAAAATGAAACAGCACGCATCAGAGAAGTAAAAAGACAGAAAAGTGTTGGAGAGAGAGCTACTTATGAGTATTACTTTAACGCGGCTGAGAAATTGATAAATTATGTGAAGCAAATAGATAAGCATATCTCGATAATTGATGAATGTTACACTGAACGATTGAAAAAAGAGAGGTTGTCCAAAGCCGGATTTATTGTGGGAATTGTTGGTGTGATTATTGGGATTGCCGGTATTATTGTTGCCCTTATTTAAGTGCGCCGAAAAAAAAATGGGTGCACGACAAATTTCCCTTTAAGCTCGTCTGCTACGCTTTCTGGCGTAACAGACGGAATCAGAAGCGCAGAATACGGCTGAAATTTGATGCGTTTGCCCTGAATCTTGGATGGCCTCATTTTCATAATTCATAACTTTTTCATACCTTTGCACCGATTTATTTAATCAAAGCGATTAAATAAGCTGAAACAATTTAATTATATTTTTTAATGAAAACAGTAGAAATAGGGCGTTATTTGGACTTAAAAAATGATTTTGCATTCAAATTCATTTTTGCAAACAAAGTGTTGTTAATCAGCTTTTTGAATGCAATTTTTAGAGAGAAAAAGAAGATTGTCGACATCGACTATCTCAATGTGGAGCAGTTAGGTCGCCGCAAAGGAGACCGAAAAGCGTTTTTTGATTTGTATTGCGTGGACGAAACGGGCGAGCAGTTCGTGATTGAGATGCAAGTGGGTAAACAAAAGCATTTCATGGACAGAACCCTCTCTTATGCGGCACGAGCCATCTTGGAGCAAGCCAAAAAAGGCAATTGGGATTTTGAGTTGAAGCCATTGTACATCATTTCCATCGTGAATTTCGATTTGCGCCCAAATGATGAGCGGTGCATCAGTTACCATTCGCTAATGGACGAAGATAAATTGACAAAGTCGAGCGATAAACTGCAGTTTATCACGGTAGAATTGAAAAAATTCAAGAAACCGGAGAACGAATTAGTGACAGACACCGATAAATGGCTATATTGCCTAAAGCATTTATCCGAGTTGCCGGCACAACCGGCTGCAATACAAGGAGAAGTGTTCGATGAACTGTTTGAATTGGCAGAATTTGAAACATTAAAAGAAGAAGATATGAGAACGTACAAAAAAAATCTGTTGCAGTACAACGATGTGCGAAGCGAGGTGGAGTGTGCCCGAGAAGAAGGCATACAGCAAGGTATGCAAAATATCCAAAAAAGCATCCAACACGCCACGTATGAAATTGCACAAAAGTGCATTCGGGAGGGGATGTCCCTCGACTTGGTCATTAGAATAACCGGACTCTCCCCCGAAGAATTGAAAGGCTTCGGATTGGAATGAAAGCTCGCCCTCCATACGGAGGCGGGCTTTCCTTTCGCGTTGCTCTGCCGGGATGAAGGTAAGCCGACGGCGAAGTTGTAGCAGTCGGTGGTGATGCCTCCGTTCCGCTTGTATGGGGTTATCGCAGGGTCAACGCATTAAAAATGGTTCAATAATGTGTTGGTGTGGGTAAATGAAAACTTGCCACAAGATAGTTCTTAAACCTCATTTTTACCTAATTTTCTTAACAAAACCACCTCGTACCTTTGCAGCGAGAAATGTTGAGGAGTCGATTATTCACAAATTTTGTATTTTTGTGAGCTAATCGGGAAAGGGTAGAAAGATAGAACCAACCAGATACGTTTTTTACGATATCGTTACTGA
>BNTT01000162.1 GCA_025996815.1 Bacteroidia bacterium
AGCCGGATGCTTGGGCGGGAGATGGAATACAAGGTTTATGGGCACAAGGGCAAGCCGGTGCTCGTTTTCCCCACCTCCAACGGGCGATTTTTTCAATACGAAGATTTCGGTATGCTCGACACCCTCAGCGGGTTTATTGATGCCGGAAAAATCCAAATCTGGACGGTGGACGGCATCGACGACGAGACTTTTTTCACGAACAGTTGGGACCGTTTGGCGGCGATAAAACGCCACGAGCAGTATTTCAACTACATCAATGAAGAGCTGCTCCCGTCCATCCTTGAAACCGGCAAGCGTAACAACGGCGGCCACGACCAGCAGTTGCTGCTAACCGGCTGTTCGATGGGGGCTTATCACGCGGCGAACTTCTTTTTTCGCTACCCGTGGGTGGTCGATTCCGTGATTGCGCTGAGCGGGCTTTATTCCACCGACTACTTTTTCGGCGACTATAAGCCCACCGAAATCTACCTCAATTCCCCCCTTGATTACCTGCCAAACACGCAGGATGTCTATCTTTTAGACCGCTACCGCAAGGCGCGGCTCATTTTTTGTTGCGGTTGCGGTGCCTACGAAGATGAGATGCTGCACGACACCGAATTGCTCCGAATCGCGCTGCAAAAAAAAGACATCCCCGCTTGGGTCGATGTCTGGGGCACCGACGTAAACCACGACTGGGAGTGGTGGAAGCGGCAAATCGTCTATTTTTTAGAGAAAATGGTATAGTTTAAAAATACCACACTTGTGGTATTGCGAGTTCTTTTTCAACCCACTACCTTTGCACCGTGAAACAATAAAAAAATAACAGTAATGAAGAAGATTTATTTTATAGTAGCGGTTGCGATATTTGCAACAACGAGTGCATCGGCACAAGCCGACAGTCAGGATGTCATCTACATCCGCAGTGAGAAATTTGCAACTCCCCTGTTGGAGAAGTGGATAGCCGAGTATTCCAAAGTGAATCCGGAAGTGAAAATTACCGTAGCCGACAAAACGGTTGATGCCGAAAATGTTGATATTCAGTTGCTTGCATCAGACGGGCAGACTGCCAATCAGAAGGCTTTCACCATCGGTCGCTACGCCGTGTTGCCGATTGCGAGCAAAAACAGCACCGTATTAAGTACACTTCAAAAAAAGAAGTTGAACAACAAGCGCATTAAAGAATTGTTTTTTGAAAAAGACATCCTGGACGACGATTATGACGAAGATGATGCAAAAGACAAGTACAATGCCACGATTTATTCGGTCGTGAACACCTCGTCGGTGGCAAATGCCTTTGCGAGCCACTTCGGCTACGAACCCTCCAAATTGAAAGGCAAAAAGATTTCCGGCGACGAAATCTACCTCATCAATGCAGTGCAAAAAGACCAAAGCGGTGTAACATTCAACAATTTAAGCTACGTTTTCGACATCAACTCGCGCACATTGAAGAACAACATCGCACTGTTGCCCCTGGATTTGAAACGCGAATACAGCGAAGTGATTGCCGAAGCCAACTTGGACAAAGTCATCGACCTGCTGGAAACAAAAACCATCGACCTCATCCCCGTGGAAGGCATCCAATTTGTGGCATCACACACGCCGGATGCGCAAACCGAGCAATTCCTGCAATGGGTAGCCACCGAAGGGCAAGCCTACAATCATCAGTTCGGCTTTTTGAATGCGGATAAAAAAGCATTGGCGCAGCACTAAAAATAGCAAAGCGAGGTACTTATTAAATAGCAAATGAAGAGTGTGTCATTGCGGGCTTGCCCAGCAATCCCCTGACAAAATGGACACTCTTGCTGAATGTACGCCCTTATTATTCACAATTATTTTACGCTAATTTCTTATGAAACAGTCTATTATTACAGCATCGGCAATATTATTTATCGTAGTGTGGAATGTGTCGTGCCATAAAACGGATGGCGAAACAGAGACTTCCGGCGAGGTAATTGATATATTTGAACTAAAGTATGGTGAAGAAAAAATCATTTCCCGCAACAATCAATCTTTCAGTTTAGTGCTGACTGATATACAGGATAGTGTTACGGTGGATTGTTCGTTAGCAGATTTTATAGATGCTTCCGGTCCTGAAAAAATCAGACATCATGCTCTAATTGCTGTAAAAGAAATCAAAAATGAGAATACGCTAATCACTGTAAGTTCAAAACCTTGCGGAGCACTCTATTTTGAAAACGATGGCACCGATATACAGCACATACGCGATATTTTATCTTCGATAACGGCAACACCGGCAGGGGAATCTTATTATCAGCAGGAATTTCTCGCTTTATTTGGCAATGGCGTTGTGATACCCAATGCGGCATTACGCATTAATATGGCAAAAGCATACCCCAATATATACCAAATTGCAGAAAAAGAGCACGATGAAGTGGAAAAAGAGCACTATAAATTTATATTTATCATTTCAACATTAAAAAATTAGCAAGCAAATGAAAAAAGTAGTCCTATTATTAGCGAGCGTCATCTGCCTTACAACTGCCTTTGCGCAGACGGGCAGCATCAAAATTTCCGGTCGCGTGGTGGACGACACCACGCAGGAAGAAATCATTGGGGCAAATGTGTCGGTGGTCAACGACAAAACCGGCACAGTGTCGGACGTGTTTGGCAAATTCACTGTAACAGCAAAAGAACTGCCTACTACGCTCACTATCAGCTACATAGGATACAAAACATTGGAGCTTGATGTGTATGAATACACCGAGCCGCTGACGATACAGTTGCACGAAGAGCGCAATTTGTTGAGCGAGGTGGTCGTGGTGGGCTATGGCGTGCAGAAGCGCAAAGAGCTGACCGGCTCGGTGGCATCGGTGTCGAAAGTGGCGTTGGAGCAATCAGCCATATCCATCGACGGCTTGCTCGGCGGAGCCATTTCGGGCGTGAATGTAACGCAAACATCGGGACAGCCGGGCGCAGGCTCGGAAATTCGCATCCGCGGCGGCAACTCCATCTATGCCAGCAACGAGCCGCTCTATGTGATAGACGGCTTCATCTATTCCACCGAAAAAGGAGCCACGCAAACAGGCATCGGTGGCATCGGAAGCAGCCTCAACCCAATGGCATCCATCAATCCATCGGACATCGAAAGTATTGAAGTGCTTAAAGATATATCTGCAAAAGCCATCTATGGCTCGCGCGGAGCCAACGGCGTGATACTCGTGACCACCAAGAAAGGGGCAAAGGGCAAAAGCACCATTCACTATGGCTATACCATAGGCATAGATAAATCGGCGAAAAAATTAGATTTGCTGAATGCAGAGCAGTGGACGAAGATTCATCAAGATTATCCCTCTATATTCTATAACGTGCCTTTTAGTGCCCCTAAATTCGGGGCAATCATGGCGGCTCAATTAGAGGCAACAGGTAAACCGGTCGATAGCGACTGGCAAGATGCCGTGCTGCAAACCGGTTCTACGCAAACGCACGAGTTGTCTATCAGCGGCGGTGATGACAAAACTCGTTACCTGCTTTCGGGAAACTACACCGACCAAAAAGGGATTATCCTCAATTCCGGTTTTGAACGTTACAGTGGACGCATCAATTTAGACAGAGAAATTTCTTCTAACTTGACTGTGGGCGTGACGGCATCTGCCGACCGGAGTACGCAAAATGCACTGGCAACATTATCACCTGAAGATTTTACAGGCAGTAGCAACCCGTTCAAATCGGGTATCAGCAATTCGTTGGTTTATGCGCTGTTTATGCCCCCTGTGATTCCAACCCACTATGCTGATGCCGCTCTTGAACTCAACGATGGCTTATTTTACAATCCGTTTGAATTGACGGAATTGCGTTACTACGAACAAGCGGCAAATCCGGTAACAGACTTAGAAAAGAGTATCGGGCAAACGTTGAGTACCTCACTATTGGGCAATTTCTATGCTAAGTATAAAATACCTTATGTGGAGGGTCTGGCACTGAAATACAGTGCGGGCACGAACGTCAACTATATCACACAAAACTTTTTTGGACCGAAAGAATCGGTGTTTGGAATCAATTTGGACACACAAGGGCGAGGAGCCGTGGGCAATCGAAAGACGGTTATCAATCAATCGGAATATCTGCTTACCTACACCAAGCAATTGAACCCCATTCATTACATTGACCTCTTGGTCGGATATACCAAGCAGGACACGCATACGGATATTGTACTCAACCGAACAGACCATTTGGTAAATTTTAACGATTTAGCTGCTGTATCCGGCAATTCTAAAGCAAAGATAAAACTTTCCAATGAAGCAAACCAAGCTGACTTACATTCTATGCTTGCACGTGCCAACTACACTTTGTTGGAAAAATACAACCTTACGGCTACATGGCGTGCTGATAAATCATCACGCTTTGCCGAAGGACACCAATGGGGCTATTTTCCTTCTGTCGGATTTTCGTGGAATGTGAACGATGAGGAATTTGCCAAGTCATGGTATCCTGTCGTGAGTTCACTGAAATTCCGCACCACTTATGGTACGTCCGGCAATCAAGAAATTGGGTTCACAGATGCTTCCGGCAAAAATACTAATGACAACAGTTACAACGGTGGTGCTGCCACCAATTATGGCAATGCAGGCAACGATTCACTGACGTGGGAAACTACTACCGAATACAACATAGGTATTGATATAGGATTTCTAAGCGACCGATTGAACCTTGTTGCCGATGTTTATTACAAAGAAACCTCCGATTTGTTGGTACAGATAGAGGGGCAATTTGGCACCGCATCTGCCAATCAATTTCAAACCGTTAATCTTGGAAATGTGACCAACAAAGGCGTTGAATTGGCATTGAATGCACGGCTGATAGAGCGGCGAAAATTTACATGGGCGGCATCGGCTAATATAGCTCATAATGTTAATACAATCACCAAGTTAGGAGAAAAAAGTAACAATCTGACAGAGGGTGACCAAGACGAAAAAATATACAGAGAGGGAGAATCGGTAGGCTCATTCTACGGTTATGTGTATGAAGGTGTGGACCCTACAAACGGAAATATTCTGCTGAAGGACATCGATGAAAATGGAAAAATAGAGAAAGGTAGCAAAGAAAATCTCAAAGACCGCACCATCATCGGGAGCATACAGCCGGACTTCACGTATGGCTTTTCCACCAACCTCACTTATCGCCGCTGGGATGCGTTTGTGTCGCTGCAAGGTTCGCAGGGCAGCGAAGTATATAACAAATTGCGTCGTCATCTATCCGAAGGCAACAGACTATATAACCTCTCAACGGATGTTTTGAGCGCATGGACAGAAGAAAAACCGACCAACATCCCGCGTATAGGTTCAGATTCCGATAACACCAGCAAAGCTAGCCCAACAATCGTGTATAGCCGCTATATAGAAGATGCATCTTTCTTGAAAATACGAAACATCACGCTGGGCTATAATTTGCCTGTGAAGATAAATAAAAACACAGTGCAGTTGCGTGCATTTGTGTCGGCACAAAATTTATATACGTTTACAAACTATACCGGTTACGACCCCGAAATAGCGGGTGGAATAGACACCGGAGTTTATCCCACATCCCGAACGTTTTTGGCAGGTGTAGGTATAACATTTTAGGGGGCTTGGATAGAAAAGAATTTTTTTAATAATATAAACAATTTAAAATTTTAAAAGAAATGAGAACAAGACAGAAACTCTTAGTGGCCACAGCATTGATGCTGTGTGTGAGTACGGCACAAGCACAAACAACGCGCTTGTTAGTACACAGTGATGAAGGTGACCCTCAATCGTTTGCATTGAGCGACATCAACAAAATTACCTTTTCGGCAGGCAAAATGAACATTGAGCCTGCGAGTGGGACAAGTAGTGAAATTGCTCTTTCGACGATTTCACATCTGGCATTTTCGGTAGGCGAAACTACGGAAATTAGTCCTCTGGAACCTTCCAAATTCGGAATCTATCCCAATCCCGTGCGCGACGAACTATTGGTGACGAGCGACACCGAAATTGAGACGATTGCAGTGTTTGGCTTGACCGGAAATGTGCTGCTGCGTCAAAACGTGCAGTCATCTACCGTAAATTTGTCGCTTGGCTTTTTGCCAACAGGCATTTATCTGATTCAAGTGAAGCGTGCAGACGCTATCAGTACTCAAAAAATTATTAAACTCTAAAAAATTAAACACAATGAAGAAGAATTTTTATCAAGTGGCATTTGCCACAGCATTATTAGTCGCAGGCACACAAGCTAACGCGCAAACAGAGAAGATATTTGTGTATGGCAACAATGGTAATTTGTTGTTTGAACAAGCAGTAGAGGACATTGAAAGCATTAGCTTCCAACCTCAAATCAATTCCAGCGATGCAGGAACTACAGAAGCCGCAAGAGCTTTGGTGAATGCTGTTTATGGACCGTTGCAAACCCTTAGTTCGTCCTACACTTTCTTAGTGGAGTCGGCAACCGAAACTACGGTTTCTTTTGAAGGCGACGACAACGTAGAAGGTCCGTTGGTAAGCCAATTTGACATCCTTGAGGACAATTGGTATGCCATAAAGGTATTCAACCGTTTGTACAAGAGTATTGCTGCCGCCAACATCGCTATTGACGAAATCGGTGCTACTGCGGTGAGTGGCGAATTGACACAAGAGGGCAAAGACTTGTTGGTTGCTCGTGCCAAATTTATTCGTGGCTACGACTATTTCCAACTCGTTCA
>BNTT01000163.1 GCA_025996815.1 Bacteroidia bacterium
CGGCAAAGGAATCAAAAAGAGCAAAAAAATAAAATGTTTCATCATAATAAATAATTTTTAATTTTTAATTCGTAATTTTTAATAAATATAAAGTTTATCATCATCAATCTTGTATTTGAGATTGGGCACAAGGCACTGCAACACATTCATACAATCGACAACGCCCTTCTCCGCCGTAAATTTCATAGTCACGCGCTCGTCCCTGTAGCGATTGGAATTGAGATACACTTTCAAGGCATATCGCCGCTCAATGATTTTCACAACTTCCTCAATAGATTGGCTTTGAATAATCAGGCTGCCCTTTGTCCACGCCAGCACATTATCGACTTTCACCGTCTGCCTGTTCGCCAAGCCCGAAATTCGGTTGTAGCTCACCTGCTCATTGGGCGTGAGCACGACCGATGCGTCGGGCTGATTTTTGAAGCGGACATTCACTTTCCCCGTTTCAAGCGTGGCAGACGAATTTTCGCTGTCGGTGTAAGCCGAAACATTAAAAACGGTGCCCAACACCTCAATCTCCATATCCATTGTTTTCACCACAAACGGCGATTTTTCATTGCGCGCAACCGAAAAATAAGCCTCGCCATTCAAATAAATATCGCGTGTTTTTCCGAAATGTTGCGGATAAATAAGCGTACTTCCCGAATTTAATTGCACTTTGGATGAATCGGGTAGCGTAATCGTTCTCATTTCGCCATTCGGAACGATACATTCCACTAATTGCATATCAGCCATCTCCGGCGCACGATTCGACATATATAAATAGGTAGCTGCCACAGACATGAGCGGCAGCAAAAACATCGCCGCAATCCGCAACCATTGCGCGGGCAACAGCGGAACAATTCGCCGTTTGTGCGCACGAGCCGCGATGCGAGCCTGCAATTTCCGATAGGAAGCCTCCGTGGATTGGTCAGCCTCAACCTCCAATTCATTCCAAATTCCCCAAAGAATTTCATCCACTATGTAACGCATTTTTGCTTTCATACATATAAGACAAATGAACTTGCGTTTGCACCTAAAAAGATGTGAAATTTGCATGAATGAAATAATTATCATACCTTTGTGGTCAGAAACAATAAAAACAAGATACAATGGCACGACGAATTGAATGTACCCCAATTATGGAAGGTGAGGATGCAAAAAGGTTTAGAAAAAATCTTTTAGACTCCTTAACGCACTCTTATTCACCCTCCGAGCTGGCGGCTAAAAAGGAAGAATTGAGAGTGATGCGAGAAAATTACAAACAACTGGTTGTGGCTTCTCATGGCGTATTTTACTAATCTAAGGAGGCTTGTAGCATCAGGTGAAGTTCGGATAGTAAGGCTTTCTGAGTCATGCATTATTAAACCGTTTGATTGTGGTGTGTCCGATTTAAATGATTTTCTTTTTAATGATGCTAAAACTCATCTTAAATATCTCTCTCTAACAACGTTTTTGTTTGAAAACAATGATAAAACCATAGCCTATTATAGTCTTCAGAATGACCTTTTGCGTATGAACCCGCACGTGGATAAAGATTTTGAACAAGAATTAGATGACATAATTTTTGATTATTCTTTTCTCCTTGGAATGAAAGAGATGTCCATGTTTCCGGCATCTAAAATTGGTCGTTTTGCGGTCGATAAAGAATTTCAACGGCGCGGCTATGGCACGGAAATTCTCAAAGCAATAGCCACAGGTTTTCTCGACAACAATAAAACAGGATGCCAATTTATCACTATCGATGCCCTAAACAATGCTAATACATTAACTTTTTATGAGAAAAATGGGTTTTCCTTTGTTACATTAACTGACTACAATAAACCATCGAGGCAAATGTATAAAAATTTGATTTATTTAAAACAAATATCAGACCAAGTGTCTTGATAAAAAATAGCCATTACGCAATCACTTTCCTAATCTCCTTCAAAGCAAGATTTAAGTGCACCTCCACTGTTTTCTTTGCAATACCCAATTTTTCTGCAATCTCTGCATTTTTGAGGTTTTCCATTCGGCTCATTTCAAAAATTCGGCGGCGTTGTTTTGGCATTTTTTCTACTGCGAGTAGGATGAGTTGTTCGAGGTCGCTGGCATCTATCTCTTCTTCCAGCGAGTATTCCGGCAAGTTGGTGCAGGACGAAGCGTATGTTTCTTCTATCTCTTTGTGGCTCAAATAGTTGAGTGCTTTGTTTTTTGCCATGCGAAACATATAGGCGTTCAACGATTGTATTTCGGAGAGGTTTTTTCGGTTTATCCAGATATGCTCAAAAATGTCCTGCGACAATTCTTCGGCAATCGCCTCCGACTTCACAAAGCGGGTGATGAAATATTTGACTTTGGGATAATACTTCATAAACAATTCGCGAAAGGCATCGTGATTGCCCAAAGCCAACTGCTCAACATCAATATGTTCTTCACACGGCATTTTTTTTAACCCTTTTTAATGCGCCACCAGCCAATTATCCCCAACCCCACATTCGGCAATAAGCGGCACTTTCAATTCAACAGCGTGCTCCATTTCATCAACCACAATCTTCTTGACGGTGTCCAATTCATTGGCTAATACATTGAAATTCAATTCGTCGTGCACCTGCATAATCATTTGCGAGCGGATGTTTTCTTCCTTGAAACGGCGGTGGATGCGCACCATCGCTACCTTAATGATGTCTGCTGCCGAGCCTTGGATGGGCGCGTTGATGGCGAAGCGTTCGGCATAGCCGCGCACCACTGCATTGGCAGAATTGATGTCGGGGAGGGTGCTTTTGCGGTGCAGGAGGGTTTCCACATAGCCGTTTTCGCGCGCCATTGCGATGCTTTTGTCCATATATTCCTTGACGCCGGGGAAAGTTGCGAAGTAGCCGTCAATCAATTCTTTAGCCTCCGTGCGCGGGATGTTTAGTTGGGTGCTTAGCCCGAATGCGGAGATGCCGTAGATGATGCCGAAATTCGCCGTCTTCGCTTTGCGGCGCATCTCCTTACTCACCTCATTGATAGGCACTTTGTAGATTTTCGCCGCCGTTGCCGCGTGAATGTCCTGACCATCGCGAAACGCCTCCAACATATTGGCATCCTCGCTCAGGTGTGCCATAATGCGTAATTCGATTTGCGAATAGTCGGCGGAGAGGAACACGCAGCCGTCGTCGGGGATAAATGCCCGCCGGATTTCGCGCCCCTCGGCATCGCGCACGGGGATATTTTGCATATTGGGGTTGTTGGAACTGAGCCGTCCCGTGGAGGTAGTCGCCTGATTGTAGGTGGTGTGGATTTTGCCGTCCTGCGGGCTAATCAACTGTGGCAGAGCGTCTACGTAGGTCGAAAGCAGTTTTTTGATTTTCCTAAATTCCAAGATTTTGCTCACTGCGGGGTGCTTGTCGGTGAGTTTTTCCAGCACCTCCTCGCCGGTGGAATATTGCCCGCCGCCCTTCGTCTTTTTGGTTTTTTCGACCAATTTCAGTTCGTCAAACAGCACTTCGCCCACCACTTTGGGCGAACTCACATTGAACGGATGCCCCACCAGACTGAAAATTTCTTCCTCAATATGCCGCAAATGCTCGGTCAGCAACACCGACGAATCTTTGAGTGCCAGCCCATCCACGCGCACGCCGGCAGCCTCCATATCCGCCAAAACAGGCATTAGAGGCATCTCAATATCATAAAACAGGCTGTCTAACTGCTCATTTGCAAGTTGCTTTTCGAGGCAATACTTCAATTTCAACGCCACATCCGCATCTTCGGCGGCATAATCGACCAGAGCCTCCACCGGCACCTGCCTCATATTCAGTTGGTTAGCACCCTTCTCGCCAATCAATTCCTCAATATGAATGGTCTGATACTGCAAATAAGTTTCCGCCAAATAGTTGAGGTTGTGCCGAAATTCGGGATTGATAAGATAGTGCGCCAGCATCGTGTCAAACATCGGTCCGTCCATCCGAATGCCATATTTCCGCATCACATTGAGGTCATATTTCAAATTTTGCCCAATTTTCAAAATGCCCGGATTTTCCAAAACCCCTTTGAAGAAACTCGCCGTCTTTTGAGCCTCCTCCCGCTTCGCCGAAGCAGGCACAAAATACGCCTCACCCGCTTGCAAGGCAAACGACATCCCCACCAATTCGGCGGTCAAAGGGTCAAGCCCGGTCGTTTCCGTATCAAACGCAAAAAATTTCTGCGCCTCAATTTTTGCGATTAAATCGGCAATTTTCGCCTCATCATCAACCAAAGAATAGGTGTGAGGTGAAAGGTGGAGGGTAGCAAGGTTGGAGTAGCGTTCTCCCCCTGTGGGGGAGTTAGAGGGGGCTGGTTCATCAAAAAGCGAGAGTTGGGCAGAGGGTGAAGGGTAGAGGGTGGAAGGTCCCTTTGACCCTATACCTTTTACCTTTGACCCGTTATCGCCAAACACGCGATTAGACAACTGCCGAAACTCCAAGTCCTCAAACAATCGCCGCAGTTCCGGCTCGTTTATTTCTTTCCTTAGCAGTTCCTCGGGATTGAAATTGATGGGCACATCCGTCTTTATCGTTGCCAAAAACTTGGAAAAAACAATCATTTCCTTGTTTTTTTCAACATTGTCTTTCAGTGCGCCTTTCAGTTGGTTGGTGTTTTCCAACAGATTTTCGATGGTGCCGAATTGCGCGATGAGTTTTTTTGCCGTCACTTCGCCCACGCCCGGGCAGCCCGGAATGTTGTCGGACGAGTCGCCCATAAGCCCCAAATAGTCAATCATTTGCAGCGGATTTGTTAAAGCATATTTTAGCAACACTTCCGGCACGCCCATGATGTCAAATTCATTGCCAATGTGTTTGGGCTTGTAAATGAAGATGTTAGGCTCCACCAATTGCGCATAATCCTTGTCGGGCGTCATCATGAATACTTGATACTTGGCTTGAAAATCAGCCGCCGCTTTCTTGGCGAGCGTCCCAATCACATCGTCTGCCTCAAAGCCGGGAATTTCCAGAATGGGAATGTTGTAGGCACGAATAATGTCCTTGATGATGGGCACCGACTGCCTGATGACCTCCGGCGTTTCTTCGCGCTGCGCCTTGTAGGCGGCAAAAACCTCGTGGCGAAAGGTCGGTCCCGAAGGGTCAAACGCCACCCCGATATGCGTAGGCTTCTCCTTCGTGAGCACATCTTGCAGCGTGTTCACAAACCCCATCACCGCCGACGTGTTAAACCCCTTGGAATTGACACGCGGCATCTTAATCAGCGCATAATAAGCCCGATAAATCAGCGCATAAGCATCCAGCAAAAATAATTTGTTCATAACGATAGTCTGAATTTTTGCGTAAAGGTAGTAAAAAATTATCTATCTGCTACTAAAGCACTAAGGCATTACGTCCATTCGGAAATCTCTTTTTTAGAAATACCCCATTCCATACTTTCCTGATTTCCGGGATTGCAATATCTGCAAAAAGGCAGCGGTTTATACAAAAAATCAAATATCTCCTGTTGATTTTTGACTTTGTAAATGTCAATATAATCTTGCTCCGTTGTTTCAAGATTTTGCTCAAAATATTTATTGAAAAAACTTATGTATGCCACTGTAGGACAAGCATATATCTTTCCTTCACGCAGGCAGGTACAAGTATTAGCGAGAGTGCATTTATTCCATTTTTTTTTATAATTATATTGACCGTGTATATCCAACACAAAAATTTTTCCCCACTCTGTGTTTCTATCACCCCAATATGTCAAAACAACACCAAATGTTGTCACTTTTTGGGCTATGGTTTCTCTGTCTATTTTAACAGGATAGTTACTAATGCCCACTTCTATCCCATTTTTTTGGCAACTTTGCCAAAATGTATCGGGCTGTTTTGACAACAGTATACCATTGCTAAGTATCACTATTTTTATGTTCGGAAAATACGTTCTGGCAATATCAAAAAAAACAGTCACTTGCGGATGCAGCAATGGTTCACCACCCATCAGCCAAAAGGTTCCAATGTTGCCATTAGTTAGTTCGGCAAGCCTTATACAATCGCGCCTGAAACTTTCAATATCAAGAAAGTTTTCGTCAGCAACAGGACAAAAATGATTACACGCCTTACAATTCAAATTGCAATGGTCGGTAATGTGTACCGAGATGTGCCCCAAAACCGTTTGCTTGTGTTTGTTGGGTCTACCTAATTTTTGCCGTAACAAATACCAAGACTTTTGGATAAAATCACTTTTCCGAACCCCATCAGGCACAAATTTTCTGATAAAACGGAAAAAACGCAACGTAAAAGCATACACATTCATATTCATAATTTTTATTGTTTATTGTTTCTAATTTCATCATACACACAGCAAAAGCCGCCTTTTTTGAAGGCAGCCTCCGCTTGTTTTTGTAAATAAAAATGATTATTTTTTACGCCTGCGCGTAATGTGTGTGTGTGTGTGTGTGTGTGTTTAACAAAATAATTCAGACCACCAAACATTTGGCAGTTAAACTTTGTTAAATTTCCACTGTTTTTTGTGCACACATTCATAATATTTTTCTTTTTCGGGGGCAAAGGTAAGAACTAATTTTTAATTATGCAAATTAAGTGCCTCAAAAACCAGGGCAAACGCATCAAAATTTAACAAATTTTAAATACTAAAACCTTTCGATTTCCGTTAGTATAATAAAAAAAGTTATGCAAACACCGATTAGTTATT
>BNTT01000164.1 GCA_025996815.1 Bacteroidia bacterium
AAATCAATTACTTTGTGCAATTTTTCCAATGGATTGCCCAACTTCGACAATTTTTCTTTTGCAAAATCTTTATCAAAAAGTCCTGTTTTGCCCTGTTTTTTGTATTTTGTATTCATATCCTTTTTTTGATGCAAAGGTACATATAATATCTTGAATATCAAAGCGTTGAATTATTAGAAGTGCCCTTAAAATAGTATGCAAATAGTAAAGAAAACAGTGATTTTGTGTTTATTGATTGTTCCTCTCACAATTTCTGCTCAAACACAATCAGGCGATTTGAGTTTGAAGAATGGGACATGGAGTTATGACTATTATGAGGGCAATCAAAAAATTTCTTTTGAGGTGCTCATGGATAGACTGAATAGTCGGGATAAACAAATAGCCAATATGTTCAAATCCGGTAAAAATATGAACATTACCGGTACTGTGATTAGCTGTATAGGTGCGGGTTGTTTGGGCTGGGATGTGGGCACACGACTCGCAGGGGCCAAAGGCAATACCGGACTGCTCGTTGGTGGCGGTGGAGTTCTGATTGGTGGTCTGATTCTGGAGTATGTTGGGGAAAGAAAGATGAAAAAAGCATTGACCCTCTATAAAGATGGTTCTGTGTCAATAAACATCAATACAACAAACGCAGGATTGGGTATCAGTCTAAATTTCTAATCCCTTGTTTCGCCGTAGCGCAAGAGCCTCCCGAAAGCGCAAACTTTCGGGAGGTTTTTGGTGTCCAATCTTTCGGACAGTTATGACTATCCGCAATCACCTTGTCCCGCAGGGACGGCACTTTATTAACCGTAGGCTTCAGCCTACGGACAGCCCGCCACATACAACCTTCACCCCGCAGGGGTGACACTTGATAGTGCCGTCCCTGCGGGACTAAAGTGGCATGGACTGGCTTGTACCGTAGGCTGAAGCCTACGGTTAATAAAGTGCTGTCCCTGCGGGACACGGATTTAACTCAAGATGTATGATTGCGGATGGTCATTTTAACGTTTGAGTCTAATAAATGGTTCGTTCCCATTCGTCTCTACCGGTTTTTAATGCGGTCTGAAAATCTTCATATTGCTCGTCTGACAAGCGCAGTGCTCCTGCAAATTTCTGAGATAATTTCAGCGTTTGCTTCTTCTCCTTCACAACCGGCATTTGAAACCGTATCAGTTTTAAAAATTCCATAACAATTATTCTATTTAATCAACCGATTGACAAACGGGATTTCCTTCAGCGGCAAATCCCGCTTCACCAGCACCACTAAATAAATGCACAAGAGGAGCGTGTTGAAAATCAGATGCAAAAACCTGTTTTCGAGCGGCACGAGGTAGGACGCGGCATACAGCGCGGCTGCCAAGGTGGTGTAGAAGCCAATCGTTTTTAAATTGTATTTTATTGGGTAATTTTTTTGTCCGATGAAATAGGAGAGGAGCATTGCCGTGCCGTTGGCGATGAGCGTTGCCCAGGCGCACGCCCAATAGCTGTAGCGCGGTATGAAAATGATGTTGATTGCCACCACTATGAGGCATATTATGATGGAAAATGTGGTGCCCCAATAGGTTTTGTCCGTTAGTTTGTACCAAAATGACAGGTTGAAGTAGATGGCAAAGAAGAGTTCGCCCAAGAGGATAATCGGCACGATGCCCAGTCCCGACCAGTAAGCCGGTCCGATGAAATATTTGATGATGTCCATATAAAACATCACGCCGAGGAAGATGAGCAAGCCCAGAATGACGAAGCCGGTCATCACTTTGGAATAGGCTTGTTTGGCGTTGGGGTCGTTGCTTTTTTCAAACACAAACGGGTCGTAGGCATATCGGAACGCCTGCGTGAACATCATCATAATCTGTGCAATCTTGAAGCAGGCGGTGTAGATGCCCAATTCGCTGATGCTCGTTTTGGGGATAAACGGGTAGATAATCCGGTCAGCCACCTGATTGCTCATTCCCGCCACGCCCATCACCATGAGCGGAAACGAGTAGGTCAGCATCTTTTTTGCCAACGTCCACTCCCATTTGAATTTGAATTGCAGCACGTCGGGCAGCAGGCAGGCGGTCTCAATCGCCGTCGCCATCAGGTTGGCAGTCAGCACGTAGCCCACGCCAAATTCTCTATTGTAAAATCCTTTAACTAATGATGGATAATTCGTTTCTAACCAAGGACATACGACTAAAAAAAATATGCAAAACACCACATACAGCACCACATTGAGCAGTTTCAAGGCGGCAAACTTGAGCGGGCGTTTTTTGTAGCGCAAAAAGGCAAACGGAATTGCGCTCACAACGTCTAAACTCACGATTAGGATAATCAGGCGGAGGTAAACGCCCGGTATTTGGTCGCTCCACAGCACGGGACGAATGGCGGGCAGCCATCCCAAAAAGACCAGCAAAAACACCGCCGTGAGCGCACAGATGAGCATCAAGGCGGTCGAAAACACCACCGCCGGATTGAATTTATCCTGCTGATTGGCAAAGCGGAAGCAGCCCGTTTCCAGCCCAAACGTCAGCAAAACGAGCATCAGGGCGGTGTAGGCATACAAATTGTTGAGCACGCCATATTCCGTCGTCGACAGCGTGTAGGTAAACAGCGTCGTCATCAGCCACATCATCATCTTTTGCAGGATGCTGCTGCCGCCATAAATGACGCTGTCTTTCAGAAGTGATTTTGTTTGTGCCATAAATCTATAACCATAATCTATAAATTGGCGCAAAAGTACAAAAAAATTACTACTTTTGCACAAAAATTAAAGACAATGAAACGGTTATTTTCTCTTTTCATCGGCGTAGGCACCTTTGCGCAGGTGCTTGCAACCCCTGCCGACAGCATCCAAATCAGCCTGCTGACGGTGCTGCCGCGCACAAACGCGGTTTATACGGTTTTTGGACACACGGCTTTGCGGGTGCGAGATTTGGCGCAGGGCACGGATGTTGTCTATAACTGGGGGCTGTTTAGTTTCAGTGAGCCGAATTTTATCGGGCGATTTGTTCAGGGCAAGGCGCACTATTTTTTGGGTGTCGCGCCCTACAACCACTTCATATACAGTTATGAAGCTGAAGGAGCCACGATGCTGGAACAGATTTTGACATTCACGCCCGAAGGACTCGCAGGCTTGCTGAACGCGATAGAGGAAAACCTCCGCCCCGAAAATAGCGTCTATCGCTATAGTTATGTGTTCGACAACTGCACCACAAGGGTTAGAGATTTACTTGAACAGTTCAGTGATAACAAATTGACCTACAAAGAGATACCTGAAGATATGCAGACCTTCCGCCAACAACTCCATAACTGCACCGAAAGCGACACATGGCTCACCTTCGGCATAGACTTACTGCTGGGAAGCGGAGTAGATTCGCTCGTGTCGTCGCGAAGCACCTCCTTTCTGCCCCTGCGGCTGAAAGAAGCAGTAGATGCTCCGGCGCAAACAATCATCGGAGAGCCAACTGTCATTGCGGGCTTGACCCGCAATCCCCTGACCACCGTGAGTATCATATCAGGAGTGCTGCTCGCCTTGGCAATAATTTTCTTCCTGCCCCGCTGGGTACTTTCCCCGCTCTATATAGTGGCTGCGCTGGCAGGCTGTGTGGTGTTCTATCTAAATTTTTTCTCACTCCACCCGTGCGTGTCGCAAAACTTCAACTTGCTGTGGCTCAACCCTTTGTATTTCATCGCGCTGGCAGGCTGCTTCACAAAAAAACATTACCGCATCATAACATGGTATCACGCCATCAATATAGCCCTCCTGCTGCTGTTTCTGCTGCTTTGGGCATTTGGGTGGCTGCCGCAAACATTTAATATACTTGATTTGGCATTCATCATCCCGCTGCTGGCGGCTTCCTTGAAATATTGGGTAAGTTCAATTAGTAACTGCAAAAAAGAATATGAAAAAGAATAAAATTTTTTATGGTTTAGCAACAATATTTTTTGCCGGAGTAGTGGTGCTGGATGTTTCAACAATTCTGGCGCAAGACACTGCCGCGGTGGCACGGTTGAAAAAATATGTGCAAACTGTTCAAGTGTTTAATCAACTTATTCCGCAAGAAAAGGTCTATTTGCACTTCGACAACACGAGTTATGTGCTTGGCGAAACCATCTGGTTTAAGGCTTATGTGGTTACTGCCGGGCAATTTCAATCCACCAATCAGAGCGGAGTGTTGTATGTGGAATTATTAAATTCCAAAGGCAAAGTTTTAGAAACCAAGAAGTTGAAAATTGAAGAAGGGCAATGTCGAGGTGAGTTTGTACTGAAAGAAATCAATCTTGAGTATTTCCCCGGTTTTTACGAAATTCGAGCTTACACCAAAGGGATGCTGAACTTTGGAGAAGAAACCATTTTTTCGCGTGTTTTTCCGGTTTTCAAAGAATTTAAATTGAATGGCGATTATACGCCCAAAGACTTGGATGATGATTTGGAGTTTAGCCTGCCCAATTACCGCAAAAAAGGAACAAAGCAAAAGAAAATCAATGTGGATTTTTATCCCGAAGGAGGTAATTTAGTCAACGGATTGACTTCCAATGTGGCATTCCAAATTACCGATGAGGCAGGAAACGGATTGGAAGCGACCGGGATTGTTTACAGTCCGGAAGGAGAGCCTGTAACGACCTTTTCGACGCTTCACGCAGGAATGGGGGCGTTCAGTTATACGCCGGACAACAAACAAAACAAGGTTAAAATTACTTGCGGGAATAAGGAATATACGTTTGATTTACCCAAAAGTTTGGATAAAGGTTATATGTTGCAAACCAATAATTTTTCAAAATCTGCCTTGATGTTGCGATTAGAAAAGAGTCCGAATGCGCCATCTGTGCCCTTGATATTTATTTTGCAAAAAATGGAAGATAAAATTGCTATCAAAGCCATTCCCAATAAAGAAGAATATGAGCCACAGGAAAAAATTATTATTGATTTTGCGGTAACAGGAGAGTCGGACTATCCGGAAACGGTGTTTTCACTCGCCGTTCGTGATGCTAATCAAACGCTCAAAACGGACGATGCAGAGAATATCGCAACTAATTTGTTGCTATCGTCGGATTTGAAAGGATATGTAGAAAAGCCCGGCTATTATTTGGAGCAAGGTAATATGCAGGCACTGGATATATTACTGATGGTGCGCGGTTGGAAACGTTACGAATGGCAAACAATGGCCGGAATAAAACCATTCAATTCTCAATTCAACATAGAAAAAAAATTGACAATCAAAGGGTTTATACCTGCTTCCGAGGGAAAAAATGCCGAGGTGGGCATCCTGATGCAGCAAGATGCCCTGTCTATGACCGGAACTGTGAACGCAGATGGCAAAGGCGTTTTTTATTTTTATCCGGAAGAATTTTACGGAATTTGGAATATCACCCTGCGCGCCAAAGGGGTTGAAAACGGAGCAAAAAACATTCGCATCGACCAATGGTTCAGCCCTGCTCCCCGAACCTATTCTTCTTTGGAAACAGTTTGGGAGGCGAATCCGCTTAGTATTATGAAACAGGGCAAAGAGAATAAAGATATTAAAGAAATAAAATCGGATGAAGGCAGCACCACAAAGTCGTATCAGATTCCGGAAGTCGTGGTGCGCACATCGCGGCGAAAACGAAATAAAGATATTATTCATCAAGTGGGGCGAAATATTGACCGAGCCATAGATAAAGGGGAAAAAATTCCGTACAATGTGCATGATTGGCTGTTGGAGAATGATGAAAATTATTCATTTGGGCAGGAAGGTTCTACCGACAACCCTGTTCATGCCACCGGCAATGATATTGATATGGATGGACGTAGCTCTTTCGAGGGCAGTTTTTATTACCACAGACCGACTATTGCAAAATATCTTCATCTGGAGGATGGCAAATGGCAAAAGATAGACAAAAAAATTCTTACTTATAAAAAAAGCAAACTGGATGTGGAGGTCAAAGATTTAACTGCTAAACGAGTGATTCTTGATGTCGATAAAATTGTCATATCCGGATTCAAACAAGTGGATGCTGAAGGCAAATTATATACTCCGATTTATATCTATCCCTACAAAAGTTATTCGATGCGAACGATACCGGGCACGCGGTATACGACCTTTGAAGGATATTCAAAAGCCAAAGATTTTTACTGGGACAGACAGGAACGGGAAGACTATGTGCCCAATGTAGCAGAACATCAGCGCACATTGTATTGGAATCCGGATGTGAAGACCGATAATCAGGGAGAAGCACACATCCATTTTTACAACGATGCATTCTGCAAAAAAATAGACATCAGCGCAGAGGGATTGACCACTGAACGTGTTCCAATTGCAAATAAAAAATTAAAGAAATAGAACAAAAATAATGAATTATGAGCGATTTTGAAGAATATATTCGGCAGGGCGAACCTCAAAAGAAAGAAAGAGGTTATGCGTGGCAAACTGC
>BNTT01000165.1 GCA_025996815.1 Bacteroidia bacterium
ATGATATGAGCCAATTCGGTAAAGCCTCCAATTTGATTGGCTGGGCAGGACTGCGCCCGCGAAACGATGAATCGGCAGGCAAAATAAAGTCGAACAAAACCCTGCATGGCAACAAGTTTCTTCGACATTGTTTCAGTTCCAAACCTTTGTATCTGCCTCATCGCTACAAAAGATAATATATACTCATTACCAATATATTACAAAGTTATCCTATCAGTGCTGATTTAGGATTTTTTAGAGGAAAGGTACAAAAATAACTCATAATTCATAATTCGCATCAAAATGCACGCCTGCACCTCCGGCGGATAAAATGGTGTGGAGTATTTTTTGCCGTCTTCTAATGTGCGTTCTACTGCTATGATGCCCTTTGCTTTGCCTGTTTCGGTGATTGCTCGTGCATTTTTGCCGTTTTCGTCAATGATGTTCATCAGTAGACCGTCTTCCACCAAAAAGTCGTTGAGTTTTTTGGCTGTGATGGGCTTGAGGCGGTGATTTATGCGTTCCACATTGATTTTGTCGACTAAAACGCTGACCGGCACAGGTTCATCACCGGTGTCAATATCCGACAAATCAGGTTTGGAATCAGTGAGCGTTTCATCGGCTTTTTCTACGCTATTTTCCGCCAAAAATGTATTGATGATATGCGTGAAAGCGGCGGCATATTGCTGCTGCTTGTGTGCGCCAACACCCGCCACGTTCAAAAATTCTTCTGCCGTGCGGGGCAAAATGCGGCACATATCCACCAATGAGGTGTCCGGAAATATCACGAATGCCGGCACGTTTTGCGCATCGGCAAGCTGCCTGCGAAGTGCCTTCAATTGTCCCAAAAGTGCGTGATTGATATTGTAAACCACCGCATCGCGACCCTTCCGCTCTCTTTGCAGTTTCGCATTTTCTTTTTCTATCCGCTCGGCTTTTGCCACCACGTTTTGCTTCATCGCAAGGGGCAATCTTTGGTACAAAATTTCTGCCGACTTTGCCCCTAATTTGTAGATAGGATATTGGTCGCCGGCAAGTTGTATATAGCCGTTTTCCACCAGAAAATCGAACACTTCGGTGATTTCGCGCTCGCTTTCCGTACATATATTATAGGTTGAAAGTTGCTCGAAATGCCATTGCAACACTTTTGCGCTTTTACTCCCGCGCAATGTGTCGATAATCAGCCCTCTGCCCACCCGTTGCCCTGTTTTGTAGATGCATGAGAGGATTTTTTGCGACAAAATGGTGATGTCCACGATTTCACTTTCACTGTTGCAATTGCCACATTCGCCGCAATGTGTGTCTTTGTCGTGGGCTTCGCCAAAGTAGTTTAAGATGTAGGCGCGCAGGCATAAATTTGTTTTGCAATACGTTTCCATCACGCGCAGTCGCTCTTTGGCTTTGGCTTTCAACTCCTCTTTCACAGCCTCCTCAATAGGTTCTTGTTCCCTGTCGCTGCCATTTTCAATCAACCATTGGATGGTCATAATATCTTGCCCCGAAAACAGCAGCGTACATTCCGCCCGACTGCCGTCGCGACCTGCCCGACCGGCTTCCTGATAATAACTTTCGATGTCCTTGGGCATATTGTAGTGGATGACGTATGCCACATTCGACTTGTCGATGCCCATCCCAAAGGCATTAGTCGCGACAATCACATTGATGCGGTCGTAAAGAAAATCCGCCTGATTTTGCGACCGCTCGCTCTGCGCCAATCCAGCGTGGTAAGGAGCCGCTTTGATGCCCTGTTCTCGGAGTTTGGCAGCCACCTCATCCACGGCTTTCCGGGTGGAACAATACACAATGCCATAATCGTTAGGGTGCTTAGCAAGTATCTCAAGCAGTGTTTTAGCCTTATCTTTGGGCGTTTTCACCTCAAAAAAGAGGTTTTTGCGGTCAAAACTGGCAACCACGATTTTAGGCTCGTTGAGTTTCAACGAATCTAAAATATCCTCTCTCACGCGCTGAGTAGCCGTTGCCGTGAAAGCAGAAACAACAGGGCGCATCTTCAATTGCCCGATGAAAGCGGTGATTTTTGAATAGCTGGGGCGAAAATCCTGCCCCCATTGCGAAATACAATGCGCCTCATCAATGGTCACCATAGAAATCTCCGTGTTTTTGGCATATTCCAAAAAATCAGGCGCGTCCAACCGTTCAGGAGCCACATAAAGCAGTTTATACTGCCCGTCCCGTGCCTGATTTAGGATTTCTCGCTGCTCCCCATCTGCCTGTGAACTGTTCAAAAAAGCCGCAGGGATACCACTCTGTCGCAACGCGCGAATCTGGTCGTTCATCAGCGAGATGAGCGGCGAAATGACAACGGTGATGCCCGAAAACATCAACGCGGGCAACTGAAAGCAAATCGACTTCCCCGCCCCCGTAGGCATCACCGCAAGGCAATCGCGATGCGCCAAAAGCGAATCAATAATCTCGGTCTGATTGTCTCGAAATTGGCTGTGACCAAAATACTCCTTCAATACATGCAGTTTGTCTTCAATTTTTTCCGGCATAAATTTTGTTTTTTTATATAGTTTTCTTATTCTTTTTTTTATTTTTATTGGCTTTCTCAGCCTCCGCCCGTGCCTGCGCAATAGCAATATAGCCAATCGGACTCGGTTTTTGGATGTTGTTTTTTGCCTCCTGCAATTCTACCAAAGATTTGCTGAGTAACTCAAGCTGTGTCCGAGTGTCCTCGCTGAAGTCGTTGTAATCGGCAAATGTATCATCGATAGTTGCCGCAAGCCTTTTGACTTCACACTCAAGCATGGTAAGCCTCTCAGCAGGTGGAATCGCCAGAAATTGGCGAACAGCAACGAAAGCCCGCATAATTTTCATATTGATTTCTATTGCGGTCTTGGAAGTGAGCACGCTACTCAACATGGCGATGCCCAATTCAGTAAAAGCGTAGGGCTTTTTTCGTAATCCTATGATTTCCAATGGTTTGGATGTCACAATTTGTGATATCCAATTTTGAAACTCATCGTCTGTCAATTGAAACATAAAATCTTCAGGGAATCGTTCGAGATTACGTTTTACAGCCTGATTTAAACTGCGCGTTTCGACACCATACAATTGCGCCAAATCGCGGTCAATCATCACTTTTTGATTTCTGAACGCGAAAATCTTGTTTTGAATTAGAACGGGTTGTAATTCCATTTTGCTACCGGTTGTGAATTTTTTTGCAAAGGTAGTGTTTTTTTTGACAATAACAGTATCAAAGTAAAATATTTCTTGATTTTTTAACCATAATTAAAAAATTATTTGTACCTTTGCACCCGCATCCGACAAAATTGCCACTGTAGCTCAGTCGGTAGAGCAGCGCATTCGTAACGCGCAGGTCACCAGTTCGAGTCTGGTCAGTGGCTCATAGGGGGCGCGAAAAATCGCGCCCCGCTTTTTTTAATAGGCATCGTTGTGCACCGACTGCACCGCGCGCCCCGATGGGTCGAGCATATTCTTGAATGCGGCATCCCATTCGATGGCGATGGGTGTGCTGCACGCCACCGATGGCACCGACGGCACGGTCTTCGCTGCCGAATCCGACGGGAAATGTTCCTCAAAAATGGTGCGGTAGTGATATTCCTCTTTCGTCATCGGCGGATTGATGGGGAAACGCTCCGCCGCTTTCGCAAATTGCGCGTCGCTCACCTGTGCCGAGGCGATATCGCGCAGGGTGTCTATCCAACTGTAGCCCACGCCGTCCGAAAACTGCTCTTTCTGACGCCACGCGACGCTTTCGGGCAGCATATCTTCAAATGCCTTGCGCAAAATCCACTTTTCCATACGCTTTTTGGCACCGCTCAGTTTATTTTCGGGATTGAGGCGCATCGCCACGTCCAAAAATTCCTTGTCGAGGAACGGCACGCGCCCTTCCACGCCCCACGATGCCAGCGATTTGTTGGCTCGCAGGCAGTCGTAGAGGTACAATTTATCGAGTTTGCGCACCGTTTCTTCGTGCAATTCCTTGGCATTCGGTGCTTTATGGAAATAGAGGTAGCCACCGAAAATCTCGTCCGCGCCCTCGCCCGACAGCACCATCTTGATGCCCATCGACTTAATCACGCGCGCCAAAAGATACATCGGCGTGGAGGCGCGAATGGTGGTTACGTCATACGTTTCGATGTGATAAATCACGTCCCTGATAGCGTCTAAGCCCTCCTGAATGGTGAAATGCACCTCGTGATGCACCGTCCCGATATGGTCTGCCACCTTTTGTGCCGCCACCAAGTCGGGTGCACCCTCCAAGCCAATGGCGAACGAGTGCAACTGGGGCCACCACGCCTGCTGCCTGTCGCCGCTCTCGATGCGCTTGTCGGCAAACGTTTTCGCAATCGCCGACACGACGGACGAATCCAAACCACCCGACAGCAGCACGCCGTAGGGCACGTCGGTCATCAGTTGGCGTTTCACGGCGGCAATCAATGCTTCGCGCAATTCGGTGATGATTTCGGGATGCGCTTCAACGAGCGGCGCATTTTTCACGGCTTCGTAGTCCCTCCAATCGCGGGTGTACCACTGCGTGAGCGTGCCATTGTAGAGATAATGCCCCGGAGGAAACACCTCGATGCGGTTGCAATAGCCCTCCAAAGCCTTCAATTCGGATGCCACATAGAACGCACCGGCATCATCCCAGCCCATATACAGGGGTATCACGCCGATGGGGTCACGCGCAATCAGGTAACTGTCGCGCTCCGAATCGTAGAGCGCAAACGCAAAGATGCCGCTTATCTCTTCCAAAAAGTGGATGCCTTTTTCCTTATAGAGGCTCAAAATCACCTCACAGTCCGATTTCGTTTGAAACTGGTAGGTCGCCGCCTGACGGTCGCGAATCTCCTGATGGTTATAAATTTCGCCGTTCACAGCCAATATAACCTTGCCATCGGGCGAATACAGGGGCTGCCGTCCCGACTGCGGGTCCACAATCGCCAGCCGCTCGTGCGCCAAAACAGCCTTGTCGCTCGCATAAATCCCCGACCAGTCGGGTCCGCGGTGGCGTATTTTTTTTGCCATCGCAATGGCTTGGGGACGCATCTTGTCTGCTCCCTGCTTAAAATCAAAAATTCCAACTATTCCACACATATTATATTAGTTTATTTTTTACGTAAAAATCGCACAAAGTTAAGCATTTTATTTCAAAAACAAAAATTATTTTGTATTTTTGCACAATGAAAACGATATATGACCCCAAATTGATTGAGGAGGCGACCTGTGCCACCGTCGGCTTTTTCGATGGCGTGCATCTGGGGCATCGTTTTTTGCTCGAGCAATTGAAAAAACAGGCACACGGCGATGATACGGGCGATTTGTCCTTGCCGACGGCTGCCATCACCTTTGCGCAGCACCCGCGTCAGGTGTTGCAATCCGATTTTCAGCCGCAGTTGCTGACCTCGTTGGACGAACGCCTGCAACAATTGGCGACCACAGGGGTGGATTATTGCTACGTCCTCGACTTCACGCCGGCGTTGGCGGCAACATCTGCCAAAGAATTTTTGCAAAATACGCTATCCAAGCAACTGAAAGTCAAAAAACTACTTGCCGGCTACGACCACCGCTTCGGCAAAGGTCGCATCGATGATTTCCAAAATTACGTCGATTATGGCACCGCCTGCGGTATGACCGTCCGCAGGGGCGACCCGCGTGGTTGTCCGACTGCCAATGCCCTGCCCATCAGTTCCACAGCCATCCGCCGCGCCCTCGCCGAAGGCAACCAGCAAGCCGCCAACGAAATGCTGGGCTACACCTACGCGCTGGCAGGCAAAGTCGTTACAGGCGACCGCCTCGGGCATCAGATAGGCTTCCCAACCGCGAATTTGGAACTCCTTGAGCCGCTCAAAATGTTGCCCAAAGAGGGTGCGTATGCCGTGCGCACACATCTACCCGACGGGCGCATCCATTCGGGTATGGCGTACATCGGACACCGCCCCAGCCTCGCCAAATGGGACGAACTGCGCATCGAAATTCACCTTTTCGATTTCAGCGGCGACCTCTACGGACAAATTTTAAGCGTCGAATTTGTCGATTTCCTGCGCCCCTCCGCCAAATTCGGCAGCGTCGCCGAATTGAAAGCGCAGTTGCAACGCGATATGCAGCGGGCAAAAGAAATTTAAAACCTTTGCGCATCAAAAATAAGTTCGTATCTTTGTCGGCATTAAAAATTAAATTGGTATAGGCGTTTAGGTCGCCCCAATAATTTGCTACCTTTGTAGCATGGAAGAAAGGATAAAATTTATGGGAGTGAACTCAATCAATTTTTACAGGCAGTTTCAAACAGATACAGATTGTTATCA
>BNTT01000166.1 GCA_025996815.1 Bacteroidia bacterium
CAAAGTATCGCATGAAGTCTTCCTTTGGATGCACAAAGGTAAGTATATTTCCTTAGGAATCGAACAATTGTTGAAAAGTTGTTGATAAAAAAATGGCTGAAAATTTGGATTTTAACACAGTATCTCAGTAGCCCTGGCTTCCGCGAGTTCAATTAGTAAAAATAGAAAAAAATTTCGTACCTTTGTAGAAATTACTTTTATTGATATATGAAACGATTATTGGTGTTGGGTTGGATGTTGGTGGCAGGATTATCTGCACAGGTGGTTGCGGGGCAAGCCCGCAATGACAAGTTTGGTGGCTGGTGGAAAAATGTGGCGGCTTATGAGGCGCAGTCGTTGCCCAAATCGGCGCGGGCGGTGGTAGACACCATTCAGGCGGAGGCGTTGAGGCTGGGCAATAGCCCCGAACTCATCAAGACGATGATTTATCACCTGAAATATCAGGCGGCGATTGACCAAACGGAGGTGGCGGACAAATTGGCGGCATTGGAGCAGTATGCCGATGCGGATAAGAACAAGGTGGAACAGGCAATTTTGTATTCGCTGCTGGCGGAATTTCAATCACCATCTGCCGTTGCGGACTTGACCCGCAATCAACTGAAAAAGAATGAGTTGTGGCTGAAATCGCTGTTGCCCGAGCGCGAACTCCAAACTGTGCCGGCATCTGCCTACGAGATATTGCTGACGGATAGCATTCAGGGATTTATGTACGATGTGCTGATGCAGCGGGCTATTGAGCGGTTGCCGCAGAATGACAATCAGGCAATAATTGATTCGCTTTATCAACAATGGATTAAGTTTCGGAAGACGGACGTGGCGCATCCGCGGGCGTTGTTGATGGTGACGTTGGATTATTTGAATTTCTATCAACGGGCGAAAAATACCGATGCAGACAACACCTATTATATACATTCGCTGGATTCGTTGCAACAAAAATACGTGAAAAATGATTTTGTTGTGGAGGTTTTGCATCGGCAGGCGGTTTATTATCAGGGGATTGCGGGTCAAGCCCGCAATGACAGTGACAATGACGGTGCGGCATACAAAATTTGCTTGGATGGCATTGCAAAATACCCCAATTATGCGCGTATTGGTCTGCTAAAGAACCTGTTAGCCGACCTCACCAACCCGCAGGCATCCATCGCTACCGACAATGTGGTTTATCCGGGGCACAACCTGAATTTGAAAATCAACTACCGCAATATCAGCCAATTGACGGTTGAAATTCGCAAAAAAGCAGGGCAACTCGTTGAGAACAAGACGTTTGACTTGCTCAACAAACAGCCATATCTGCAATCAGACACCACGCTTCACATTCCGATGCGCGATTTGGGCAGTTATGAATATGTGATTTTTAATGCGCAAGATAAGGAACAGATGGCTAATCAGCAGTTTTCGGTGAGCCGCTTGGCAACCGTGACCCGTGCTGTGGGCAAGAATTGGGAGATTTTGGTAACAGACCGACTTTCCGGCGAACCCGTCAAAGGGGCGCGGGTGAATTTTTACAAAATTGAAAATCGCACGTTGAAAGTGCAGGACGAACTATCCGTAACCACCGACAAGTTGGGTTTGGCATCGCGCGAGAATGTCAAAAATGTGTCGTCCTATAATGTCACTTTGGGCGATGATGTGGCTCTTATTACGTCGTCGCTGCCGTGGATTTCCTCGTCCGTGAGCAACCCCAATGCCACGAATGTGCAGTTGCAACTCTTCACCGACCGCGGCATCTATCGACCGCGGCAAATTGTTCAGTTTAAGGGAATTGCATACGAAAGCGGCGCGAAAATTCAGCAGGTTGTCCCAAACAAGACCTACACGCTCACGTTGCGCGATAACAACTCTAAAATAGTTGCCGAGCAACGTGTTACCACGAATGACTACGGCTCTTTTGCCGGTGAGTTTGAACTGCCGGACGGTGGCACAACCGGTCATTACAACATCCAATCCAACGTTGATTGGGGTCAGGCATACTTTCGCGTGGAGGAATACAAACGCCCCACGTTCGACATTCGCTTCGACAAAATTGACAAAACCTACACGTTTGGCGACAAAATCACTGCCACAGGCACCGCACAGACATTTTCGGGCATCAATTTGCAGCAGGCGAATGTGGCATATAAGGTGACGCGCCAAAGTCATTGGCTGTTTCGCCGCTATATGGCACCGCAACAGGTAGCCTCCGGCATAGCGCACACCAACTCTGACGGCAAATTTGAAATCACCTTCGCCGCCGAAAAAGCCCCCAACGACCTGCGCAACCCGAACGTTTTTTACACCTATAATATAGAAGCCACCGTGACGGACACCAACGGCGAAACGCAAAGTTCGACCACACATTTCTCCATTGGCGACAAGTCTATGTCGCTGACCATCAACGGATTGACATGGGTGGTGAATAAAGACAAACTGCCAAAAATCACCATTGATGCCCTGAATTTGTCCAATCAGCCCATTGCCGTCAAAGGCAGTTTTGAAATCTTGGCGGGCGACAAAAAAGTGGCATCAGGCACATTTGAAGCGGGCAAAGAGATACTGCCTCAATTCAAAAATCTGCCATCCGGAGCCTATAAACTAACCGCAAAAGCCAACGATGAGCAGGGGCGTGAAGTGACTGTGGAACAAGATTTTACATTGGCATCGGAGAGCGATAAAAAGCCGCCGGTTTTTGCCACGCAATGGATGCTCACACAGGTAGAAATTGCGTGTGAGGTGGGTAAAAAGGCGACCATTCGCTACGGCTCGTCCGAAAAAATGGTGTATGTGCTGTATGAACTGTTTGCGGACAACAAAAAACTGTTGGCGCAGCGTTTCGTGCTCAATAATGAAATTCGCACGCTCGAAATTCCGTTTTTAGACAGTTACGGCGATGGCATTTCGGCAGTGTTCAGTTTTATCAAAAATGAGCAGTTTTACTCCAAAACGGTGCGCATTCTGAAAAAACAGCCCGACAAAAATTTGGCAATCACAACCACCGTTTTTCGCGATAAACTGCTACCCGGCGACAAAGAGGAGTGGCGCATTTCCATAAAAGGTGCGGACGGCAAACCAATTTCTACCGAAGTTTTGGCGGGTATGTATGATGCCTCGTTGGATAAGATTTACAAGTATTCGTGGGGTTTCAATCCAATTCACTCCACCAATATATGGTCGCCTTATATGCAGCAAAGCAGTGATTTAAGAAAATCTTACACTGATTTTTCCGGTGAGCAGAAGTATTGGAAAATCCCGTCATTTTCGGTTCCGGCATTGAATACGTTTGGGTATAGTCCCTATAATCAAATGATTACGGGCTACGGGATGAGGCTAAAATCGGCTCGTGCGGGTAGCGTGGACATAGTTGACTTTCAAGACCATAAAATGGTGATGCAGGAAGTAGCGGAAGATGCAGTTACCGTTGCTGAGGTAATAAGTACAAATGAAAAGGCGGTCGTCGACGATGCTCAGCCAACGAATATCCGCGAAAATTTCCAAGAAACAGCGTTCTTTTATCCGCAACTAAAAACCAACGCGGCGGGCGAGGCAGTCATCGCCTTCACCGTGCCCGAAAGCAACACGGCGTGGAAATTTCAGGCATTGGCGCACACCAAAGATTTGCATTATGGGCAACTCGTGCGCGAGGTGGTTACGCAGAAACAACTGATGGTGACGCCCAACGTGCCGCGCTTCCTCCGTCAGGGCGACCACGTGACGTTCACGTCCAACATTTCCAACCTGTCGGACGAGCCGATTGCGGGCACCGTGACGCTTGACCTTTCGTGCCATTCCCCTGAAAACGGAAAAATTCTCCCCGCGGCGACTCAAAATTTCTCGGTGGAAGCGGGCAAAACCGTTGCCGTGAGTTGGGAATTTGATGTGCCAAATGGAATTGAAACGACGACTTTGAAAATTGTGGCTAAATCCGAAAATTACAGCGACGGCGAACAGCATCAAATACCTGTTTTGCCCAATCGCATATTAGTAACAGAAAGCCTGCCGCTGACCGTAACAGAGGCTGGCACACAGACATTTACGTTTGACAAACTCTCCCAACGGTCGGAAACCTTGGAGCCGCATCGCCTGACAGTGGAATTTTCAAACAACCCGCTGGAATATGCCGTGCAGGCATTTCCCAAGTTGCTCACGCCGCAGACGGACGATGTTCTCTCATGGTTTGCAGCCTACTATGCGGCAAGCATGGCGACCAAATTGGACGTGTCGGCGGACATCAACAAAGCCCATTATGTGCAGTCGCAAGCATTGGAAAAATTGCGCGAATTGCAGGCGGAAGACGGCGGCTGGGAATGGTTTAAGGGTATGAACAGCAGTCTTTCTATCACGCAGTGGGTGCTGTATGGCATGGCTCAACTCGACGGGGGATTGCGAATCAAGCCCGCAATGACAGAAAAGGCGGTGCACTTCATCGACAAAAAATTCGCAGAGCATTTCGCCGATTTGAAGAAATACAATAAAAATTGGGAGAAAACACACTCCATTTCGACCTCCGAATTGGAATATCTGCTGGTGCGCGGACTGTACAAAGAAATCCCGCTGGGCAACAACCAGGCGGCAGTCGATTTTTACACCAATTTGGCAGAGAAGTATTGGGTAAACAACACCAATCTATACGCCCGCGCGATTGCCGTAACGGTGCTCGTAGGGGCAAAGCGCACGTTGCCCGCGCAAGCCATCATCAAATCACTGCGCGAACACGCCACCGAAAAGCCCGACCTCGGCATGTATTGGGCAAACAACGCGATGAACTGCTTTATGACGCAAAGCGCGGTGAGCGTGCACACTTTCATTGTGGATGCCTTCCAAAAAACAGGTGCCGCAAACAAAGACCTCGACGCGATGAGACTCTGGCTGCTGCAACAAAAACGCACTCAGGAGTGGGAAAGCGTGCCCGCCACGGTCAATGCCATTCAGGCACTCCTCAACACGGGCAGTAGTTGGGTGAAAGGTGCAGGGTCTAAGGCTGAGGGTGGTTCTGCCACTATCACGGTCAATAATCAGACCGTGGAAGCGGCTCAAAGCGCGGCAAATAAAGCGGGCTACATCCAAAAATCGTGGGACGCGCCCAAAATCGTATCCGACAAAGTAACCGTCACGAAAACGGGCGATGCACCGTCGTGGGGTGCCGTACACTGGCAATACTACGAAGAGTTGAACAAAATCCAAGCCGCAAAAACAGGCTTGTCGGTAACAAAAACCCTTCTACCCTCCACCCTCCACCCTTCACCCCTCAAAGTGGGCGACAAAGTAACCATCCGCCTGACCGTCAAAAGCGACCGCGACATGGAATATGTATCGCTCAAAGATATGCGAGCGGGCTGCTTCGAGCCGGTCAATCAACTGTCGGGCACCCAATGGAAGCAGGGCGTGGTCTATTACTTGGCACCAAAAGACGAATCCACCACATTCTTCATTCAGGCACTGCCCAAAGGGACGTACCACTTCGACTACGAAGTCTATGTGACCCGCGCAGGCGACTATTCAAGCGGAATCGCGACCGTCCAATGCCTCTATGCGCCTGAGTTTGAGGCGCATACAGGCGGTGGGCGGGTGATTGTGGAATGATTTTCGCTTATTTGCTATTTGCAAGTTGTTCGACACTCAGATAAACGGCTTTCGTCAAGTCGGTGAGTTTGTCCAAATCAATGAGGTCAATCTCATCAATCGGCGTGTGATAATCAGGGTGCAAGCCGGTGAAAAACCACTGCACAGGCACTCCTCGCAGAGAAAAAGACAATTGGTCGCTTCCGCGTGCAGCGGAATTTATCACACCTTGTTTTGGCTCCACATTCAATTTTTGCGCCTGAATGTTTTTTGCCAATTGCTGACTTGCAGCCGTCAATTCTGCCGTATAGAGCAGATGGAATTGTTTGCCGGCGGCGGTGTTCTCCGCCGTGGGCGCAGAAACGTCAAATTTGGGATAAAAAACAGGCACATAACCCTTCCTGCGACCCACCATATCCAGATTGATATAGGCTTTTATCTGTGCAAGTTGTGGAAAATTCAGTACAAAATATTCCGAGCCCAGATAATTGATTTCTTCGCCATCCCAGAAAGCAAAAATTATCGACTTTTCGGGTTGTACGCCGCTCGCAGCGAATGATTTAGCCACTTGCAGCACCGCGATGACGGAGGCTCCGTTGTCGTCGGCACCATTGTAAATTTGGTCGCCCACCAATGTTTCGTCCACACCCACGTGGTCGTAATGCGCGCCGACAATCACATATTCATCCTTCTGTTTTCCTTCAATATAGCCAACCACGTTTTGCAGATT
>BNTT01000167.1 GCA_025996815.1 Bacteroidia bacterium
GAGTATGTTCCGGCCATGTGGGTTGGTACACCGTTGGCCGGATTGGCGTTTTCTACTACCCTCGCGCCGATGAGCGGAGCGGCCGGATCAGACACCACGCGTGTAACAGCGATTTTTGCGGATTGGGGAGCTTACGATCTTAGGTGGTTTGCCCCCCCCCCCGCTACAAACACACCGCTAAACAGCAGCACATTTGCAAAGTTTTTGAATGCTTTTCTCATAAATACTTAATTTAATTGTTTAACAAAATTTGTTATGAATTGTTACTACAACAATTCGGCGACAAAGTTAGGCAAAAATTCTATTCAAACCAAACTTTTTTTGCTTTTTTTTTGCCGGGCAATTGTAATTGCCGCCCAACCCTATGCGCTACCGAGCATTCAGCCTATCTAAGGTAATAATTATCTATAATGAAACCTGCAAGAAACAATGTGCAATATGTTTGCTTCGCAGTAATATAACAATCTGTGCTCTTCGGTAATTCTGCGCGACCAAACCCCTGCATATTTATACTTCAAGGGCTCCGGTTTGCCAATTCCCATATAAGGATGCTTTTGAATGTCCAACAAAAGTTTATCTATACGGTTAAGTATGGCATTGTTGCCTGTTTGTTCCCAATAATGAAAATCTGTTTGGGCAAGTGTTGAAAAAACGATTTTCATACGGTAGCCATTCTTTTACCAATTTTATACTCACAACCTCCGCCGTTACGAAGTTCCTGCAAAGCACCATCCACCAATTTTTCGTTCACAGGCGAACTCATTTGATAAAGTGTTTCTATAATTCCGTTGTAATCCATTTGAGCCAAGATGACCATATTTTCTCCTATCCGCTCCACCACAAGCGGTTCGCGAATATCTTCCACTTTGGCAAACAAATCATCTACGTGATTTGTAAAATGTTGTATCGTTGCTTCCATAATAATTACATTTTTATTTTGCCACAAAGGTACAACTTTTTCCCCATTCCACAAACAACTAACAAAAATAAATGAAGCTGTCAAGGGTATTGATTTATTTGAATAGTATTATTCTTGAGGTTTATGCAAAATTCAGTATCTTCAAAAAAATCCAAACCAAGCACACCTTGATAAGTGGACGAAATGCCGTGTGCAAGAAAATCATACACCTGCACTTGCACGTTATGCCGCGTAATGCCGAATGCCGATAGACTTTCTACCACAAATACATCAACATCTATTATGCCGTTTGAGGTTTCTACACACATAGTTCCTATGGAATTGCCAAGAACATATCCCTCCATCAACAACACATTACTATCAAAAGCTGTGCACGACGCACCTGTATCCAATACCAACTGCATATCTCTTTTTAGTGCGTCCGCCTACCATAACAGATTTTTTGCGCACAGTAACGCGGTTAAATAACAAAGCACTTGTATTGCAAGTTTTCAGCAACGGCTTTTCCATATATGCCAATTTGCGTTTATCCGTTCCGTGATACAACAATGTAGCGTTAAGCACTCGTTGCCCATCCTGACTCATTTCGGGGTCGCCCAAAATTAACCATTCATCAGGGTAATTTCTTTTGATTTCATCTATTGATTGTTTCATAATTTTCTATTTAAATAAACATTACACCACAAATGTACAAAAATTTCCCCATTCCACAAGCAACTAACAAAAACATTTTCAGTGACCAACTGACAGCAAGCAACGACCAATAAGCCACTCTGCTCATTGGTCGCTGCTCACTGATAAACTACTCGCTGTTAATACCGCCCAACTCTCTGCGTTATGGAACTATCGGAGTTAATAAATAGCCCACCGACAATATAATTTATCTGGTAATTTTATTCCAAAAGTCTTTTACATTTTTCACAATAATGCCCATCACCGCAAGAAATACAATAAATAAAAATATTTCCATTTAATACTTTACTTTTTACGTCCACTCCTTATCGGACTTTAAATTAATAAAATAGCTCGCCGACAACCCAATTGCTATCAGGGAGAAATGGCAGTATTACCACTATTCAGTTTGTTCTACGAAAAATGTTCCGTTATAGCGAAATTGTAGATAACTATCGGACATTGATATTTTTTCTTCTTTTGCATTATTATCCCATGTTATGTTCGCATATTTAAACCGTGCTTTTTTTGAAATATAATACTCGCCTGTTCGCTTTTTACCATCATAATCAGAAAAATCAAATGTACCATCTTTTCTGAATGTAAAACAACTTTTATCATTCTTAAAAGATTTGCGATGCTCGCGCTGTTTTTCTTTATCAGGATGCGAAATGAAAGCCGGTTTGAAAGTAGCGCTAATATAAAATTTCTGTTCTTGCGACTGTGCGTAAGCACTCATTCCAAACCCAATCAAGGTTGCCAAAATTATTAAACTCTTTTTCATTTTTTTATTTGTTTTACGTCCGCTCCTTATCGGACTTTAATAGTTTCAACACTTTATCTACCAATCTATAGTACCAAAACATATCCTGCCACCACATTCTCTACAAATGTCATCTACCTGTTTTATTGTACCCAATCTTTTGCTATGTTATCCAAAACACTTCTTGCCCTATCATCAGGAATCGGATTGGTGTCTCGCGACCACTTGTCATTACACTTCAATACATAATACGACTGACCAACTTGAATATTCAGGGTATAGAAAGCAAAATTTTTGTAATCCGACTTCGCTGACAACTTCACACTGAGTACACCACTACTATATTTCTTTCCGTTTTTTTGAAACTCTTTGTGATAGTATTTTATAAATTGAATTTTACTCCAATCTACTCCTTTTTCTATGCCTTTGGATATAATTTCTTTATAGCATCCATTGGCATAATCTTTTTGAAGAAAATCTGCTGAAAACTGATCATACGAGCTCTGCTCATTGGAGTTTGAGAACGTTTTCAATGTTGCGAATAAATTATTACCAAACGACTCTGGCGTACTCTGTGAGTAACACGCTGTAAAGTTCATCACCACAACTGTTGCTAAAATTATTAAACTCTTTTTCATTTTTATTTGTTTTACGTCCGCTCCTTATCGGACTTTTGTTAAAATCATTTGCTTGAATTTATTTCAATAGAATAGTAAATTAATTTGAGAAAATGAACAACAAACGCGATTATTGCCCAAGGAATGGTAAATATTAGGAAATAAAATAAAAACCAAATCACGCCTATGAATCCGTTGCTGGATTCATGGCTACGTGCAGCACGGCTTGAGTCTCCAAAATTTTCTACTAATGGCGTTGCTGCCAACCCTAATGTGCAAACTACCTTAATAGAATGCCGCCGTTTTTCTTTCAATATTTCTATACTCATAATTTTAAAAATTTAAATGATTAATAAAACAGCCCGCCGACAACCGAATTGCTATCGGCGGACATCTGTCAATCAATAGGGTTTTCCATTGTAACTCAAACAAGTTCGTCCTGCGTCGCCAGGGTTGGCACAATCACTCGTGATGTGAAGTAACCAATAGTCGCTTGTGGTGCCTGGATCCCAACTATCATTTCCGTAATTCTCTTTAATGTAGTCTTTTGCTGCTTCATAACACGATTTGTCTGTGAATGCATAGGTTGCTACTTTACTTGCCATAATGTTTTTGCTTTACGTCCGTTCCTTATACGGACAATTAAATTATTATTGCCCTCCTTTATTGACCCTTTTGCAAAGGTGGAAAGCGAAAAATCCCTTTGCAAATTGTTTGGAACAGTATTTGTTTATTTTGCGCCCGTTCAGACCATTGCGCATTATCCCCGTTATGCCGATGGGACAACATAGATTTTTTTTGTTGAGTATAGGATACGAAAAAAAAAACCGTTTTTGGCGTTTTTAGCGATGCCAAAAAACAGGGTATTTTAGGTACCTCAAAAATATGCGCAAAAAGGGCATTTACAATGCCCGCTATTGCACGATAAATTTTCCTGAAATGCGGGGGGGGGGGGGCAGAATATTGCAGCCCGCCGTGATTATTATCGCGGCGGGAAGTTACCGAAGTCATATCTGCAAACTGTCTGTACATACGTCTTTTGTTAGAATGGCGCAAAGGTAGTAATTATTTTTAAAATGGCAAAATGATTTACAATTTTTAAGATAATTTACAATTTTTTAGCCGAAGCATTCACGCCATTCCGCACAGTCCGCCCAAACACTGCCGCCGCCGTGCCGCCGATGACAGATACAAAAATAGCCGCCATACCCAGCACTACAGCCCCTGTGGGGTCGTCGCTGTCGTTGCGGGGGGCGAGCAGGAGGAGGTAGGCATCTGCCGCTGCTATCGCGCCCGCCGTAATGAACGCGCAATATTTTATCTTTCGCAAAGCGTTCGCCGCCGGCTGTGAGTATATTTTGTCGTGCCTGACATATCCCAATACCTTGAACGCCTGATAGAGTGCCACGAAAAACGGAACGGATGCCGCATACAGATATGCTACAAATGGGTCTTTGAAGTATATCTCAAAGAGCGTTTTGTGTGCGTTCACGCCCTCAAGCTGCGGCTCCCAAAGCATAAAGACGAAAACGCCGATGCCTATCGCCACAAGGACTGCCTGAAGAAGCAGGGTTAAGTTCTTTTTCATAATGCAATAGTATTATAGTTTGTAAAAATCTTCCCACCCCCTGCGCGGCGGCTCCTGCGTGAGCATGGCGTTAGCAAATGCGTGATTGGTTATCTGCTTAGTCGTGGGGTCGAGCAGAAGGCGCGTGTTGAGGCGTTGCGCAATCACTCCCAGCGAAAACACCTGACTGAGCGTGCCGTGTATTTCAAACGGCGACCGCGTCTTTTCGCGTCCCTGACAAGCCAGCAGGAAGTTGGCGAAGTGATTAGACGGACTTGCCGGCACTTGCGGCAGTTTGGATGCCATATCTTTGGCTTTGCTGTCGGGGATTATCGAGAGCGTTGAGCCGTGCGAAGCACCTTTGAAAATCAGGTCTTTGCCGTAAATAATCTTGCCGGGGTTGATTTTAGCTGCCACTACTTCGCCTGCGCCGGAGGGCGGAATGTTGGGGTCGAGTGCCGATGCGCCATAGCCAACGGGGAGCGGCGGTTGATTGTCGACGCCATCGTACCACGTCAAATCGAGCGGCGGCATTTGGTTTCTTGCCGGAAAACGGAACAAAATGGTCGACGACATAGGGAAAAAATAATCGTTGTGCCCCGTCAGTTTCAGGGGATTGACCTCGTAGGGCAGTCCGAGTTGCAAAAATTCGTGGACGGTATCCATAATGTGCGCACCCCAATCGCCGAGCGCACCCATCCCAAAATCAAACCAACTGCGCCATTCGCCGTAGTGATATTTTTCGTTGTAATCGTGATAGGGACGCGCCATAAGCCACGTGTCCCAATCCAACGAAGACGGAATGGGCTGTCCTTCGGGCAGTTTGCCGATATTGGGGTCCCAGGTGTGCCACCTGCGGGGGTTATTCATGTGTGCGCTCACGGCGGTAACATCTTTGATAATGCCCGCCTCGAGCCATGTTTTGAATTGGAAATAATTGCCTTCGGAGTGCCCCTGATTGCCCACCTGCGTCACCACTTTGGGGTATCGACGGGCGGCGTTCATCATCAGTTCGGCTTCGTAGAATGTCCGCGCCATCGGTTTTTCCACATAAACGTGCTTGCCCTGCGACATCGCCAGCATACTGATGATGAAGTGCGAATGGTCGGGCGTTGCAACGGCTACGGCATCAAACTCACCCGCGATTTTGTCGAACATCTCCCTAAAATCCTTGAACTGCTTGGCTTTTGGATATTTTGCCAAAATCTTTTGCGTATGCTTGGCGCCGAGGTCAACATCGCAAAGAGCCACCACATTAGCCAGTCCGGTTTTCTCGAACTCCTCAATAATCTGCTCTCCACGATTCCCGATGCCAATGCAGGCAAGGTTCACCCGATTGGCGGCGTTTGCCGTTTTGGGCGCATTTGCCGCAGCCACAGCCTGTTGCGACGACCAACCATCCAAGGCAAGCCCGGCAACAGCCAGCCCGCCCGCTTTCAAAAAACTTCTACGTGTAACCATAATAATAAAATTTAAAATTGCTAAATTCGTAACAAGTTGCAAATTTACGATAAATAATTTAATTCGCCAAATATTCTCTGCCTCTTCCAGGGTCGGTGGATTCAACTTCTAAGTGCGACAAAAAGTTCTACAAAGATAGATAAAAAACTTCAGTTGGAGACTTAAAGCCGAGTTTTTCTCTTGGACGGCTATTTATCTTCTTCTGTATCAGTTTAATATA
>BNTT01000168.1 GCA_025996815.1 Bacteroidia bacterium
ATTTTGAAGGTGAAAATGTAGGGGGCACTGCTTATTTCGAGCACCAGATTGTCTTTGCCCGACGCATGAATGGTGCCGTTTGGAATCAGAAACAAATCGTGCTTTTTTGCCTTATGCTTTTGCACAAAGCGTTCTATATCAATCGTTTTTGCCGTTTTTTCACTTTCGGTCAAAGTGTGGTGAAATTCTTCGGGATTGATGCCATCCTGAAAACCCAAATACACCACCGGTTCATTTTGGCAATCAAGAATATAGTAGGTTTCGTCCTGCGTAAACGGCATCCCAAATTCCGATTTTATGTACTCCGGTCGCGGGTGGCATTGCACGGAAAGGTTGCCGCCGTCGAACGTGTCGAGAAAATCGAAGCGGATGGGGAAAGACAATCTGGTGCTCGAAATAAGCAGTGCCCCCTACATTTTCACCTTCAAAATGTATGACTGGGTGCGCCTCGACCTCGACGGCAAGCCACGCCCCATCAACATTGAGCACGGCATGAAAAACGTCTATTTCGACCGTCAAGGCGACCGGATAAAGCGGGAATTTATCAGCCAACCCTGCGTCTTGGACACCAACGACCGCTACACAGTAGAGCACCTGCCCACTCATGCCAACCATTTTTACGATGTGCACCGCTATTCGTTCGACAAAGAAATCACTATCGAAACCAATAACAAATGCCATGTTTGGATGTTGGTGGAAGGAAGTTCCGTAATCGTGGAAACCGCGCAAGGGATGAAGCAACGTTTTAATTATGCGGAAACGTTTGTGATTCCGGCGGCGGCGGGGGTTTATACGATCACAAATGAAGGAAAAGGGAAAGCACTGATGGTAAAAGCTTTCGTAAAATAAAAAATAGTAGAAAAATGAAAAACATTTCTATCAATTAAAAATAAGTTTGTTATGAAGAGAAAATTAAAAAATGGTTTGTTTCCGCTACTGCTAAGCGTGGCATTGCCTCTAACGTGGGAGGGATACAGCATAAATGCCAACTCGCCCCAAGAGGCAAAAATCGCCGTAAATGGCGTGGTGTCTGATGCGGATGGTCCAATCATCGGAGCCAGCGTGAGTGAAAAAGGCAATTCCGGCAATGGAGTTGCCACCGACGTGGTTGGGCGATATACCCTGCAGGTGTCTTCCAATGCTGTGCTGGTAGTGTCTTATCTGGGTTATGCTACACAGGAGGTTGCTGTGGGAGGCAGAACAAGTGTTAATGTTATTTTAGAGGAAGGAGTAAGCGACCTTGATGAGGTGGTGGTCGTGGGCTACGGCACACAAAAGAAAGCCACGTTGACAGGTGCTGTTGTTTCCATTAAAAATGAGGACATTATTACGACAAAGATTGAGAATGTCCGAAATATGTTGACCGGTAAGCTGCCGGGGCTGCGTGTCGTTCAGAACTCATCCGAACCCGGCACATTCGGCGGTTCAATAGACATCCGCGGTTTGGGAAGCCCGTTGGTCGTTATTGACGGAGTACCTCGCAGCAATATCGCCCGTTTGGACGCAGAAGATATTGAAAGTATCTCTGTGCTTAAAGACGCTTCGGCAGCTATCTACGGGGTCAATGCCGCAAACGGCGTTATTCTCGTTACAACCAAGAATGGTGCAAAAGGGAAACTCAACCTCAGCTATTCGGGGAATCTGTCGCTGCAAGTTCCCTCCAACTTTCCGGACTTGGGGGATGCCGTGGACTGGATGACATTAGTCAACGAACGGACAATGCACAATGCGGATAATCCGAATCGTCCCTATTCCGATGCCCAAATCGATGCTTACCGTTACGGCATAAAGAAGAGCACCGATTGGAAATCGGAAGTTTTCCGCGAGAGTGCGCCCCAAACTTCGCATACCTTGAGTGCTACCGGAGGCTCGGACAACATTTCTTATTACGCGAGTCTCGGCTATCAGTCGCAAGCCAGTTTCCTTCGGACGAATGCGATGAATTATGAGCAATACAACCTCCGCAGCAATGTTACGGCTCAGATTACCAAACGACTGCGGTTCACCTTAAATTTAGCCGGCTCAATGCATGCGCGGGAATCAGCTGTTGCCAGCTCATCTGACGTGGTACGCAATACGTGGCTTATGCAACCGTTGGATCAGGTTTTTTATAACGAAGAAGAAAGGCAGTATTGGCAACCACAGAACGGAGGGCTGAAAAACCCTGCCGCCATGATGAACAAGGATTTGACCGGAGAGAACTTATTCAGAGGCAAAGGGCTACAGACAAATGCTGCGCTAAGATATGACTTCCCTTTGGTTAAAGGATTGTATGCGAACGCTATGTACAGCTACGACTATGCGTTAGACGACGACAAAGAGTTTATGAAAGCCTATGACCTGTATGATTCGGGCGGAAAGGCGCACACATGGAACAGTCAATACGACGCTCCGAACAGGGTGTACCGGTATTTTTCCAGCAAAAACCATTATCTTTGGAATCTACAAATCGGTTTCGACCGGCAATTCGGCGAACATAATGTATCGGCGATGGTGCTTTACGAAGATACATACCGGGCAGGCGATAACTTCTCCGGCTACAGGCAGGCATTATTCCCTATAAATCAGATATTTGCGGGTATAACCACCGGTATGCAAATAAATCAATCGACATCTTCGGGTGCTCTTTATGATTATGCCTATAATGCTTATCTGGGACGTCTTAAATATGATTACGCGAGTAAATATCTGGTTGAATTTACGTTAAGAAGCGAATCCTCATCGAGGCATCCCGCTAATGCCGGTTGGGCGACCACTCCGGGCATTTCGGCAGGTTGGCGTATCTCGGAAGAAGGATTTTTCAAAAATTCGCCGCTTAATTTCATTGATAATCTCAAACTGCGCGGGTCTTATGGTAGAATGCTTGACGATAGCGGAACTTCCGATTACAATTTCTTAACAGGATATACCTATCCGGTGGGCGGCAATGTTGTTGGATTACCTGCCGGTTCTATTTTTGACGGAACATTTGTATATGGCTCGACTAATAAGGGATTGGCAAATACAGGGATTTCCTGGTATAAATCCGATATGCTGAACTTTGGGGTGGATTTTGGCGCGTGGAACGGGCTATTGGGCGTAACCGCCGAATATTTCCAACGGAGACGCTCCGGTTTGTTGGCAAATCGCACACTAACGATTACGTCACTTGTAGGTGCTTCACAACCTCAGGAAAACCTTAACGGCGATTTGTCAAGAGGCTTTGAAATAGAAATCACCCATCGGCAAAATTTAGGCGACTTTAGCTATCGGGTAAGTGGCAATGTGTCATATACAAGGAATAAAACAGAGTATGTTGAGCGGGCGAAAGATGGTAATTCATACACCAATTGGCGTCAGAACACCAATGACCGCTACAATAACATCTGGTGGGGTTTAGGCGCAAACGGACGCATCACAAGTTGGGATGAAATATATTACAATCCTGTTTTTATAGGTCGCGGTACCGTTTTGGGGGACTACGAATATCAAGACTGGAACAATGACGGTCAAATCAGCGATTTAGATGTACATCCGCTCGCGACGAACGGTCAGGTTCCGCTTATTTATTACGGCATCACTCTGTCGGGAGCATGGAAAGGATTTGATTTGACGATGCTGTGGCAGGGTGCCGGTAGACGTTATGTCGCTCCGCGGGAATTTTTGTTAACACCTGTTTATGCGGATACCAATGTGCTCACCCAGTTTATGGACCGTTGGCATCCGATAGACCCGTTGGCAAGCCCTTATGACCCTTCCGCGCAATGGGTGCAGGGTCGTTATGCACTTACGGGAACCGACCCTAACGTCTATTCTGAATTTAATGCCCATGACGCCTCGTATTTGAGGCTCAAGACTATTGAACTCGGATATACGCTTCCTAAAAAATGGCTTTCGACGGTAGGTGTAAATAATGTAAAGATATATGTCAGTGCATACAATCTGTTGACATTTACCGGATTAAAGTATCTGGACCCGGAATTCAATATGGCTCTAAGCGGAAGCAACCCGAGTGACTTGGGCTATAACTATCCGCTTAACAAAACGGCGACAGTAGGTATTAATGTAAAATTTTAAACACATAAAATTATGAAACTTAAAAATTATATTTTATTGATTTGTTTGGGTTCATCTATGGCATGTTCCGACCTGGATATCCCGCCTAAAAACATCATCGGCGACCCGGAAATATTCGGTACGACAGTAGGAACAATGAGCCAGATAGCCCGGATGTACAGTCGGATTCCTCTGGAAGATTTCCGTTATTCTTATGACGAAGGATTCAATAACGGTAATAGCAAGTATCGGCACCTATCGTGCACGACCGGCGAAGCTGTGGGTCGCGACACACCGGGTGCGGTGCAGTTAGACGAGGCGGGTTATTGGGGTTTCGCCTATTCGGCTATGAGAGATGTGAATATGTTTATAGAAACACTCCCGAAATACGCGGCGGCGCACACTCCGTTAAACTTTAAAACGTATGTAGCAGAAGCCTATTTTATAAGGGCGTTCCTCTACTATTCGCTGGTAAAACGCTATGGCGGCGTGCCTAAGGTGGATGCTGTGATAGATTATCCGGCGACTGTTGATATTGAAGGCACAAAGATGTTCCGCGCTTCGGAAGAAGCCATCTGGGACCTTATCGCTTCGGATTTGGATTATGCAATAGCGAACCTGCCTCCGACCAATCAAAAAGGTCGCGCAACCAAGTATGCGGCTGCCGCGTTGAAATCGCGTACAATGCTTCATGCCGGTTCCATCGCAAAATATAACACTATCGACGAAGAGTACAACGGTGCCAGGATATGCGGCGTACCGGCTAATCGCGCAAACGATTATTTCAAAGCGGCTTACGATGCTTCCAAGATTTTGGACGAAACAACCGCCTACGGACTCTACGAAGCGCAATGGGTGGATGGCAACAAGGCAGCACAAGCGGCTAACTTTGGTGCGATTTTTCTTAACGATACAAAAGAGAATATTTTCGTGAGGTATTTTAAAAGTCCGGAATCGATGCACGACTTTGATGATAACACACAACCGAAGCAGACTTCTTCGGGAAACAATGATTCGGAAGTGTGCCCTACTTTAGACTTCGTTGAAATGTTTGAAGGCTTTGATAAAGACGCCAGCGGTAACTTCCAAAATTTGGATGCCAATGGTAAATATAAGTTATACAATTCGCCTCTCGATGCTTTCGCGAACTGCGAACCTCGTTTGAACGCGACAGTTATTCTTCCTATGTCTCAGTTCAAAAACGAAACAATAGAGTTGCGCCGCGGAATATGGACAGGTCCTGTAGGCACCGGTATTGAGCCTCTCATGCCTGCCGGAAGCGTTGTCAATTACAACACCATATATACTGAGTCAAGTGATTTAAAACTTTCCGGCAGTTTTGCATTCAATAATGACCCCCTCACCTTCATTACTTTAAACGACGGCTCACAGATGAAAAGGTCAGGAGAAAGCGGTCCGGTATCGGATTGGGATTTCGGTAATATCAGCGGGTTCTATCTTCGCAAATACTTGAATCCTGACCTGATAAACACTACCGGTGCTACATCGAATCAAAGTTGGATTGAAATACGGTATGCCGAAGTGTTGCTTAACCGCGCCGAAGCCGCTAACGAATTGTTCCTCGCGGGAGTTACCACCGCTTCGTCAGGCGAAAATTACCAAGATGAGGCGTTCCGCTGTATCAACCTTATCAGAAAACGCGCCGGAGCAACGCTATTGACAAGCGCGACAGCCCTGAGCGATATCAATGTAGTGCGGACGGAAAGGCGGAAAGAACTTGCTTTCGAACACAAGACCTATTGGGATTTGAAACGTTGGAGAATCTTCTATGATGAACAGAACAATAGACGTTACAGGGTCTTATTCGCTTTCTATTCAACAGATGCTGATAAATATTTCTTTGATGCAAGATATCAGGAGATAAAGGGACATAACTATCTCTATAATTTCGACACCAGATATTATTATCAGCGAATACCTGAAACAGTTACAAATCCGAACTGTAAGCAAAATCCGGGTTATTAATAATAATTAATAAAAAATATAATTGATATGAAAAATATAGTTGATATGAAAAATGTACTGAATATTGCCGATAGCCGTTTGGAATGGTTCTTTAGTGCCTTTATCTATAAATTTCCCTCTGAATGTTTCTTGGGGTCCATCGTAGTTGTCTTCTCCGCATGATGCCATTCCGAAAGATATCAATAG
>BNTT01000169.1 GCA_025996815.1 Bacteroidia bacterium
CCCAAAAAAATCGCATACCGACTGCACAATATTATCCTTTATTTCATCAGTAATGTCATTGTACTTTATTTTTTTGTCGGCAACAGTCATATCATCGCCCAATAAAGTAGATTTAATACTCTTAATATCATTCGGCTCTTGTGACACAGGAACTAAAAGCCCCCCCTTACAAGTGGCTGTTTTAGGATTAGGTTCAAAAATAATTTGTGGTCGTTTTTCATTTTGCTGATAAACTCCATCAAAAATTAGCTTAGCGTATTCGCCAATAATATCATTTTTAGACGACAATACTCTCAAGGTTCTTGAGCCATTTCCGCTGAATGCCAATGTTAAAGGTCTGTTTAAACCTTTTACTTTCATTGTTTGAGCAACATAATATAAAATAGCACCATAGAAAACTATAAATACATATTTTATTTTTTTGTTTCTCGCCAATTCCGAAAGCAAGTCTAATGATTCGTTTGCGGCTACCTGTTTATTTGCAGCCAAGGAAAACAAAAACGCAATTATATCAGAAGAGATACCATAATTTTGTATATCCCTCAATGCACCTGCTAATCCTGTCAAACCATTATCATCTAATATCTTTAAGAATTTATTACAATAGAGTTTTACAAAACCATTGTTATTGGAACTTGCATTATACGAGTCCCCAAAAACCGCATTTGAAGCAAAACGAAAAGATAAAAGCATTTTAGGAATTTCTTCTTCTACAGAATACACATCAGTAGTTCCCCCACCCACATCAATAGTTACTACTCTTGTATCGGCATTGCAAGAAGTGTTGTAATAACTGAATGGTGCAATAGATTCAGTAATAGAAATCAGATTGGACAAATTGTTTCCAAAATACTCACCATATAAACGCTTCCATACATCTTCCAAGTCATTGTGTCTGTCAATAGTCATACTCGCAGGATAAAACCAAATGATTTTTGTCTTTTCCACAGCTCCGTCGTTAAGTAACACTTTATTGCGCAATAATATAAATATATTTTCCAAGTAAAGTTTTACAGCATCACTTGCTTTTTCGCCCCATTTCAAATCTGTTTTCAGTTTATTATGCGGAAGAATTATATCCTTTTCGTATAAAAAAGGAATGTTACCATCTGCTAATGTATTGGGATTGGTATCATAGTTTAAACCCTTACGTTCAACAAAAACGGTACGCATTGGAAACGAAAAACCTGCATTCTCATCAATCGTTTCAGGAATAAAATTATGTTCAAAGGCTTTTCCAATATCGTGGTCTGTGTAGTCTTCGTGCAGACGGATTAGTTGTTTTTCTTCTGCTTTGATATTAAATGCTGCAAGTTTGTTTTTGTTGTCATTGATACAATACTCAATGTGTGTGTTTGTTGTGCCAAAATCAATAGCAAAAGTAAACTCAGTGGTACCATCTTTTGGTTTTTCAATTTTAGGTACAATTATTCCATTATGATTATTTCCCAAATTAACAACGATTCGGTCGAAATTGTTATTAATAACATAGGATTCGATACTGCAAGTATTTGTTTTTTCTTTTCGCACAATATGGGCAACAGCATCCACTGTATCTTCTCTATCTCGGCAAGTAATATGAATATCGTTCCTCCCTTTATCGAAAAGTGCAATACGGTAATGCTCATTCACCGCTTCGGGAAATCTTATCAGTGGTAAAACGCCCAAGCCAAAATTCTTGTCTATCAGTGCACCATCGTTGGTTTCTTGGTTGAGCGGCACGGCTTCAAAGTAATTGCGGCGATATTCGATATATCCTTCCTTAATTGGGATACGCAAAATAGCGCGAACTCCGGTGGCGTGATTTTGCAATTCAAACATTTTTTTTTTGTCGTCCATTTCCATTGTTTGCAGGTCATCAACAGAGAAAAATTTGAAAAATAAGTCGCGCAATGGCAATAGGAAACTGAATATATACGTATTACCATCTTTGCCTTTTTCCTCATTTTTGTCAAGATTGCCATCGAAAAAACTGTTCTTGTTTAATTTGTAGGGCATACGCACAATGGTATCTTCGAGGAAATCGCCGATTGTGAGGTAAGGATACTCTGTTTCATCTTTCGGCAATCTGCGTTTTTCCAGGGGCTTACTATCGTAATATGGCACAACAGTATTTTTATCCCATTTCTCTTTGACGTAAACGGTTGGCAGCACATAAGTTTCCACAGGCAACACCAGAGGCAAAAGTCCGTTGATAGTGGCATCAGACTTTATCACAAAATCACTGACAGCCCCGACTTCTGAGGGATTTTGCTTTTGCTGCTTCAGCCCCAAGCCGTCAATTACCTGCACCACATGTCCGGCAGTGTCCAAAGTAACATCAGTATATTGCGTAAGCTCTTCCGTCTTTAAATTTTCACGCATCTTCTCTTTGTCGTCGGGGTTGAGGTTTTCAAAATTTTTTGTCAAATACTCATCCACTTCTTCAAATAATTCCGAAAAATTGGGCGTTTTCTGCTGCAACAAATACCAGTATTTCTGATATTCCAAATCTCTTTTGTAAAGTGGAATATATTCGCCATCGAACGGGGAATCGTTGCCAAAACGGATTGCTTTGGACACATAACTCAAATCGTTTGCCGAAGTAAAAAACAGCGTAGCAGGCGAAGTAGCACCGATAATGTTGATTTTCGATGGTCCCTTGACAAAGTTCAAAAAATACATTTGCTGCATCCGGTCAAAATTGTATGCTTCACCATCTTGTTGCAGGTAAAGGTCGTAGGTTCTGCCTAACTGTTGGTGTTTCGCGTGAGGCGAATTCAACAATTTTTCCAAATCGTTTTCTTTATCCCAAGCCATTATTTCTATTTGACCTATGAACTTGTCAAAATTGAAAAAGATTTGACCCACATCAAGGCATTCAGACACCATTTTATGATGAATGGTGTCGCCATCAATGCCCAATTTGTTCACTTTTTTGAAAGCAGTTTTTACTAAATCTATCCTCGCAAAAGGCGATGGAATAGAAGTTATTTCTCTCTTGGGTGATGCGTCCTGCATTTCCTCTATCTCACTTGAGGTATACTTAGTGGTGTCACCACCATCTCCTTGCCAATCTTCGCAGTTGCCTACGGCTTGTTCGTGTAATCTAAATATGTGACTCATATCATTTAAATTTTAAATTCTAAATTTTGATTTAACTAATTCTTCCGTTCCCAAATAAAAAAGTTCCATGAAATAATGGAGTGCCTTTGAACTGCTGTCCGTAGCCTTATTCTGTATCGAATTTAATTTATCCTCGAACAAAGCATAATTATTGGACTCGAAAATTCTCCCTTTTGCCGGCAATTCCCCTTTTATCATACCATACACATCGTTTTTCTTTTCGCTCAAATCGTATGGCGAGAAAGCGCGAGTGTTGTTACTCATTTCTTGCAACCATTCGAGATAGGCTTTTTTAATACCGGCTAAATCCGATTGAAAATATTGTTGGCGCACAAAGTTATCATCAATTTTATGGTCCATTGCCCAAGGCTGAATACGATACGATTCATTGAATTGCTCATTCAGATATTTGCAAAACAACAAGAATTGCGTCATCGGCTTTTTGATAGTAAGATTGGTTGTATCACACAAATCGTTGAAAATAATTTGTTCTGTCTTATTTTTGATACCAAATTCCTTGTAAGTCGGGTTTTGCACTCTGCCATCAATTGTTGCGAAACTGTTGTCCTGCTGTGCCGCAAAATCAACGACCGCCAATGCCGCCGCCAATTCCACAAAATGCGCTTCGTTGCGTTGTGTGGCACCTCCTTCCGAATTTTCGTAAGCCTTAGTTTCCTTATCGGCTATATAGTACAGAGAATTAACTTCCTTGAGGTTAACATCATAGTACGATAGTGCCGCTTTGGCTTTAGAAATAAACGTGGTAGAGTCTATTTCGCTGTCTTCGTCATTTTTCACGTCAAAATAGGGCAACACGGTAACTGCGCCAATTGGCACATTGCGTATCAATTCGTTTTCGTTTTTGCCTTTTGGTTTACGAATTTCTTTTACCAAAAGCGGAAACCCACTTGCACCTGTTCCACCAAAAATGGAACTGATAACAAAAATCCTGTCATCGGCTTTTACCGAACTTGTAAATGCCTTAAATTCATCGGAAAAAGAGAATTGGTTCAGCACTACGCTCCCGATATTAGGATTGCCTTTGAAACCAACTTCCATTGTTGCATTCAAGTTCTTTTGGGAGAACAACATCGAAGCCAAAGCATAGTTGGGACTTTCATCGCCTTTTTCGTCTTTCATAAGCGACAAGCCAATGTATTCCTTAAAACTACTATCTTTGGTGTTTTGCACCGGTATTCTTCCCGATGGAATAATATCCATATTGATTTTAGTTTTGAAGAAACTGTTTTTTGCAGAGTTATCCACATTGATACGGTCGCGCACTTTCACATAATCCTGCATCAACTTCACCGTGCGAGTTAAATCCGCCGCCGCCAAGTCGGGGTCAATGATAATCGGCACCACTTCGTCCGCATTGATTTTTACCCCAGCCGCCAACAGCATTGTCAGCGACTTCAGCACCCGCGAGCCGGTGCCACCTATTCCGAAAACATATAATTTACTCATATCATTACGAATTAAAAATTACGATTAAAAAGGGATGTATTTGTTTCCGGTACTCCCCCACTTTATTATGCAGGATATAATAAAGAAAAAGACTGCCGATATGATGAGGTCGGAAAAACCAAACATAAAACAGTCTAAGCCGGAAACGGTCAATCCTTCACCAACATTGATGTTTTCATTTATCAAATCGGTGTAGGGGATAGCCCACCCCACGATTAAGTTAATCACAGCCACTGTGCCAAGCATCAAATACCATTTCCAACGCTTGCCGTAAGCAGGATTCCACAGATAGTAGAAAAACACGCAAAGCAGCGTTGCCGTCACTAATCCTACTATTCCACAAACATCAAACAAATTGGTGTTAATGTAATCATAATCACCAATTTCAGGACTAAACCCTCTACCGGCTAAATGTTCTGCCAAGTTATCTCCAAACAGAGAATCAAACCAAGAAAAAATTGTTTCAAACATACTATAATATTTTTAAAATTTATTTACTAATATTTACTTTTATCTTTGCATAAGATTGAAAGTTGTCTTTCGTTTCTTTTACCACAATGTTATAGGCATCTTCAATACCGCCTACCAGATATTTTATCCCGTAGGTTTTATCCATTGCTCCCGCGGCATTAATATTCAATCCCGAATCGTCGTTTTTATCTTTTATCCAACTTGGTTCTTTGTTGACAAGCGTAATTTCTACATCTCCTGTGGGTATTTGCTTGTTTGTAGAGAGTTGGATTTTATGTGTGTATTTGGCATTTGTTCCGGTGTTTTCACTAATAGCCACTGTGAAAGCATCGGAAGGTTGCCCTTTTGCCATCAACGCATAGTTAGTGGTGTCGAGCAAATACTCCTTGCCAAGCAAAGCCTGCAATGCAGTGAAATCAACCCCTATTGTAAACATAAATTTACCTTTATGTACCCCTTTGTCTGCTTTTTCAACTTCGATAATATGGGTTCTTGTTTTGCCTTTTTCTTTACTTTGTTTGAAAGACCCAATTTTTGGGGACGGCTGTATGCCATATTCTATACTGTGCGCCTCCGGTAAAAACGTGTAAGAATCGGTTATGCCACTGCCTTTAAAATTGGTTCTACTGGGAATTGTGTGGAAAGTAGTAATTTTGCGGCATGGAAAAATATACGGGAAGTCAGATATTAGAGAAGATACTTTTGCCTGTGAATACAGCATGGGAAGTATCGGGAGTTGTCCCCGATGAGGTCGCGGGAAACATCGATGTGAAGTTGCGTTATCGGTTAGATTATGTGGAAGATAACGGCGCACGTTATTCGATATATGACCACAGGAAAGAGCGTCAGTGGCGCCATTTAGACTTGTGGCAGTACAAGACCTATCTGGTGGCAGAATTGCCTCGATACAAGGATGAGAAGGGCTTTTTTAAGACCGTTTCCATTCCGTGGGCAGAGGAATATGAGCGGATGA
>BNTT01000170.1 GCA_025996815.1 Bacteroidia bacterium
TTCCGCTTTCGACAAAACGCCTATACGTGAGTTGCTTACCGAACAACGTCAATGCAATCAAAATGTCAAAGAACAACTAAATTTATTTGAATGTTAATTCTTGTTAAATATTAACGCAACAGCAGTAGGAAAATATTATTTCTTCAAAAATATGTTCTGATGTGATTATTTCCGGGAACTCAAGAGCAACATGGCACATCAGTCCCCAAATTTTGGATAGTATATTGCATATTAATTCGTATAATTTTGGAATGGATGGACATCCCTTTCCTATGCAGCTGGTAAGACTTAAACTATTTGAAAAGTACAACAAAAAGCCGAAATTAATTATACAAAACGTTGATTTTTCCAGTCTTTTGCGTCCAAATGGGCAGTACAATAAGAAGCAATTCTTACCTTTCTTACACGAAAATTTACTCAAGAATGAACTTAAAAAGGAAGGAGTTACCGAAGCCGAATTAAATATCCCCTTACGGTTTTATGTGTCAGAGTGGAGGATGACATGGGAGGTTTTTACTCGACCATCTACTCCAAATATCAGATATAAAGGTTATGAGGGCAACAATGCGGATTGGAACGGCTCCGAATTTGACAAAATATTATTAGGGGATAGCCTTGTGGCTAAACGTGAGCCTGAAATAGTTGCATTATTTGATTCATATTTAAGCTATTGCAAAGAAAATGACATTCAAGTGATATTGGTATTCACTCCCCAATATATTAAAGCAACGGAGTTTACAAAAAATTGGGATGGCGAAATGCAACTATACCACAATTTTGCAGAAAAGTATGACATCCCTTTTCTGGACTATACCCACGATGCTATTTGCAATGACACAACCTACTTTTATAATGCAACGCACTTAAACAAAAAAGGAGCGGAATTGTTCACTTTGAAATTAGCCAACGACATTAAGGAGCAAAATTTCATACCACCGCCGCCATGAGTTTGTGCCGGAGGTGCACCACCCTGTACTTCGGATTGGCATCTAAAATGATTTTTTCCAGCACTTCAGGGTCGTCCGGCAAATGATAGGTGCAGATTGCCAATTTTGGGGCAAATTTTTGTAAGACCTTGGTTGCTCCGCGCAACATCTCGCGTTCAGCACCCTCAATGTCGGATTTGATGAAATCGACGCGTGTCAATTTATTTTCTTCGACGAATTTATCCAAGGTCGTAATTTTAACTTTCTCGGAACCAACCCCATTATCATCCTTATTATAAACACGATTTGCCACGCTTTCTCCTGCAATAATCGCCATATTTAATTCACACTCACTGCTTCCCAAGCCTTTTTTTACCGGATGAATCTGCCCCGCATTCAAATCGCGTGTTTTGCATAACCACCTGTACGTTTCTTCTACCGGCTCAAAAGCATACGCAACTGCCCCTTTGGAGGCTGCATAAGCACTAAAATCGCCAATCCACGCGCCGGCATCAATGACCACATCGCCTTTTTTGACCGTTACATCAAAAGCCCCATCCACATAACCGTAAGGTCCCTCTTTCATAGTTTTATCCAACGGCAGAACAACCTGTTTGTCGTAATTGTCTTGATGCAAACAGCTGACAAGAAAGGTGTCTTCAAATACAGCCAACAGCGAAGAGAAGTCTTCCCCCCGATGAGAAATATCCGGAAGTTTGGCTCCGTTAAAGTCAAAATAAGTCAGCGCGCCGTCGCGCTTCAACCATTTCCACTTGAATTTCTTCTTGTGATACAATTCGCGAACCACGCCTTTCCAAAAATAGGCGAATGCCTCCAAGAGTGTCCAATGCTCCGTTCTAATCCCTTTCAACAAATTTTTTAACAGTTTCATATTTTTATAATTTTTAAAATTTTAAAATAAAAAGCCACACCAAGGCACTAACCCCTGATGTGGCTGAATAATTATGCTTCCAAGAAATGTTTGTAAACAGTATTTTAAGTGCGCAACTTTGTGGCACTAAATTCTTGTACCCCCCCCCCATTTTGCACTCTGCAATAGACTGTACACCTGATTTTGCAGGCATAACTCTGTCCAAACCGTGAGAGAAAAAGTTCATCATTTACTTTTGACGTATTTTGGGCGCAAAGGTAAACAACTTTTTTGAGAAGTGCAAATGAATGTTGAATTATTTCAGGGCAGATGCATCAAAATAAAGCCATATTCTGCAATTTTGATGCGTTTGCCCTGAATTTATGAATTATGAATATTGAATTTTTTTTTGTACCTTTGCGCCCGAAAATTAAAAAACGAGAAAATGCAACTTGTTTCATTGATATTCGCGATTCTTCTGTCGGTAGGGTTTTTGCTCTATCGGAGAGGTGTGTGTGTTTGTCGCCATCATCGCGAGTCAAGTATTAACCAATTAACTTGCCTGACATGATGGATTTTACCACTTTATCAAAAAATCTCAAAAAAGATTTCTCTCACTTGACACCGATTAAGGTTGCTGTTTTGGGGGATTCGGCTACGCAGTTTCTGGTGCAGGCTTTGCGCGGCACGGGCTATGAGTTTGGGTTTGATTTACAGGTGTTTGAGGCTGAGTTTAATCAGATTGACCGGCAAATTTTAGACCCTGATTCGGAATTGTATGCCTTCCATGCAGAGGTGGTGCTTATTTTTGAATCGACACACAAATTGCTGCAAAAATACAATAAAAAATTAAACCTAACAGGTTTTGAAAACCTGTTAGGTTTCGCTGATGATACATTCGCTCACACGAAACAACTCATTTCCACTCTGCAAAGCAAGACGACCGCGAAAATCATTTTTTGCAATTATACCGAAGAGGACGACCGCGTTTTTGGGCAATACGCCAATAAGGTGGAAGCCTCGTTTGTCTATCAACTGCGCAAATTGAATTTCTTGATACAGGAATTTGCGGCGCAAACAGGCAATTTTTATGTCTGCGATGTGAGTACGATTCAAAATACGATGGGGCGCGAAACATTCTGGGCACCAAATGTTTATACGAACACGGAAATGGTGGTGAGCATTGATGCTTTGCCCTGTTTTGCGCAGTCGGTGCTGCAAATTATCGCTGCTTTTCAGGGGGCATTTAAGAAATGCGTGATTCTGGACTTGGACAACACCGTGTGGGGCGGCGTGATTGGCGATGATGGTATAGACAACATTCAAATCGGGCAATTGGGCATTGGAAAGGCGTTTACGGAGTTTCAGTATTGGCTCAAAAAGTTGCAGCAGCGCGGGATAATTCTTGCGGTGTGCAGCAAAAACACCGAATCCATCGCGAAAGAGCCTTTTGAAAAGCATCCCGATATGGTGCTGAAATTGACGGATATTGCCGTTTTTGTTGCCAATTGGGAGAACAAGGCGGATAATATCCGCAAAATTCAAAAGATATTGAACATTGGCTTCGATTCGATGGTTTTCTTGGACGACAATCCTTTTGAACGCAATATTGTGCGCGAAAATGTGCCCGGAATCACGGTGCCGGAATTGCCGGAAGACCCCGCGCTCTATTTGGATTACCTCTACAGCCTGAATCTGTTTGAAACCATTTCTTATTCCGGCGAAGACACGCAACGCACTGCCCAATATCAAAAAGAGGTGGAACGGGTGGTTTTTCAGGAAGCATTTACCAACGAAGATGATTTTTTGAAAAGTCTTAATATGGTGTCGGACACCAAGCCGTTTGACAACTTCACTATTCCGCGCGTGGCGCAACTGTCGCAACGGTCCAACCAATTCAATTTGAGGACGATACGCTACACCGAAGACGATGTGAAACGCATTGCGCAATCGGATAATTATTTTACTTTGTCGTTTACGTTGGAAGATAAATTTGGCGACAACGGCTTGATTTGCGCCATCATTTTAGAGAAACGCGATGCACAAGCACTGTTCATCGACACATGGTTTATGAGTTGTCGCGTCTTAAAACGCGGCGTAGAGGCGTATGTGCTAAACGCCATCGTTGATTTGGCAAAAGCCAACGGATACGCCACTGTGGAGGGCGAATACATCCCAACGCCTAAGAATGAAATGGTGCGCGACCACTACAAAAATTTGGGATTTGCCTCAAAGGGTAGTGCATGGGCATTGGATGTGAACACATATAAGAATAAAAACAATTACATAGCAAAGAAATAAAATGGAAAAAAGAGAAATTTTATCAAAGGTGCAGGACATTTTCAGAGATGTGCTGGACGAGGAGGGTATCAATTTGACGGAGGCAACAACTGCCAATGATGTAGAAGGCTGGGATTCGCTGACTCACATTCAATTGATTGTGGCGATTGAAAAGTTGTTTAAAATTAAATTTACCTCTAAAGAGATTCTTTCGTGGAAGGATGTGGGTGAGATGATTGATTGTATTGCGCAAAAATAAATACAATATGATATTCAATTCACAGATTTTTACTACCTTTGCACCCGTTATGAACAGAAAAAAAATCGTACAATCGTTAGGCAATACATTGCATAGGAATGTTCCCGATGCAACGGTTATTTTGTATGGCAGTGAAGCGCGAGGTGATGCTCGTGCAGACAGTGATATTGATTTGCTGATTTTGGTGGATAAGGACACTATCTCGCCGCAGGAACGCAGAGATATAACCTATCCGTTATATGATGTGGAATTGGAAACGGGAGTAATTATCAGTCCCAAAGTGTTCTCTAAACGTCTTTGGAACGATAAATTTTCTATCACACCATTTTATCACAATGTAATGAAGGAGGGGATTGTGTTATGATTGACCGGGAAACAAGAAAGGCAATTGTTGCCTATCGCTTAGAGAACGCACATAAGACATTGCAGGAAATCCCAATTCATATTGAGAACGAATTATGGAACACGGCAATAAACCGCTTGTACTACGCCTGCTTTTATGCTGTAACCGCCTTGCTAATAAGTGTGGAAATAGAAGCCCACACTCACGCCGGAGTTCGGCGGATGTTGGCTTTGCACTATACAAAAGAGGGAAAATTGCCGCTTAAATGGAACAGGTTTTATACAGACCTGTTTGAGAGCAGGCAGACGGGCGATTATGAAGATTTCATCTACTTTGACAGAGTGACCACAGAAGATTTTTATAAACAGGCTATTGACTTCATTGATATTATTGAAGCCTTGATAGATAAATCGTATAATTTTCAGACAAACAAATAATATGCTATTCAACTCTATCGAATTTGTAATTTTCTTTGTAATACTCTTTGCGCTGTATTACTTCGTTTTCAAAGAAAAAACTAAGGCGCAAAACATATTGCTGTTAGTTGCAAGCTATGTCTTTTATGCGTGGGCAGATTGGCGAATTTTGCCGCTGCTAATCATCTCAACGCTTGTCTTTTACGGCTTGGGCATTGCGATTTTCAATGCAGCAGGGTCGCGGCGTGCTTCGACCCTATCCACTCTCGGCGTGGTGTTTGGCATAGCCGTGTTGGGCTATTTCAAGTACACCAACTTTTTTATCTCGTCGTTCAAGGATTTGTTCGACAGCATTGGGCTGCAAACCAACTTGCACACATTCAATATTATTTTGCCGATTGGGATTAGTTTTTATACGTTTCGTCTGTTGAGTTATGTAATCGACATCAACAGAGGCAAATACGAGCCTACGCGCGACATTGTTGCATTTTCTACTTATGTTGCCTTTTTTCCGTGCATACTGTCGGGTCCCATCGACCGCCCTAACACGCTCATCCCGCAGTTGCAAAACAAACGGACTTTTGACTACGCTTTGGCTGTCGATGGGTGCAGGCAAATTCTTTGGGGGCTGTTCAAAAAGATGGTCATCGCCGACAATTGTGCCACGATGTCCAATGAAATTTTCAATAATTCCGTCAACTATCCGGGGAGTTCGCTGGCTTTGGGCACTGTTTTCTTTGCATTTCAACTATATGGTGATTTTTCGGGTTATTCCGATATGGCATTGGGTATTGGTAAAT
>BNTT01000171.1 GCA_025996815.1 Bacteroidia bacterium
AAACGGGGCAATACAAGAGCTAAAAACAATCGGAAGAGGTTACAGAAATACCGCTAATTTCAGAACGGCTATTCTCTTCTTTAACGGTGATTTAATGCTCTTTCCACACAATTCCCAGTAGAACCATTTATTTAAAAGCAAATGGGTATATATAGGAATAGGGTGTGCACTTCTACCTGTGGTTGCATACATTATTCGATTTCACAATAATACATGCGGAGAACCTTCTGCATGGGGTGAATTTGGTAGTTTTTATGGTGGAGTATTAAGTCCGTTAGTTGGTATATTAAGTATTTGTTTGCTATATATAACCTTGAAAAAACAAAATGAATTTAATAAAATTCAGCAAACAGCCAGTGATTTAGATATAATGTTTAAACTGCAAGAGATGCTGCAGTCTTCATCCGACAAAATACAGTTTTCAATATCTAAAAATAATAAGGATGTGTCATATACGGGATTAGAAAATATTGCTAACTTGAAAGATAGTGAAATAGATGAATCAGAGTTTAATGGATTGTATGATAAAGTTGGTGCTATTGCAAATTTGTGTTTGCTGCATAATGAAAGAAATTATAAATCGACAATTTCTGAGAACAGCAAATTAAAATTTTATGAGATAACAAACATCTTCATAACAAATGCGAGCATTTTTTTTCCTTTTTGTCAAAAAAAACCACCAATCAATGAGTATGAGTTCAAGTTGAAAAATGAGTCATATAGAGGTGTGAAAGATAAAATGATAACGGATAAAGAACGCAAAACAGACGCATTTTTAAATACCTTGAGAGAGGCGTCATCCCTCCAGCGTAGGCTCTGAAAAGCAAGGCACCAACCTTGCAAACAAGCTAACAGGTAGAAAAAAGCGCAGGTGTTTGCTTGCGCTTTCTTCTTTTCCGGAGGGGGATGCGTTATTGCTATAAATATTTCAACAACTCCTTCGCATTCTCAATCGCCGCATCCGTCAATTCCGACCCACTCAGCATCTGCGCGATTTCCCGGATGCGCTCGTCCGGCGGCAGGCGGCGGATGTTTGTTTCGGTCGTTTCTTTTTCGTCGTTTTTATAGACAAAATAGTGCGTGTTGCCCTGTGCGGCTATTTGTGGGAGGTGCGTTATCGTAACTACCTGCATCACATCGCCCATCAGGCGCATAATTTGTCCCATTTTGTCTGCCACTTCGCCCGACACGCCCGTGTCTATTTCGTCGAAGATGATGGTTGGCAATGCCGTTGCGCCGGCTATTAATGCCTTGATACCCAGCATCAAGCGCGAGATTTCGCCGCCGGAGGCGGTTTGCGCCACCGGCTTCAATGCGACATTTTTATTCGCCGAAAAGAGGAAGCAGACGGCATCGCCTCCGGTGGCATCCGGCGCGTCTTTTTTGTCGATTCGGCACGCAAACTGCATATAGGGCATCCCCAGCACGCTGACTTTTTCGACGAGCTGCCTTTCCAAATAGGCACCCGCCGTCAGGCGCGTGGCGGACAGTTCGGCGGCGAGTTCGCGCACCTTTTTATGCGCCGCATCCTGCTCGCGCTGCAATTTGGCAAGCACCTCCTCGTAGTTTTCGATTTCTGCCAACTGCACTGCAATTTGGTCGCGAAGCGTGATAAGTTCTTCCACCGACTGCACCTTGTGCTTTTGCTGCAACGAATAGAACACGTCCAGACGGTCATTTGCAAGTTTCAGGCGTTCAGGGTCGAGTTCCAATTTTTCCTGTCGGCTGCTGAGGTCTGTTTGCAAGTCCTTCAAATCGAGGTAAGCCGTTTGCAGTCGCTCGGTGGCGACTTGCGCAGACGGATAAATTTTTTCCAATGCCTGACTTGTGTTTAACGCCTCTTTGAGGGCGAGCACCACGCCGTGGGTGTCATCAGAGAGGTGATTTTCGATGGAAAACAGCCCCGCTTTTATTTCTTCGAGGTGCGACAATGTTTTCTGCTCGCGCTCCAAATCAGCTTGTTCGTTGGGTTTCAGTTGTGCCTCAACGAGTTGCTGATGCTGAAAGCGCAGATATTCCCGCTCGTCGGTGCTCGCCTTCGCCTTTTCCTGCAATTCCTGCAAATGTTTGCGAATGGCGATGAAATTTTTGTATTCCTTCGTATATTGTGCGCGCAAGGGTTGGTTATTTGCCAGCACGTCAAGCACTTGCACTTGAAATTTGTTGTCGGTGAGCAGCAAATTTTCGTGCTGCGAATGGATGTCGATGAGCGATGTGCCGAGCGTTTTCAGGTCGGTCAAGCCCACCGGCGTGTCGTTGATGAAGGCGCGCGACTTGCCCTCAGCCCATATCTCGCGCCGGAGGATGCAGTTGTGCGGGTCGTAGCTCAACTCCTGCTCGGCGAAAAACGCTTGTAGCCCCTCGTAAGACGCGATGTCGAACACGGCTTCGATGGTGCATTTGTCGGCACCCTGCTTGATGGATTTGGCATCGGTTCGCTGACCCAAAATCAGCGACAGGGCACCGATGACGATGGATTTTCCCGCCCCCGTTTCGCCGGTGATGACGGATAAGCCGTTGGTGAAATCCATATCCAATTTGGATATCAAGGCATAATTTTGTATGGATAAACTTTTGAGCATCGTTAAAAATTTTTTATCGTTTAGTGTTTTTTTACATTCGGTCGGGAACATCAATCCCCAGCAGTCGAAAGCCCGTTTTGATGATTTCGCCCACATTTTTGGAAAGCACGAGGCGAAAGTCCCGCACGGCAGCGTTTGCCTCCTTCAAAATGGGGAAATCGTGATAAAACTGATTGTATTCCTTCGCCAAATCATAGACGTAATTGGCGATAACAGCCGGACTGAAATTGTCGGCAGCCTCCTGCACGGTGGCGGGAAATTCGGACAATATCTGTATCAGCCCCTCCTCCTTTTCGCTGATGTTGGGAGGCGATTGCGCGTCAAGCCCGCAATCGCAGTTTGCTTTGCGCAGCACCGATTGGATGCGCGCGTAGGTGTATTGCACAAACGGACCGGTGTTGCCATTGAAGTCGATGGATTCTTTGGGGTTGAAGGTCATATTTTTGCGCGGGTCTACTTTCAGGATAAAGTATTTCAGGGCACCCAGACCCACTATTCGCGCCACTTCACTCGCTTCGGCTTCCGAATAGCCGTCCAATTTGCCGAGTTCTTCGGAGGTTTCTTTGGCGGTGCGCACCATCTCTTCGATGAGGTCGTCGGCATCCACCACCGTGCCCTCGCGCGATTTCATTTTGCCTTCGGGGAGTTCGACCATGCCGTAGGAGAAGTGCACCAGCCCCTTGCCAAATTCAAAGCCGAGTTTGTCGAGCAACAGCGACAGCACCTTGAAATGGTAATCCTGCTCATTGCCAACCACATACACCATTTTATTGATGGGCTGATTTAATTTTTTTTGGTCGTCGAACCGCAATTTGGCAGTGCCGATGTCCTGCGTCATATACACCGAGGTGCCATCGGCGCGTAGCAGCAACTTTTCGTCCAATCCGTCCGCCGTCAAATCTGCCCACACCGAGCCGTCGTCTTTTTTGTAGAACACGCCCTTTTTCAAGCCCTCCAAAACGGTGTCTTTGCCTTCGAGATAGGTCTGCGATTCGTAATAAATCTTGTCGAAATCCACGCCCAACGCCTTGTAGGTGATGTCGAAGCCGGCATACACCCAACTGTTCATCGTTTCCCAGAGTGTGCGCACCTCCTTGTCGCCCGCTTCCCATTGGCGCAACATTTCGCGCGCTTCGAGCATCAAGGGCGATTTTTCGGCGGCAGCTTTTTCGTCCAATCCGCCCGCCATAAGTTGTGCCAACTCTTTTTTATACTCCTGGTCGAATTTCACATAGTAATTGCCAATCAGGTGGTCGCCTTTTTTGCCGGTCGATTCGGGCGTGTCACCATTGCCCCAGCGTTTCCACGCCAGCATCGACTTGCAAATGTGGATGCCGCGGTCGTTCACGATATTCGTCTTCACCACCTTATTGCCGGTCGCTTTCAGTATCTCGGAGATGCTGAAACCCAACAAGTTATTGCGGATATGCCCCAGATGCAGCGGCTTGTTGGTGTTGGGCGACGAATATTCAATCATCACCAGCGGTGCATTTTCATCCGCGGCGCGAGTGCCGTAAGCGGTGTTTTGAGCAATGTCATTCAACAACTCAATCCAATACTCCGGCGCAATCGTCAAATTAAGAAAGCCCTGAATCGCATTGAACGCCGCGATTGACGGCTCATTTTTGAGCAAAAACGCACCAATTTCCGCAGCCGTTTCTTCCGGTTTTTTCTTGGAAATTTTCAGCAAAGGGAACACCACAAGTGTCAGATGCCCTTTAAACTCCTTTTTAGTCTTCTGAATCTGCACGAGATTGTCGGGGACACTCACCCCAAACAGCCGCTCCAAATTTCTGTGTATAATCTGTTGAATCACCATTTTTTTTGTTTGTATTTATTTCGCAAAGGTACAAAAAAATCTTGAATTGTGATTTTTTTGTCGGGGAAAAAATGCTTTGATTGACAAAAAAACAGTACCTTTGCAAGCAAAAAAATGTGTATTTGCAGTATGTTTTACTTCAAATAAATGTAATAATTCACAAATTAAACCTCTAATAAATGTATAGAAATGCTATTAATAATTTGATACAATGGAAATTAGGTAAAGAACGAAAACCTCTTATCCTTTTAGGTGCAAGGCAGGTTGGCAAAACTTGGCTTATAAAAGAGTTTGGCAATGCGGAATACAAACAGATGGTGTATGTCAATTTTGAGGAGGAAACAAAGTTGCAGGACTTGTTTTTATCGGATTTTAATATTTCGCGCATTATTACTGCACTGCAAGCGTTCGTTGGGTTTGTGATTGAACCGGCAGAAACGCTTATCGTATTCGATGAAATCCAATCTGCACCTAAGGGAATTACTTCGCTCAAGTATTTTTGTGAAAATGCACCGCAATATCACGTCATAGCGTCCGATTCGCTGTTGGGAATGGCGTTGCACCAAAAAGTATCGTTTCCTGTCGGGAAAGTTGATTTTCTTCGCCTGTATCCAATGTCGTTCCACGAGTTTCTGCTGGCAATGGGCGAAACAGGCTTGACCGGAATTTTAGAAAACAAACAATGGGACATTTTATCGCTTTTTTCTAATAAGTTTATTGAGTTTCTGCGCTATTACTTTTACGTTGGTGGTATGCCTTCCGCCGTTGAATGTTTTGCCGAAAATCGCGATTGGAAGCGCACCCGACAAATCCAAAATAATATTTTGCTGGCTTATGAAAAAGATTTTTCAAAGCATGCCCCCACAGATATTGTGCCGCGCATAAATCTCGTTTGGAAAAGTATCCCTGCGCAGTTGGCAAAAGAAAACAGAAAATTTATTTACGGAGTTGTAAAAGAAGGAGCAAGAGCCAAAGAATATGAGTTGGCGATACAATGGATGCTTGATTCAGGCCTGCTCGCACAATGTTACTGCGTGAAAAAACCGGCATTGCCGCTCGTTGCCTATCAAGAATTATCGGCTTTCAAACTATACCATAACGATATAGGCTTACTTGGCGCGATGTCTAAATTAAGTTCAAAAACCGTTATTGATGGGTCGGCTGTTTTCACTGAATACAAAGGTGCACTGACCGAACAATTTGTATTTCAGCAACTTCGGCTAAACGAAGACCTTGCGCTCAACTATTTTGCCCCCGACACTTACAGTATGGAAATAGACTTTATCGTGCAAAATGAGAATGGCGACATTATTCCTATTGAGGTAAAGGCAGGCGAAAATCTAAGAGCAAAAAGTTTTAAACTTTTTTGCGAAAAGTTTAAGCCGCAAATTGCCATTCGCACCTCTCTGTCCGATTTCAGACAAGAAGAGTGGATGACGAACGTGCCGCTGTATGTTATTGGAAATTATTTTAATGAAAGCCAAA
>BNTT01000172.1 GCA_025996815.1 Bacteroidia bacterium
CCTTCATTCACCCGGGGCCAAACTTCTTCCCATGCCTGAGAAACGTGGATGCAGGGTGTCATTGTTTCGGGTTTCATCGCCGTCAGGTTATCTTCGAGTTGTGCCACCCACACGTTATTTCCGTCATTGAAGCGGCAGAAATACATATACGGCTTGCCGTCGTCGTCAATAAACAGCGAATTGTCGATGCCTTTCTCTTCCATCATCGGCTTTTTGATGTCCTGCTTAAAGGGACCTAAGGGCGAGTGGCTTGTTGCCACGCAAATATGCTCATCGGCGGAATAATACATATAAAATTGCCCGTTCACAGAGTAAACTTCCGGTGCCCAAAACCAGCGGTCGGCATAACTGTCGTCTTTATTCAAAGCCAAATTGTGTTCGGGAATTTGCCACGTCAGCAAATCATCGGAGGTATAAACAACGATGCCATTGTCGGCAGACGTGCCGTAGGCATAATAAGTGCCCTCGTGCAGCATAATGAAAGGGTCGCCGAAGAAAACTCTCCCCGGTGTTGCCGGTGGATTGTCGGTATTATCCGGCTTTTCTTTATGTGCGCAGGACACAAAAACCAGTAGCCCGATAATAGATGAAAAAATGATGTGTTTCATTGCAATATGTTATTTAGTTTAGGATTCCGCCATTGTTTTGTCCGCAATGACGGAATCCAATTTATTAGTACATAGGATTTTGTGTCAGTTGTCCGCCACTGTTATCCACTTCAACTTGCGGAATGGGCAAGCGGCGGTGTTTTCCAATAACAAAATTATTGAAATCCACATCTCGCGTTTTTAATTCGTCGATGCCTGCCTGATTGTCCAGCAATCCCCAGCGTTTAAGGTCCATCCAGCGAATGCCCTCAAAGCAGAGTTCCAGCGAACGCTCCATTTGCAAGCGTTTCAGGAATTTGTCTTTGGAGGTGAGGCAGTCGGCGAAAGGGCTGTCTGCCAATTTAGCCAAATTGGTGGAAGGGCGTTGGCGAATTTTGTCCACATACACAGCCGCCTCGGCAATGGAACCGCCTGTTTCAGCAATACATTCGGCATACAGCAACAGGATGTCGGCATAGCGGATGATGCGGAAGTTATTCGTCGCAAAATAGTCTTCAAAATTGCGGAAATAGGTGGTCGAATACTTGCGAATGAAGCAGTCGTCGCCCCAGTCCCATTGCCGTCCATAAATCAGAGGGTTTTCATCCGGAAAATCGGCGGCACTTTCCTTATACGTTACATTGTTGTATAAGCGGATGTCATTTTTCCCATCTAAGCGAGTTTCTTTTTTATATTCGCCAATGAGCCATGCACGTGCTTTGCCGTCCGCCCAGCCGATACCACCCGGAGCATAGAATTGTGTCCGTTCAAAACCGGTTGCCATAGAGGCATTGTTGCCGTTATCCCCTTTGTTTTTATCATCAAATTGGATTTCAAATATGCCTTCTTTGTTGTTTTCGTTGTAATGGGTGAAGTTATCCATATAGTCGTCCACCAAGCCATACAGGTCGCCTTCCTTGTCAATAAACCACTGCAGTTCTGTTTTCGCTTCCGCGTATTTGTGCTGTTGCATATATGCTTTTGCCAAAAGAGCCTTTGCGGCACCATAGGTGGCACGTCCGGTATTGGCAGCATCCCATTTTTCGGGGAGGTTGTTCATCGCGGCTTTCAAATCAATTTCAATCTGTGCCCACAAGTCGGCTTCTGAAGCATCGGACGGGATATAATTGCCGTCTTGCGGCTCCAAATTCAGGGTGCCATTTTCCCATAGGGTAACGATTTGGAAATACCAGAGTGCTCTTAGAAATTCGGCTTGCCCGATGATTTGCTTTTGCTTCGTGGCATCTGAAAAAGGTATGTCGGAAACGTATTTCAAGACCTGATTAGCCCTGAATATTCCTACATAAAACTCTTCCCAATGTTCATTGTTGCCTTCCCAGAAGTTGTAATTGACATAATTGAAATGCGTCCATTCTGCCAATTCGTTCCAAGGGCTGCTACTCCAGCCCTCATCCGAGCCAAGGTCGTAGCGGAAAGACAGCCAGCGCATCCATCCACCACATTTATAGAGCATACTGTATGCTGCATTGATGCCTTTTTGTGCATCATCCTCCGTTTTCCAAAAGGTGGAAACGGTCGGCTCATTCGGGTTGTCTATATCCAACAGGCTTTCACTGCAAGCCGATGTCAGAATAATAGCGAGCACACCGCCTAAAATATAATTAATCTTTTTCATTGTTTCTAAATTTTAATGGGTTGTTATTAAAAATTGACTTGTAATCCGCATTGTATGGAATATGGATTAGGAAACGCCATATTGTCCGTGCCTCTATCCCAAATATCCGAGTTTTGGAAATCCGGGTCTAATCCCTTGTATTTAGTGAGCGTTAGCAGATTATTTCCACTCACATACGCCCTTAGAGAGTTTATTCCGAAGCGCGACAATGCGTTCTTTTTGAAAGTGTATCCCACTTGAATGGTCTTCATTTTGAAGTAAGAGCCGTCTTCCAGCCATCTGTCCATATCGCCACGGGTGTTGCGCGTGTCGTTGTAGACAATTCTTGGGAAATCGCTGTTCGGATTTTCCTGATACGGCTCATGCCCTTTTTCAAAGCGGATGTAATTGGAGTTGTCGGCAAACAGGCGACCCTGCCTCATGCCGCTGTTCAATACATCATTGCCGATTTGACCATACCACATCATATAGAAATCAAAATTATTCCATTCCAAACTTGCGTTCAGCGACAGGGTGAAATCAGCCCACGGATTACCAACAATTTGACGGTCATTTGGATTGATAGCACCATTATCGTCCGTATCAATGTAGCGGACATCACCTAATTGAGGGCGTTTGCCTTCAATGTAGATGGGTGCACCCTTAGAAGTCACGTAGTTATCAATGTCTGTCTGAGTGCGAAACAAGCCGTCGGTTTTCAACAAATAGTATTCGCCCAGCGCGTGCCCCACACGGCTTACCGTTTGTCCGGTATAATACTCTGTTTTGCCGTAGCCCAAGTCATTAATTTTATTGCTCAGCGTGGTCAGTCCTGCTCCAACGGCGTATTTCACATCGCTTATGTAATCTTTCCAATTGGCAGACAATTCAAACCCACTGTTAGTGATATTGGCAGCATTGACATACGGATTGCCTCCCTGATTTCCGGTTGTCATGGAAATTTGCATTTGAGTCAAAACATCTTTGGTTTCCGATTTGTAATATTCTGCCGTAACCGCCAAGCGTTGCGATAGAAATGCGGCATCGAATCCGATGTTGGTTTGCGCGGTTCTTTCCCAACGGATATTGCCGTTGTTCAACTTGACTTGCGTAGCACCATTGACAAGGCTTTGGTTGGTTCCAAAAACAGCGACAATACTTGGACTCACCGTGCCGATATAATCCCAATTGCCGATAGCTGCATTTCCGAGTTCCCCGTAGTTGGCACGAAGTTTCAAATCGCTAATCCAATCCACGTTGAAGAAATTCTCTTCACTGATTCGCCAGGCACCGGAAATGGACGGGTAACTTTCCCAACGATTGTCTGTGCTCAACTTTGACGTCCCATCCTTTCTGAACGTGAGGGTCAGATAATATTTGTTGTCATAGGTGTAGTTGGCGCGTCCCAAATAAGAAATCAAGGCTGATTCGCCAATACTGTTCCAGTTGGTTTGATTTTCTTGACCGGCATCCAGTACGGTAAAATACTCGCTTCCAAGATAGGGAAACTTCAATCGTTGCCCGCCTACCGTTTCCCTGTAATAATGTTGGTAAGTCAATCCGGCAACGGCATCCACGTGGTGTTTGCCAAAATCCTTGTTGAAATCAAGGGTGTGCTCAATCAATTCATTGGTTTCCTTGATGTTTTGTTTGCTGCCCGTTGGGTCGCGATATTCCTGATTCAAAGTCCAGTTGCCTTCTTTGCGGAAGTAATCGTAGTAATCGAAAATATAATCAACGCCTCCGTTTATTTTATATTTCAAGAAATCAAACAATTTCAACTCGCCCCAGACCGTGCCTCTAAGCCGATAAACGGTGGTGTGGGATGCTTCAATATCTTCGCGCGCAATCGGATTGGTGGCAAATGTCCGGGCATTTGCCTCAGAGCCATATCCATATCCGCCCAAATTCCGTTCATCATACACCGGAATTGTCGGGAGCATCCTTATCATATCTATATAGGAACTTGTTTGTGTCCGGTCTTGCTTTGTTTGAGCAAAATTAAACGTTTCCCCGAAAGAAAAACGTCCCTTCTTGCCCTCCGTATTCACGCGGAAAGTGTAACGGTCAAACGAATTGCCATAGATGATACCATCGTTGTTGTAATAGCCTCCCGAAACCAAATAGTTTCCATTCTCGCTACCGCCGGACAATGTTACATTATAGTCTTGCACTAAGGCTGTTTGCATAGTTTCGTCCTGCCAATCGGTGTCATTGTCCCAATGGGCTTGTTTTGCGCCAGACCAAACGCCATCCTTAATCCCTTCGTCATAAGCCATATCGTTGTATTTCTTATATTCGGCGGCATTCATCAGGTCGTATCGGGGCGACCATTCCCAAGATTCTCTCACCGAAACATCCACCGTCAAAGGTCCTTTTTTCCCTTTCTTGGTGGTAACAATAATCACCCCATTGGCGGCGCGCGAGCCATAAATAGCGGCGGCAGAGGCGTCTTTCAAGATTTGAATCGACTCCACGTCGTTGGAATTAAAATCGCTTCCGGCAGTCGTAACCATACCATCCACCACCCACAGCGGATTGTTGTTGCTGAGATTGCCGATGCCTCGAATTTCAATGCTTCCATCGCCGCCGGCAACGCCCGTGTTTCTCACATTGACACCGGTTGCCAATCCCTGAATGGAAGAGGCGATGGTGCTTGCACCTGCCTTAGCCATATTTTCGGTACTAATCACCGACACGGCTCCGGTAAGGTCTTTTTTCTTCACCGAGCCATAGCCGATAACCACCACTTCATCCAAGTCGCTCGCACCCTCTGCCAAAGCGACATTGATTGTTGTTTGCCCATTCACGGGCACTTCCTGGGTTGTGTAACCCAGATACGACACCTCCAACGTGGCGTTGGAAGACACCCGCAGAGAGTACCGTCCGTCCACATCGGTGGCAGTTCCATTACCGGAATTACCCTTCTCGACGACACTTGCGCCGATGATTGGTCCGTCGGCATCAGAGACACTTCCCGATACGGCGATTTTCACATCCTGTGGGGCTTCAGCGCGCAAATGCTGTACCCCCCCCCCTGCAAAGTCCATGGCTACCACTATAAGCAGCCCTTTTGCAAATTTTCTTAACTTGTGTTTCATAAAAAAATAAATTTAAAAGTAAAAAACTCATATATAATTTCACGCCGCAAAGTTAAGCAGTTAAATTCAAATAAAAGCATCCAATTCTATCAATTTTGTGTAATTTTCTGTCAAAATACACCGATTTTGGCTTGTTGGTTCTCAGAAACAATATCATCAACAACAAAGATGTTGCCCGCTTCATTTTTCAACACATTGCGCGGGTGCAAATCGGATACCGTATATTTACCATTGGTAAAAGAGTGCTCGTTCACTTTATCAAACCCACGGTAAGCCATAAAACCATCAATTTCTTGCTGCGTTGCCTGTGTGGCATTGGGGACATAATCCTGTTTTAGTATTGGCTCAACGTATGGCACACGGTTTTTGCCATTATCTAATCCGGTAAACCCAACTAATTCATATTTTGTTTCAGGGAATATCTCGTTGTGTATTCTAACACTTTCGAAAAGATTAGATATTTGGTTTTATGGCTTACCGTGGGTTTGATAAAGTGAACGAGCACTCTTTTACCAATGGTAAATATACGGTATCCGATTTGCACCCGCTTCATTTTTCAACACATCGCGCGGGTGCAAATC
>BNTT01000173.1 GCA_025996815.1 Bacteroidia bacterium
TTTTGTCGCGCTGCCAAATCTACGATTTCAGCCGCATCAGTATCAACGACATTGTTGATAATCTCACCTATATTGCTAAGAGTGAGCAAGTTGCCTGCGAACCTGAAGCCCTGAACGCCATTGCCCAAAAAGCCGACGGCGGGATGCGCGATGCACTGTCGATTTTCGACCAGGTGGTCAGTTTTTCCGGCGGCAACGTCACCTACCAATCCGTCATCGAAAACCTGAATGTGCTGGACTACGACTATTATTTTCGCCTCACCGAAGCCATCCTTGCGGGCGAAGTTTCTCAAAGCCTGCTCATCTTCGACGAAATCCTGCGCAAAGGCTTCGACGGACAGCAAATCATCTCCGGCTTGGCAGGATTTTTCCGCGACGTGCTCGTCTGCAACGACCCCGCCACCATCGTCCTCTTTGAAGTGGGCGATGCCGTGAAAGCCAAATACCTCGACCTGTCGCAAAAATGCCCCGTCGATTTCCTCTACAAAGCCCTCGAATGGAGCAATCAGACGGATTTGGACTACCGCTACAGCAAAAACAAGCGGCTACTGCTCGAATTGCTGCTCATTCGCCTCTCCCAATATAATCGCCAACCGGCATCGGCTGACGACAAAAAAAAAATAGCCCCACTGCTCATTGTTAGCAGCGAGCAGCCTCTCCCTGAGCCGCCACCCGCTGCACCGGCAGTAGAGCCGGTTGCCGCTCCGCCCGCCGAAACGCCTGCCGCACCCCTCAAAAAAGGCATATTGCCGTCCATTTCATTAAAAAATCCGGATGCCAACAAGCCCGCCGAAACAGCCCAACAGGCAGATTTAAGCAACATAGTTCTCGAAGAAGCCTTCAGCAAAGAAGATTTGGAACGCGCGTGGAAAGCATTGGGCGAAAAGGAGGACGACACGCACCTCAAATTCACCATCTTGGGCGTTACACCCGAATTGCAGGAGGGCAATCGCATCCGGATAGGCGTTTTCAACCCCGAACAGCAGCATAAATTAGTGGTTCAACAGGCTGAAATCAAGTATTTCCTCGCTCAGCAACTGCGAAACAACCAATTTGAATTGGAAATAGCCATCACGGACAACCCCGCCGACTATTTGCCCTACACCAATCACGAAAAATACGATTTTATGGTGAAGAAAAATCCCAAATTGGAGAATTTCGTCAAGAATTTTGATTTATTGTTGGTTTGAAATGGTCTGTTTTCACTGATTTTCTGCCGCTTTCACCTTCCTGAACAAATCGGAGGCGAACACAAAATCGTTCAGTTTCTTGTTTTCGGCATTCATAATCTCGTCTTTGGTGCCTTCCCACTCCTTTTTGCCCTCGTAGATGAAGAGGATTTTGTCGCCGATGTTCATCACGGAGTTCATATCGTGGGTGTTGATAATCGTTGTCATATTGTATTCCTGCGTGATGCCGTGGATTAAATCGTCGATGAGGAGGGATGTTTTGGGGTCTAAGCCGGAGTTTGGCTCGTCGCAAAACAGGTATTTGGGGTTCAGGGCGATGGCGCGGGCGATGGCGGTGCGTTTCATCATTCCGCCGCTGATTTCGCCCGGATAGAGGTCGGCGGCATCCGCCATCTGAACCCGCTTCAGGCAGAATTGGGCGCGCATCTCTTGCTTTTGGCGCGTTTCCTGCGAGAACATCGTGAGCGGAAACATCACATTTTCCATCACCGTCATCGAATCGAAGAGCGCGGAGCCTTGAAACAGCATTCCCATTTCTTGCCGCAGGGCGTTCAGTTCGGCTTTTTTCATCGACGGCAGGTTGCGTCCGTCGTAGCGGATTTCGCCGGCATCGGGGCTAAGCAAGCCTACTAACAGTTTCATAAACACCGTTTTCCCCGAGCCGCTGCGCCCGATGATGAGGTTGGTTTTCCCCTTTTCAAACGTGGCGGAAATATCACGGATGATTTCTTTGCCGTCGAACGATTTTATAAGATGCTTTGCTTCAATCATTTAGACTAATAATAAGGTGATTAGTACATCGGCTGCCAAAATCAGCACGCTGCTGCCCACAACCGATTGAGTGCTCGCTTTGCCCACTTGCAGGGCACCTCCCTTGACGTTATAGCCAAAATAGGATGCAGTGGAGGTGATGATGAAAGCAAAAATCATGGCTTTCAATATCGAATAGCCGATGTAGCGCGTCGAAAACCAGTATTGAAGACCGTATTCGTAGGTCGCCGGCGAGATGATGTCGGTGAACCAACTGATGAGGAAGCCCCCCGTCATACCGCAAAACATACTGAAAATGACCAGTACCGGCACGAAGAGCACAAACCCGACTATCTTCGGAAGTATCAGGTAGTTAGCCGAATTGACGCCCATAATTTCCAGTGCGTCAATCTGCTCCGTCACGCGCATCGTGCCGAGTTCCGAAGCGATATTCGACCCCACTTTGCCTGCCAAAATCAGACACATAATGCTGGACGAAAATTCCAGCATGATGATTTCGCGCGTCATGAAACCGACTGTGAATGAGGGAATTAGCGGCGAATAGATATTGAGCGACACCTGCATCGTGATGACCGCCCCGATAAAGGCGGAAATGAAAATGACAATCCCCACGGAATCAATCCCCAACTTGTAGATTTCCTGCACAACCTGCCTGAAAAACACCCGCCACTGCTGCGGCACGGCAAAAGCCCGCCCCATCAGCAGCACATATTCCCCAAAATGTATCAACCATTTAAACATAAAATCCGAATTGGGCTGCAAAGGTACGAAATAATTATGAGTTTTGCTCACCCCAATTTGGAAATTGTGCGGAGCCGCTCTTCGTCGAGGAGTTTGATTTTGCGCCCGTCGAGGACGATGATTTTTTCGTTCACAAAACTTGTGAGTGTGCGTATCGCGTTGGAAGAGCTCATATTAGAGAGGTTGGCGAGGTCGTCGCGCGACAGGTAGATGTTCATCGTCGCATTTTCGTCCAAGCCATAACTGTCTATCAGCAAGAGCAGTGACTCTGCCAGCCGCCCGCGAATTTGTTTTTGCGTGAGGCTGACGGTGCGCTCGTCCGCAACGCCCAAATCCACAGAGAGTTGATAAATAAAAAAGCGGCAGACTTCAAAATTGTTGTGCATAATTTGCGCGAGCGCTTTCATCGGGATGAGGCAAATGGTGGATGCCTCAAAAGCCGCCGCATCGGTCAGATATTTTTCGCGGGCAAAATAGGCGCGGTAGGCAAAATATTGCACCGGCTTAATCATCCGCACGATTTGGGTGCGTCCGCCAATCCCGTCTTTATAAATCTTCACTTTGCCTTCCAGCAGGCACATCAGGTGGGTAGGCTCGTCGCCCTCCACATAAATTCGCTGATTCCGTTTGTAGTGTTGCACCGTCGCGTGGGCACGCAGCAACTCCCGTTCGGCATCGTTGAGCAACCGCCAGACCTCGTGCAAACTACCGGAAAAATCAAGAATCTGCTCCTCTTTCTCGTCCATTTTTGAAATCTTTTCAGGCTGCAAAGGTACAAATAATTGCTAAATTTTTCGTATATTTGTAAAATTTTTGATGATTGATGAAGATATTGAGGTTTTTCTTTTTGTTGCTATGCGCCTGCCCGCTGGTTTGCACGTCGGTTTGCGCGCAAAAGTCGGATGCGAAAGCCGATTCGATTATTCGCCGGATGCTTGCTTTACGACCCGATTATGGGCGGCTGCTCCAAAACTATCAGGCGGAGGTCTATCTCAAGGGCTATACGAAGATACTCACGCACAACAAACTTTATTCTTACGCGCCAAGTTTGCTGTATTTAGACCGCCGCGGGAAAAATCCGCTGATTGAATGCCTGCTCGACGTGCATTACCGGTCGCCAAACATTTTTACATCCAAGATAAAGGCTATTCGTGGCGGGCAGATGGCTAACGACGATGTTAACAACCGCAATCTCCCTTTTTTGAACGTTAATATCTACAATCCGAGCGTTTTTGACAATCAAATACTTATTCCAGATGAGAAGCAACTGTTTGATTATTACGACTTTAAATATATCGAGGGGATTGCGGGTCAAGCCCGCAATGACAGTTCCGGCGGTCTAATCCACCAAATTGAATTTATTCCGAAGACGCGGAGCCAGCGGCTGCTTTCGGGCTATTTTTATATTGTGGATGGCTCGTGGAATATCTCTCGCGTCGATATTGGCGGGCGGTGGGAGTTCTATAACTTCCGCGTGCAAACGACTTATGGCACCGACACGACCGATTTTCTGTTGCCGCTGCATTCCGATATTGCGTTTGGCTTCAAACTGTTTGGCAATCACACAAAAAGTTATTATTCGGCGTATTACGACTATCAATCGGCGGAATATGCCGATGCAGGGGGATTGCCGGTCAAGCCCCCAACGACAAAGGCGAATGATGCCCCCGCCACGCGCTTCGACACCACTTTTGCTGCCGGTCCATACGCCCGCGATTCGCTGTTTTGGGAAGAAAAACGTCCTGTGCCGCTTTCCGACTACGAGCAATCGCTGGTGGAGCGCCCCGATTCGTCCCGCATCCAAAAGCCGTCCGTTTTTTGGAACATTGCCGCCACTCTCGTTTCGCCGCACGGCATCAGCTACGAGAGCGGCGAAGTTACCTATTCGGGCTTGCTCAATCCACTCAAATTCAGTTATTCACGTGCTCGGGGGGGGCTTTATTGGCAAGAGTTTGGCTTCTTTCATCGCCACCACCAAGGGCAGGAATTTCTTTTTCAGCCGAGCATCGGCTATATGTTTCGCGAAAAGAAACTCTATTTCAAAACGCCGTTGCGATGGCTGTTTCAACCAAAGCGGCAGGGGCGTTTTTACGCCACGATGGGCAATCGCGAGCAGTCTTACAACTCCACCTTTCTCGACCAGTTGAAGCGCGAAAAAGCCGACCCGGCGGTCAATATCGACAGCCTGAATTTGGAGTATTACAGGCACTATTACAGCGAGTTAAGTGCGCAATACGAAATCGCCGGCGGGCTGTTGGTCAGCGGCGGGATAAACTATGATTGGTACGTTCCCGCCAAAAAACACATCACAGAAGGGCTTGTCATCGACAATTATTACAACTTTGCGCCCGTCATTCGCCTGCAATGGACGCCCGGGCAGTATTACCGCATGAATGAGGAAGATGAGGAATATCTCAGGTCGCACTACCCGACCGTGCAGTTGGAATATGCGCAGGGCATCAAGGGCGTGCTCCGCGGCAAAAGCCACTACAAGCGGCTGGAGGGGGCTGTACAGCAGAAAATCCCGACGGGACTGTTGAGTTCCTTGCAATATTATGTAGGAGGGGGATTTTTTGCGGACACGCAATCGACCTATTTCGCTGATTTTCAGTTGTTTCAGCAGCAAAACATTCCACAATCGTGGAGCGACCCCATTGGCGGCACGTTTCACGCCCTCAGAAGCGAGTGGTACCACGCCGCCGATTCCTACGTGCAAGCCCATTTCATGTACGAATCGCCGCTGCTGTTTTTAAAACTGTTCAAATACGCCCCCAAAGACATCCTCAACGAGCGCCTCTATTTCAGCCAGTTATACACCCCCGCGCAGCCCAGCTACACCGAAATAGGCTACGGATTCGGCAACTTTTTCCTCAACACGGGCATCTTCGCCGCCTTCGACCGATGGAAATTCGACTCCATCGGCGGCAAATTTGTTGTGAATTTTTAAGAAAACCGCCGCCGCAGTATAAATATCTGAATTTTGACGGCAAGCGGCAGTTTGCTTATGAAGTACATCAGCAGGTGCCCCAATTTGCCCTCGCGCAAAGCCCTGATTTGCTGAAATAGAGGCGCTCGTTGAGGATGTCTTTGGGGGCGTATTTGAACAGTTTTAAAAACAGCAGCGCCGATTCCTACGTGCAAGCCCATTTCATGTACGAATCGCCGCTGCTGT
>BNTT01000174.1 GCA_025996815.1 Bacteroidia bacterium
TCGGTACAATAGAAGGGCTTTTATGGGGTCAATCTTTGATTTGACCATTAAAAGAATGGTCTTTCATGAGCCTATAAGATTGAAATATAATGCATTAACAAGGGCGACCTAAGCGCCTATACCAAAACATATATTTGATTTTCAATAAATGAAACACCCCAACCGTGCAGAGGCTAATGATGATAAATAGCAGATAGCGGTATTTACTAAGCGTTGAAATGATGGATTTCCGGCTTATTGCAGTGATTTGAGCAACCAAATATTGATTGGTCTGCGGCAGCCAGAAGCATACCAATAGCAGATAAAACAAACCGATGACCCAAGGGTCAAAAAATGCGATGTAATTTAATCCCCAACCGCGTTTCACGCCGAGTGCAAAGGAAAGAAATAGACTTAGTGCGATAAAAAGCACCCCGCTCGCCAAAAATGGCAGTGATTTTTGCGGCAGTTTTGCCGCTGCTTTGTTGTTTTTTGTTTTCTGTTTCATTTGTTCAAGAGTTTATGGCTCAAACTCTTAAACTTATGCAAACAAAAAGCGGTGAACTGTTCATTGATTGCTTATTAGTTTTCTGTGGCTCTGGAAAATGCCTTGTATCTTAATAAGTACGAACAGTTCACGCCGTCAGACGTGAACCTTCGCAACTCATTCTCAGATAGTATTTGAAATTTTCCAGATTCCAGAAAACGAGAATAAGAGCGTAAAAGCCCTGTTATTTAATATTTTATAATTTTAAATTTTCTAATTCATTTTATTTTTATTTTAGGGGGGCAAAGTTACAACTTTATTTTTAAATTGTTGCAAATAATTTTGAAGATTTTTTTTGCAAGGTGTAGAAAAAACATTCAAAAAATGTGTGGCATCCCTACCGGAATTGCTAACGAATTATCCCAATTTTTGCACTTGCCGCGCAATCGCCTCATCTTCAATCTTTTCAAACAGCAGGGTTGGCTCATTCAGTTGGTGATTGACAGGCAATAAATCTGCCGCGCCTAATTGCGCCCAGTGCAAATCGGAGGTGCCAATCAGCTGCTTGATTTTGTTCGACGAAAACGGCAAAAACGGCTCAAACGCGATGGCGAGGTTGGCGGTGATTTGCAGTGCGATGTTCAAAATCGTGGCTGTGCGCGCCATATCGGTCTTTACTAATTTCCACGGCTCTGTGTCGGCGAGGTATTTGTTGCCGATGCGGGCGAGGTTCATTGCCTCTTTCAGCGCGTCGCGGAAGCGGAATGTTTCCAGATTGGCTTCCAATTCGCGTTTGACCGATGCAAATTCGTCCAATGTTTGTTGGTCGTAGTCCGTCGGAGCGGTGCGAGCGGGCACTTTCCCCTCAAAAAACTTATGGGTCAGCACGAGCACGCGGTTTACAAAATTGCCGAGTATGGCGACTAATTCATTATTGTTGCGTGCCTGAAAATCTTTCCACGTGAAGTCGTTGTCCTTCGTTTCGGGCGCGTTGGCGGTTAAAACGTAGCGCAGAACGTCCTGTTTGTCGGGAAATTCGTTCAGATATTCGTTCAGCCACACCGCGTGGTTGCGCGAGGTGGAGATTTTGTCGCTTTCCAAGTTCAGGAACTCGTTGGCGGGCACATTTTCCGGCAAAATGTAGCTGCCATCGGCTTTGAGCATTGCCGGAAACACGATGCAGTGGAACACGATGTTGTCTTTGCCGATGAAATGCACCAGTTTCGTCAATTCGTCTTTCCACCATTTTTCCCAATCGCCGTATTTTTCCGGTTGCGCGCCGCACACTTCGATGGTGTTGGAAATGTAGCCAATCGGCGCGTCGAACCACACGTAGAGCACTTTTCCCTCCGCCCCTTCGACCGGCACGGGAACGCCCCAATTCAGGTCGCGGCTCACGGCACGCGGCTGCAACCCCATGTCCAACCACGATTTGCATTGCCCATAGACATTCGATTTCCACTCTTTGTGGTCGTCCAAAATCCACTTTTTCAGCCACGCCTCGTGCTTGTCGAGCGGCAAATACCAATGTTTTGTTTCCTTCAAAACAGGCACGCTGCCCGAAATCGCCGACTTCGGCTCGAGCAAATCCAACGGGCTGAGCGACGTGCCGCAGGCTTCGCATTGGTCGCCATACGCCCGCTCGGCTCCACAGTGCGGACATTTGCCCGTGATGTAGCGGTCGGCGAGGAACTGATGCGCCTCCTCGTCGTAATATTGCTCGGAGGTTTGCTCCACAAATTCGCCCTTGTCGTAGAGTGTGCGAAAAAAATCCGCCGCCGTCTTTTTGTGAATGTCCGAAGACGTGCGCGAATAAATATCGAACGAAATGCCGAAATCCTCAAACGATTTTTTGATAATAGTATGGTAGCGGTCGACCACCTGCTGCGGCGTAACTCCCTCAGCCTTAGCCTTTAACGCGATTGGCACGCCGTGCTCGTCAGACCCGCCAATAAACAGCACCTCCTCGCCTTTGAGCCGCAAATAGCGCGCATAAATATCCGCAGGCACATACACGCCCGCCAAATGTCCGATGTGCACCGGACCGTTGGCATAGGGCAACGCGGACGTAATCAGAGTTCTTTTGAAATTTTTATTCATCATATTTATTCTTTTGGACTGCAAAGGTACAATTTTATTTTGTACCTTTGCAGACTTAATTTTTTTTTATGAAAATAGGATTTGATGCCAAGCAGGCGGTGCAAAACACCGGAGACGAGGGCAATTATGGTCGGTATGTGATAGAAATAATGTCGGACTACTTTTCGGGCAGCCACTATGTGTGTTTTGCCCCCAAGAACAAGAAAAATAGCCGATTAAGGACAATTCGTGCGCGAAAAGACGTATCTTTTGTCTTTCCGCGCGGTATTTTCAGGCTGTTTGCGTCGCTCTGGCGGCTTTTTCGGGTCAAACGCTTGATTAATAAACGGAAAATCGCTGTTTTTCACGGTCTTTGTGGTGAATTGCCCATCGGGATTGAAAAAACGGGGGTCAAAACGGTGGTGTCGGTCTATGATTTGATTTTCCTCCGCTATCCGGAGTATTACAACCCGCTCGAGCGGAAGATGTATTACCAAAAAATGAAGCGGGCTTGCGAAAAGGCGGACAAGATAATTGCGGTGAGTGCGCGCACAAAACGCGATATTATCGTGTCTTTTGAAATTCTCAGCCGGAAAATTGAGGTCATTTATCCGGGCTGTCAGCACAATTTCAAAGAGACGGTTGCCGCAAAGAAGAAGAAAAAAATCGGGGTGAAATACGATTTGCCGGACCGTTTTCTGCTGTTTGTGGGGCGCATCGAAGCCCGTAAAAACTTGCTGCTGGCGGTGAAGGCACTGAGCAAAATTCCGGAAGATGTTCATCTGGTTGCTGTGGGAGAATCCACGTCCTATCAGGCGGAAGTGAAGGCGTATGCCAACAAAAACGGCTTGTCGTCCCGCTTGCATATCCTGAATAATGTGGCGTATGAGGATTTGCCTGCCATCTATCAATTGGCTACGCTGTTTGTTTATCCGTCCTTTTTTGAAGGATTTGCCATCGCCATCGTGGAGGCGTTGAGTTGTGGCGTGCCGGTCATTACGGCAACAGGCTCCGGTTTGGAAGAAGCCGGCGGTCCCGATTCCATCTATATCGACCCGCACGACGAGGAGGAATTGGCAGATGAAATAAACACGGTGCTAAGCGATAAAGAATTGGCTGACAGTATGATAGCCACCGGCAAAAGGTATGCAAAACAGTTTTCCGAGAAGGCGACTGCCGAGCACTTGATGAAAATTTATAAATCGTTGCAAGACTATTGATTATAGCCTACCACCCAGCGGCTCAAAGTACGTTCTTCGGCACTAAATTCCGCACCTATTTTTACGATTTTTTTGTTACTTACGGCGTATTTTGCGGCATATTTGCGCTCGTCAATCTGTTTCAAAGCATTTTCGGCTGATGTGTTTTCGGTTAGTTTGAACTCAAAAATATAAATCGTGTCATGTTCTACCACAACAGCATCGGCACGACCGATAGAACTGTCTACTTCGGTTTGCACAAATTCGCCCATCAAGGTAAACAGCAAATAAAAAACTGTTTGATAATGCTTTTCTTCCTTGTTGTTCAATTCATTAGGAATACCGGCAAAAAATGCTTTCAGCCGTTCCATAAAAGCATTGACATTGTTTGCCTGCAAATCGCGTATGAAACTGCTTATCGAAAAATCGCCCATAATGCTCCTGTTGGGCATAAAAATTGGCATCATATTATAAATAAAACCATATTTTACTTCTTCGTTTGGATAACCCAAGCGATATTCGTCAAATTGCTTGTCGTAGCCTTTGATAGTCAGATAGCCGCTTTGATATAATAATGGGACAGGGTCTTTGTAGTTAATTTGGTAATCGGCAATGGAACGCACCGGAAACCGCAATTTATTTTCCATGTTTGTTACATTGAAGTCCATCTCTTTCAGCATTTTAACTAAAAAAATCGGCGTGCCTGTTTCATACCAATAATAGCCGAAATCTAATTTCTTAAACGTATTTAAAACGCTGAACGGATTATAAATATTCACACTTTCTTTGGTAAAATGATAACCATCATATCGTTTTTTTAGTTCGGCAAGCGTTTCTTCGTAAGACAGCTCATTTTTTTTGGCAAGATTAGCGATTTCCGGTTGAAAATTGCGTATCAGTTCATCTTCAAATATTCCGCAAATTCCGGCATAATCTTCGTCCATACTAATATCCTGCAACTGGTTCAAATCGCTAAAGACACTGACCTTTGAGAATTTCGTTACTCCCGTTAAAAATACAAATTGCAGATGTTCATCGTTGCTTTTCAACACACCGTAAAATCCCTTCAAGACCGTGCGTATTTCGTCATTTATTTCAAGATTGTCCATAGTGCCGAGCAAAGGTTTATCGTATTCGTCCACTAAAACCACCACTTTTCTGCCGCTTTTCACATGAGCGCGCCTGATAAGTTCACCAAATCGCGTGGCGGGATTATCGGCTTCCACTTTGCCCCATTTTTCTTCCACTATTTTTAGATTGTAATTCAAGGTTTCATAAATAGAATTTACATCGGTGTAAATACCAACATTAAAGTCGAGGTAAAACACAGGATACTCCATCCAATCTTTTTCCAAATCGGCAATAGCCAAACCCTCAAAAAGTTCTTTTTTCCCAAGGAAATAAGCCTTTAGCGTAGAAAGGAACAAACTCTTTCCGAAACGGCGCGGACGACCAAGAAAATAAGGTTTGCCCATATTAACTAATTGACAGATATATGCCGTTTTATCAACGTACAAATAACCATTTGTGCGTAAATCCTCAAAATCCTGAATGCCTATGGGCAATTTTCTGTTCATTGTTGTTCATTTTGATTGCAAAAGTAATATATTTATTTGAGGAAAACAATATTTTGCGATATCTTCATTTTTCATATTCTGTTTTTATTTACTTATTTTATAATCACCCATTTGCCGCCTTTGTCGGGACCTTCGCGCCTTAGTAAGCCTTTGGCTTTGAGTTTAGACATATTTACCCTCACTTTATCAGCTCTTATGCCTACTATACTTGCCAATTCTGTTGTTGTTATATTTGGATTTTCAAAGACACTTTTTAAAATTAACTGCTGATTAGTAGTTATTTTTTCTGTGCCTTTTTCTGTGCCTTTTTCTGTGCCTTTTTCTGTGCCTTTTTCTGTGCCTTTTTCTGTGCCTTTTTCTGTCCCCTTTTCTAGGTCTTTTTCTACCCATCCCGACATATCAACTTTGCCGATGAAATGCACCAGTTTCGTCAATTCGTCTTTCCACCATTTTTCCCAATCGCCGTATTTTTCCGGTT
>BNTT01000175.1 GCA_025996815.1 Bacteroidia bacterium
TCAGTAACGATATCGTAAAAAACGTATCTGGTTGGTTCTATCTTTCTACCCTTTCCCGATTAGCTCACAAAAATACAAAATTTGTGAATAATCGACTCCTCAACATTTCTCGCTGCAAAGGTACGAGTTGGTTTATTGACAAAAGACCAATTTCGCGTAATTCAATTTTATTTTCTTCCATATTTTTATATTTTTCAATCTAACTTCCGAACCTCAAAATTAATCAAAAGCGTAAATCCGCGGATGTGTTTCCTTTGCCCCATCGTAGAATAGGTCGCTTGTGTGCGATAATGCTGTTACGGTTACCGACATTTCGGGCATCAATACCGTTCCATTCGTTCTTTTTATCCGTTTAAATACTTTCGACATCGTTTTTTGCTTTTGATATTTTTCGACCGCAAAGGTAAGCATTATTTTATGAATCACCTAATCACCATAATTTTTGCAACTCCCCCATCGGAGCCGTCCGGATTGGTGGCGAAGGCGAGGTAGATGCCTGCTTTCACGATGTTGCCGTTGCGGTCGGTGCAGTTCCATGTGAATTGCCCGCCGTTGGAGATGCCCTCACGTATCAGGTTGCCTGCCATGTCGGTGATTTTGACTGTCGATTGCGCCATCAAGCCGGTAACGCTCACTTGACTTTGGCGGGCGGGATACACGGGGTTGGGGAAGGCATGGATGTTGGAATAGTTGGCTTTGCCTTCGATAGCATCGCCGCGGTAGGAGCACAGCCCCTGCTCGGTGGCGACATACACTTCGCCCGAGTTGCCGTCGATGGCGATGGCGGTGATATTGTTCGACAAAATATCCGAATTGTCTGTATTGAAATTTTCAACGTGCAGTTCGCCGTTTGTTTGGTCAACGAGAAACACGCCGCTGCCGCTTGTCCCCATCCATTTGCGATTGGCACCATCAACGGCGATTGCCGTAATTGACTGTCCTTCAAGCAGATGATAGCCGTTTAGTTCGTTTTCGTCCATCGACACAACACGGTTGCACTGCCCACGCCCCACCTGTTCGGCAGATGAGAAACTGATGGGTCCGTTGTTGGTGCCCACCCACACCAAGCCGTTCAAATCTTCCGCCATGCAGAGGTAGGCAGATGCGCCAACATTTGCGCCTTGCTGGTCAACGAATTGTCCCCCAAAATAGGTCTTGTCATCAGCAGTGTTTTCGAGGGTGTTTTTGTCGTCCAACGCGAAGATGCCGGCATATTCAGAGCGATTGATATTAATCCATTTGCGATTATTTTTGGTAATCAAAATTTGGTTGAGCCGCTTGTGCGCCAATTCCGGATAGTCAAACGCCAGCCATCGACCGTCCGCCGTCAAAACAACCAGCCCTTTTTCAACTTCAACATTGACCATATATAAGTTATTGTTGCGGTCGTAGGTCAATCCATCCACCCACACAAAATCGTTTTCGTAAGGAAGACCCGGAGTAGCAGATTGTAACTCACTGTTCCAAAGCGAGTAATGTTGAACAAAGTCCATATCCCGAAATTCATAAAGACCGTTCTCCCAACTGCTTACAAAGTAGTGCATATCATCGCGCGGGTCAACAGCTATCGAAACGAAATCTTTACACTCCATACCCGTTTGGGCTTGAATGGCATATCTGTCGGTGTGGTGCCATTTTTTATTTTCATAGACCATCAACATACCGGGCTGGGTAGCCGTTTCTCGTCCGCCGCTCGCCGCCAATAATTTGTTTCTCTCGTGCTTGATGTAGTAAAATTGATTGTTGGCGGGGCTGTTTATTTTTAGTGCGTTGATGATGTCGTTTGGAGTCGTCATTCCGCCTGTTGCTAAATTGGTGCCCTCGGGGTCGCCGTCAAAATTTATCCAGTTTTCTTTATCCAGCAGGTTGGCAGTTGCGGCGGCACGTTTGATGCCTTCGGCGGTGAAGGCGTAAAAATAGTCGTCCCAGCGCGACACCGAGAGGGTGTTGATGCCCAATTTGTAGGTGCCCTTGATTTCCTTGCGGCTCAAATCAACCGCCACGATGCCAAAAGCGGTCGCGAGATAGGCATTTTTCCCAACCACGGTAACGCTATTGACCGTTTTGTCGGGAATAGAAACATCGTTTTTGACGGAGGCGATATTCACAACCTGATTTTCCCCCAAAAACAGGTCAATATTGGCATTCTCATACACAATCACCAGCACATCGGCATCGGCACTGTAAGCCAACTGCTTGATGCGCACATCGTGCAACCCTTCGGCAAAAGAATAAGTCACAACCTCCTCATCCTCAAGCGAATAAGAAAGCAAAGCCCCATCATAAACAGCAAAAACGTGATGGGGCGTTTCCACCATCGCCGTAGCGTGCTGATAAGCCAAATGGGATGTCCACCGCCCAACTTGTGCGGTTACTGACAGGCAGCAACAGAGTAAGCATAAAGTTAATATCTGTTTCATATTTTTGGCAAAATTAGATAAAAATCACGAGATATGCAAGCGCACGAAATTTTTCAGACAAAATATGCTCAAATTACAGGGGACAAACCCCTCGGCACTTGCCCGGATGGTTTGCCCCTGCAAAAACATATCCCAACCTGTCGGTTTACGGAATCATCACTTCCAACGCCTCATTGTAGTTCCACCGCTTGGTGCCGCTGCCTTTGGGCGTGTCGTAGTTGATGCGTGCTGCGGCGCGGACGAATACTGTTCGTCCCGATGGTATCGCTCCGATGGATTGGATGGTGACCGTTGTCCCCAGCAGGGAGTTGAACGTCGAGCCGGAATACTCGTTTTTGCCCGACCAACGCTCGTCGCGTGCACGGTAGCCCACGCTTGATGAGTAGCTGACAAAGAGTTGGATGTCGGTTACGTTGAGGAAAGCGTTGCTGTAGCCGCCCATCGGCTCAATTTTCGCGCGGAAGTCGGCTTCCGACACAGCGCGTGTTACCTTTACCCGCGCAGTAATCTTGCCGTTGCTCACCGTTGGGTCGCCCACCCATTCCACTTTCAGGAACGGTTGCACCTCAAACTTCACTTGCGTCACGCCACTGATGTCCATCGTCTTGCTTTCATCGGCGAGAGGAACGCCATTTTCATCTTCGCGAATCAATGGGATAAACGGACCATCGACTTGAACGTGGTAGTTGCCCTTAAACAGTTTCGTGTTTTGAAACGTGCCGTTGGGCATACAATTGAAGTCTTGGTAGGTCGCGTTTGGTCCCCAACTGAGTTCTTTGAGGCGGACGCGGATGCCTTCGCTCCCCTGGTCGGTGAGAACAGGCTCGCCCGTTGCCACGTCCACCACTTCGCCTCGCAACGTTTCGCCCGGCGCATCGTAGTTGTCTATCTCAAACAAACTGCAAGAACTGAACGAAACCACTAAGCCCGCTAATAATATACTAATTGCTATCTTTTTCATATCCATAATTTTTAATTTTTAATTCGTAATTTTTAATTCGCAATTACCTGTTCGGCTGCTGGTCAATCACAAGACTTTTTGACACTTCGTTGCCCGGAATTGCAAAATAGTAGTCAATCGGACTGTAGCCGAATGTTTTCTGGGCTACCCATTGCCAACGGGCATCGAAGAAATACTTTCGGGCTTGTGTTGAGAAGAATGGATACAAGCCACGGAAACGGTATTCCGAATTGTTGCTAAAGGTGTTTTTATCCTTGTATTCGCCCCAGAAATAGTCGCGTCCATCGTCGTGCTGCACCCGCCAGCGGCGTATGTCCCAGCGGGCTTTATATTCACAGAAGAACTCTTTGCGCCGTTCTTTGCGCACAATGTTGCGTCCGGCTTCGTCCAATGTGATATTGCCGCTAAGCAGTGTGGCACCTGCCCGCTCGCGAATTGCGTTTACCGCCTCTGTGACCACCTGTGCCAAGTTGGCTCCATCGGGTGCTGTTTCGCCTGCCAATGCCAACTCCACCGCTGCTTCCGCCGCATTGAGCAGCACTTCGGCATGGCGCATCAAGATATACGGTTGCGCCGATTTCCCTTCATCGGGCACAAAAGACGGGTCGGTATTGAGCCATTTGCGACCATATAACCCCGTTAGAGTGGCTTCCGCCTGGTCAGGAAATGGACCCTCAACTCCGGAGGCGGTTATCTCCTCCCCAGCTTCAATTGTCCCGTTTCCGTTCTTATCATAAGGAACCAACACTTGCCGGCTATTCGCTCTACAAGAAAAAATGGGCGGCAGGCGACCGCGAGGCACAGTATCAAAATATGGTGGATATGTTCAGCGATAATATAAATATCTTTTTCATATACAATATATTTTTAATTTTTAATTGATAATTTTTAATTAAAACTTGAGCGACAATCCCACCGTGTAGGTCTTGTTGAGTGGATACATACGTCCCAAATCGTCGTCGGGATGTTCCGGGTCAACAAATTTCACGCCTGTCAGGGTAAACAGATTGTAGGCGTTGGCAAACACGCGCAGGTTCATCGACGACAGCGCCTTTATCTTGGGCACTGTGTAGCCCACTTCGATGCTTTTGAGCCGCAAATAGGCGGTGCTCACGCGGTTGAACTCCGAATTGTTTTTCGGATAGCGTCCGGTGAAGCCATAGTAGCCGCTCACCCATTGTGTGGCGGGGTCGTAGGGGTCTGCCGTTGGGTCAACGGGATGCCAGCGGTCGAGGTATTGCTCCAGTGTGCCGCCGCCATTTTGCCCCCAGATTGCATACAACGGCTCTTTGTATTCCATAGAGCCGAGCGCGGAGCCTTGGAAGAGGATGTTGGCATCAAAATTTTTGTATGCCAAATCCAAATTCAAACTGTAGTTCAGCCACGGTGTCTGGTCGTAGGCGTAGGGATGTTCGTCCAGCCCGTTGATTTCGCCGTCGCCGTTCCAGTCTTCATATTTGTAGTCGCCGGGCAGCACGTCGCGGTCTTTGTATATCGGATAATTCCGAATGTCATCCCAATTTTGGTAACGACCGGCGGCGGTGTAGCCAAACTGCACGCCCTGATAGCGGTTGGTCAGGTTGTCGTTGCGCCATTGGTCGTAAGAGTTGCCATACGGACCTTGTGCGGAGGCGGTCATCCGCTTTTGGCGGGTGATTGTGCCGATGGCTTTCACTTTATACGTGAAATCCTCTATCCTGTTGCGGTGCGTGAGTTCGAGGTCAATCCCGAAATGGCGATCGCTGTCGAGGTTTTCCACCGGAGGAGTGGCACCTATCACGGTGGGAAATTCGGCAGTGTTGCGTTCAAACAGTCCTTCGCGGCGGCGGTCGAAATAGTCGAACGCAAAGCCGAACAAGCCGTTCCAGCCTTCAAAGTCCACGCCAAAATCAAATGTATGCGACTCATACCATGTAACGAGTTCGTTGGGAAGTGGCAAGGGAGACATACCATACACAAATTGGTCGCCAAGCATATATCCGGGTGCATAGTGGTTGTAGTATCCTCCTCCCGGATTATCGCCTGTGGCGGGATAGGCGTAGCCCGTAGCCCAAGCATAATTCCAGTTATTTGCCAAATCATCTCCGAGCACGCCATAGCTGGCACGGAGTTTCAACTGGTTAACAAA
>BNTT01000176.1 GCA_025996815.1 Bacteroidia bacterium
GGCGGCTGGGGCGGACCGCCTCCGGGTGCCGGTGGACCGCCGATGTTCTAATTGTTTGCCGAAAGTAGAAATTTTTGGAAATTTTTATGTAATTTTGCAGCAATTCTGCCAACGGGATGCCTCTGTCTAACTGCGACGCATATTCCAGCCCCACCTGCTCATTGTCGCTGCTGATGGCGCGATAATATTCCTCAAACACGGGCAAAAAGTCGGCAATAAACGCCTTGCGCTTCGCGTGAATCACCTCCCCCGCTTCCACCATCTGCTCTTCCCAGATGTCGAATAAATCGTCGGTCGCCGATTGCGGATGTTTCAGCATCGCATTGCGCTGCACGAGGGCTTTGTTGTAGTGCATCAATGCCCGCAGATAGTCCTTATCGTATTGACTGATAAGCATATCCACAAATTTGCGCCGCTCGTCGCTGCCGTCCTGAATCAGTTCGCTGTCGACGGGCGAAATCATCACGACCGGAATCAGCCCGATGTGCTCCGAAAACAGGCTGTATGCCTTTTTATTGCGTTTGAAAGATTTTTTATGTCCCCGTTTTATCCCGCACTGAATTTCTTCCGTGGTGTCGTCTTCCTTGTAAAAACCTTGCAGCGAAGCAAATTCGGCATCGTGCTTAATCAACTGCGAATCAGGCAGATTGGTGTAATTTTTAGTGAACGACAGATAATACAGCGCGTCCAGCAGATTAGTCTTCCCCATCCCGTTATCGCCCAGCAGGCAATTCATTTTGAACGAAAAAGTCAAATCCGCCTCCTCAATATTCTTGAAATTCAACAGCGACAACTTCTCAATTATCATAATTGCTGCAAAATTACATAAAAATTTCCAAAAATTTCTACTTTCGGCAAACAATTAGAACATCGGCGGTCCACCGGCACCCGGAGGCGGTCCGCCCCAGCCGCCGCGTCCACCACGACCGCCGCGCTCGCCGCCTTCAAAATCGCTGGCTTTCGCCGAACTTGATTTGGGGAAGATGGTGAATTTGTAGATGAAACTGCACATAAAATAGCTGGGGATGACGGTCGTTTCTGTCGTGCGGAAGCCGTTGGTGGTGGCTGCTGCCGACACGCTGTTGCGGTCTTGCAGGATGTCGTAGATTTGCACTTTCAGGGAGCCTGTGCCGATGCTTTTGTTGAAAATCTGCTTCATCGCGTAGGCGTTCCACATCGTTTCGGAGATGTTGTAGCCCTCGGCGTAGCCTCGCCGATTGGTGAGCGAAATGTCGGTGCTGAGTGTCCATTTGTAGGGCAAATACCAGGTGGTGTTGTAGCCGCCGCCGAACTCGTAGGTCTCCTGATTGCTTGTTGGGCGCGCCGAATAGGAGATGTCGTTGTAGCGGATGGAGGCGTTGATGCCCATGTCGAACAGTTCGGAGCGGTAGTTAAACGAGGCATTGTTGCTTAACGACAGGTTGTTCATCCTGTTTTTGGCGGCAACACCATTCAATGTAACAAACGAGTTGGTTTCGCGCATCGAAGCGTTCAAAAAATCGCTGACGGAAAATTTTTTGTTGCGAAGTGGCGTGTTAAACATCCCGCGCAAGGTGGTGTTCCAGTTGCCGTTGATGTTTTCGTAGGTCGTTTGGCGCACACCACCGTCAAGCATTTCGGTGACGGATGTGATGTCGTTGAGTGAAAATCCACCATTCAGGCTAATGCGGTATGCCAATTGCGTTTCCGGCACATATTTGTTGAATTGCAGGCGGATGTCGTTGGTGTATCCGGGCTTCAGGTTGGGATTTCCTTTCGTCCAATCGGTGGGGCGACTTTTGTCGACATAATTGCGCAACTGCGTGGCAGACGGCTGATTAGTTTCGCCTTCGTAGCGAAATTCCAGCGTGGTGCGCTGCGCAAAATTATACCTGAAATTGATAGTCGGCGAGAAATTAATCACATCCTGAATGATAGGAGGCAGCAACGAGTCGCCTATCATATTCGGCAAACGACCGGCGAAATCAGCAGCGATGGGGAAGGACGAAAATTGCCCGAATGATGGCTGATAAGTTCTGTTTTCCGAGTTTGTGGGGTCAACATTAAACCCCAGCGTCCAGTTATATTTTTCACGTACCGCCTTGAAACTCAGCCCAAACCGCTGATTGGTAGATATGCGTTTGGTGCTGCGGCTTAGCGAATCTATCAAGTCGGCTTCCGACGAACCAATATAATAGGTGCTATTAATATCTTCTGTTTCAGCCTGCGCGATGCGATACGAAAGTTGGATAAAATTGCTGCGCCCAATTGGCTCTACATACGAAACACTTACCCGGTAATTGTCGGACAGGTTGTCGTTTTCATCACGCTGGTCGCGTTCTTCTTTAGTGGTACGCATATTGCCATCGTAATCTTGCCTGCTCCAGAGGCTTTTTTCTTGGGAATAATTGCTGTTGTAATTGCCTGATAGACTGAAACTTAACACCCGTCCGCGTTTGTTTGCAAACCGGTGGGCATAGTCTAACTGCCCGCCAAAACTGTAGCCGGAGCCGGTGTTCCACGAATTGTTATCGGAACTAAATATGCTATCCAAACCGGCACCCATATTAAACCGATTCGACAGTTCCACTTCATGACTGTTGCTCGTGTTGTAACGAAAATTGGGGCGAAATTTCAACTCGTTTAGTGTGTCGGGTTTCCATTCAATATTCATGTTGGCTGACACGTTTTTCGACTCATAGAGGTTGGTTGTCGTTGTCTTGTCGAGTTGCGACTGAGTTTGTGCAATCGTGCTTTGCTCCACGCTGCTGCGCGAATTGTTGTCGGAGTTATTGAAGCGCACGTCGGCGTTCATATTGAGTTTTTTTGAAAATTCTTTGTTGATGTTGAAGCTGGCATTTTGCGACTCGATGATGCCGCCACCGCCGCCGCGGCGCATACGCATTCCGCCAAACTGGTTGGCACCCAGGTCGGCGGCACCCATGTTGTTGTTGTTGTTGGCACCCAAAATCAGGGTGGCGCGGTCGTTGTTTTGCATGTGATTGACGAATGCGCCGCCCTGGTAGCGAAAATCGTCAGGCTCTGCCCGGTCTTGTCCGCCGCCGAGCAGCACATTGCCCATCGTGCCTTTTTTCATTCCGGGGCGAATGGTCAGGTTGATGATGGTTTCTTCTTCGCCATCGTCGAAACCCGTCAGGCGTGCCATTTCTGACCGCTGGTCGAGCACTTGCAACTTTTCAATCATCTCCGCCGGCAGGTTTTTGGATGCCACCTGCGGGTCGTCGCTGAAAAAATCTTTGTTGTCGACCATGAATTTCTTCACCTCCTTGCCGTTGACGGTGATTTTGCCGTCTTTATCGACCTCCACGCCGGGGAGTTTTTTCAGCAGGTCTTCCACCACGGCGTTTTCAGCCACCTTATACGCGGCGGCATCGTATTCCATCGTGTCGCCCTTCATCACGACATCGGGGCGTTTGCCCTGCACGACAACCTCGCTCAGCGTCTTGGCGTTTTCCGTCAGATAGAGCGTGCCGAGATTTTTGCTGGCAGTCAGATTAACCCTCAGCGAGAGCGTGTCGTAGCCCACATACGTGATTTGCAAGAGATAATTGCCTGTGGCAACGTCTTTTAGCAAAAAATCACCGTCCACAGTGCTCACGGCATTGCTCACATGCGCCTTGCTTCGCGCGTTGAGCAACGACACACTGCCCGCCACAATCGGCTCATTGTCCGATTTATCCAAAATCACACCCGACAAATCGGCTTTCGTTTGCCCCAAGGCAGTTGCCGAACATAGCACAAGGAGCAACGCTCCACCAAAATTTTTCATTCAATTGTATTTATTGTATATTTAAAAACTTAAAACCACTGAATAAGAAGACTGCCAAAATTGGGAAAAGTTTAAAAGAAAATGAAGTTTTATGAAAATTTAACTGTTATGTGCCCGAAAAAATGTCAATAATCTAAAAAATATCTTGTATCTTTGCACGTTGGGAAAGCACGAATAAATAAATGCTAATATAAATGAAAACAATTTGTCTCACTTTTCATGTGCATCAGCCGCTGCGGCTGAAGCGCTATCGTTTTTTTGATATTGGTTCCGACCACTATTATTACGATGATTTTGCCACCGAAGACACCATTCGTGGTGTGGCAGAGCGTACCTATTTGCCTGCCAATGCGCTGCTTGCGGGTCTTATCAAGGAGTTTAAGGGCAAGTTTCGGGTGGCGTTTGCCATTTCGGGGCTGGCTTTGGAACAGATGGAAATCTACGAACCGGAGGTCATCGACCAGTTCAAAGAGTTGGCTCAGACGGGCTGTGTGGAGTTTTTGGCAACGCCTCACGACTATTCGCTGGCTTCGCTGAACGACCCGGAGGAGTTTGAACGGCAAGTGAAAGCCCACTCCGAAAAAATCGAACTGCTGTTTGGACAACAGCCCAAGGTGTTTTGCAACACCGAACTGCTTTATTCCGACGACATTGCCCCGCAGGTGCTGGCGATGGGTTTCAAGGCGATGCTGATGGAGGGCGCGAAGCACGTGCTGGGCTGGAGAAGCCCCAACTACCTCTACGCTTCGGCTTCGGCACCCAAATTGCGGCTGCTGACGCGCAACCGGAAGTTCTGCGACGACATTTCGTACCGCTTTTCGAGCTACGACTGGGACGAATATCCCTTAGTTGCCGACAAATTTGTGCGCTGGCTCGTGGATACGCCCAAAGAAGAGCAGGTCATCAATCTGTTTTTGAATTACGACGTGCTGGGCAGCCTGCAACCTGCCTCAACGGGCATTTTCGACTTTTTCAAAGCCATTCCGCGCTTTGCGCTGGCGCAGGGCATCACGTTTTCGACCCCTTCGGAAGTGGCGAGCCGTATGAAACCGGTGCAGGAATTGGCAGTGCCTTACCCCTGCTCGTGGGCAGGTGCCGACAAAGACATCAGCCCGTGGCTGGGCAATGTGCTGCAAAACGAAGCCGCCGCCAAACTGCACGCAATAGCAGAAAAAGTGCGTATGGTGACCAATCGCCGCATCTTGCAGGACTGGAACAACCTGCAAGCCGCCGACCATTTTCACTTCATGAGCACCAAGCATTTCGCCGGTCCAAGCATTTTCAGCCCCTACGACAATGCCTACGATGCGTTCAACAACTATATGAACGTCCTCAGCGATTTCATCGACCGCGTGCACGGCGAATTTCCGGAAGGCGTTGAAAATGAAGAACTTAATTCGCTCTTGACACTGATTCAAAATCAGGAAAAAACGATTGAGAAGTTGGAAAAACAGGTGAAAAAGCAGGGTAAAGCGGCTCTTAAAAAGGCATCGTAAAAAATAATTCCACCAATTTTGCTTCTACTGATATTTGTGTGGAAAGATGTGTTGTGTGTGCCGAATTCTATGTTAACTTCCAAATAAAATCATAAAAAAATTCATCAATTTAACTTTTTTTAAGCTGCCACTTGTTTTGCAGGACGAATATAATCTTTTTTATAAAACTCCTTGCTGTTGA
>BNTT01000177.1 GCA_025996815.1 Bacteroidia bacterium
CCCGCGACCTCATCGGTGACAACTCCCGATACTTCCCATTCTGTATTCACAGGCAAAAGTATCTTCTCTAATATCTGACTTCCCGTATATTTTTCCATGCCGCAAAATTACTACTTTCCACACAATTCCCAGTAGAACCATTTTTTTTAATGCGTTGACCCTGTAGATAATAACAGGGCAACCGCATCAAAATTTCCCTAAAAAGGCTTACCTTTGCACCTCCATGGAACATAGCATAAATTATTACATGGAAGCGATAGAAGACCCTCGCGTGCAGGGACGTTGCTTGCACTTGTTGTCGGACATTTTGGTAACTGCAGTGTGCACCTATTTGACCGGCGGCGTTGATTATCAGGACATGCACATATTTGCCAAAGAGCGGGGGCATCTGTTGCCGGAGATATTACGACTGCCCCATGGCGCACCATCTCCAGATACTTTTGAACGGGTTTTAGGCTCATTGAGCCAACAGCAATGCAAACTTGTTTGGAAACTTACGGTAAAGAAATCTTAAGTGTGCTGGCAGAAAAACAAATCGTATTGGATGGTAAAAAGTTGAAAGGAGTTTCGCCCACCAGCAAGGGAAACAGCGGTCGTGTCCATAGATGCCATCGGGACTCAAACGAAGATTGCCGAAAAAATAGTAGCCAAAGGGGGACACTATTTTCTTTCGGTCAAAGGCAACCAGCAAGGTTTATTAGACGATTTAGAGTATGCCTTCAAATGCAAAAGAGGGAGCTGTTTTCAGGGCGACATAGAATCAGACCATGGTCGCATAGAAACACGTAAATGTAGTATTTTGCCGGCAAAAGATTTTCTGTTGGAAAAAAATTTATTGGCATGGCAAGATGTTTTTACGTTAGTCAAAATAGATGCAAGTCGAGAAATAAAGGGCGAATTACATCAAGAAACGCGCTATTATATCAGTGACGAAAAGATATCTAACCCTTCGTATTTACAATTCTTTAGCAAGAGGACATTGGGGCATTGAAAATCACTTACACTGGCATTTGGATGTAACCTTCAAGGAAGATGCTTGTCGGGCAAGAACGGGATATGCGCCCCAGAATCTGTCGACCGTGCGTAAATTCGCCTTGCAGATACTCTCTGACATCACAGACAGGCATAGTTTGAAAAAAAGACAGTATAAGGCCGCCTTGGATATTGGCTATTTGAAAAAAATCCTTAAAATTTGATGCGGTTGCCCTGGTATAATAATGATAATTCCAATTAAATGAAATTTTTTTATTATCTTTGCCAAATGAAAATATTAAAAATTCAGAAGTCATGAAGAAATTACCGATAGGCATTCAATCGTTTGAAGAATTGCGCAGTGCAGGTTATTTGTATGTGGATAAGACACGAGAGATAGAGCAACTGACTTGTTCGCATATCGTTTTTCTTTCGCGTCCGCGCCGTTTTGGGAAGTCGCTGCTGGTGAGCACGCTTGGTGAACTTTACATGGGCAACAAATCGCTGTTTGAGGGGCTTTACATCTATGATAAATGGGATTGGACACAGCAATATCCTGTTATACGGCTCGACTGGACGAATATAGAGCATAATAGTAATGAAGAGATGGAAGAAGATATGTCAGATTATTTGCAGTCAATAGCTACTGTCAACGACATAAAACTTACCCGTCGGTTTGCATCCGGTCGGTTTGCCGAATTGATAGAGTCATTGCACCGTAAAAAAGGCAATAAAGTGGTTGTGCTCATTGACGAGTACGACAAACCCATACTGGATTCGATAGGCACGACGGAAGCAGCAGGTATTCGTGCGTTTCTTCAAAAATTTTACGTGATATTGAAAGCCGCCGACGACCATTTGAAATTTGTTTTCCTGACAGGTGTAACGAAAGTTGCAAAAGTGTCGATATTTTCGGTGTTAAACAGCCCCGATGATATTACAATAAGCGATAAATATGCCTCTATCTGTGGTTACACGCAGGAAGAACTGGAACGCGACTTTTCGAAATATATTGACGAAACGGCAGTACACGTGGGTATGACAAGGGAAGATTTGCTGGCGAAAATTCGTAAAATGTACGATGGTTACACCTGGGATGGCAAGACATCGGTTTACAATCCATTTTCTACTTTGATGTTTTTTAGCAAGCAAAAATTTTCCAATTATTGGTTTGAAACAGGAACACCCACTTTTTTGATAGAACGGCTGAAAAAACGCAGCCTTGCCAAAACGGTATTAGAACCGGTTATTGTTGATTCTTCGGCTTTCGACAGTTACGACCCGGATGCGCTTGATGATGTCCCTTTATTATTTCAGACAGGCTATCTGACTATAAAAGATGAAAAAATGACTGACGGAGATTCTCTATACACGCTTGGAGTTCCCAATCTGGAAGTGCGAGAGTCGTTGATGAAGCATCTGTTATGTGCATTTACTCAATACCCTGTGGAACAATTGGGAGTATTAGGGAAAGCGATGTTGCAACAAATCCGTAATTACGATGTAGAGGGTCTGACAAATAATCTGCGTAAGATGCTTGCCGGTGTTCCCTACACTTTACAGCCGGAAGACCATGCCACCGAAGCCCGTTATCACATCATCTTTCAGGTGTGGATGACTTTGTTGGGTTTCACCATTCAGAGCGAAAGGTTGACTGATAGCGGAAGAATGGATGCGGTCTTGTTGCAAGGCGAAGTAGCAATCGTGGCGGAATTGAAATACCACGCCACCACGAAACTTGATACTTTGCTTGACCAAGCCATCGCACAAATCCGCGAGAAACGCTACTATGAACCTTTTATTGATAAAAAAGTCATTCTTCTGGGGCTTGCCTTCGGAGGCAATGAGGTGGCGTGCCGGATAGAACCGTTAAAATAAAGTTATACTATCTATGCTCGGTTATGACGATTAAGACACGTATCCCTTTCTATTCCATTGCGGCACTGATAGTCGTGATGGCAACCGCCACGTTTTTGGAAAAAGAGCACGGCACGAGTTGGGTGTATGCCAATATATACGGCACGTGGTGGTTCGCCGGTTTGTGGGGAATTACCGCCGTTGCAGGCATCATCGGCATCGTCAAAGGGAGGTTGTACAAAAACGGCGCGTTGTTTTTGTTGCATTTCTCATTTATTCTTATTCTGACAGGTGCGTTATGCACCAAACTTTTCTCGCAACAGGGCTATGTGGTGCTTGACAGAACGCATCTCTGCGAAGCAATGCAGACCGACGAGGGCTTGACCGCTTTGCCTTTTACTGTGCAATTAGACACGTTTTATGTGGCGTATTATCCCGGGACGAATGCGCCGTCTGATTATATCTCGCATTTTTTTATCAGCGACAAAACGGCAGGGCAAGAGTTGAAAGGACAAGTTTCGATGAACAGGATTTTCCGGCATCAAGGCTATCGTTTCTATCAATCGTCGTTTGAAGACGGCGGGAATGCAAGCGTATTGAGCCTCAACAAAGATGTGTGGGGCATTCCGCTGACTTATAGCGGCTACGCATTATTTGTGGTGGCAATGATTTGGTTTTTGTTTTCGCCCCAAAATGTGTTTCGCAAATTATTATCTTCACTGACGCTAAAAAAGCCGTTGCTGATGCTTGGATTGTTCATTGCCGTGCCCGCTTTCGGACAGGTGATGACCCCCGACAGCCTGTCTATCAACCGGCAATACGCCTCAGAATTTGGCAAATTAGTCATCCTCTACAACGGGCGAATGATGCCTGTAACCACCTTCGCCCACGATTTTACGCTGAAATTGACCGGAAAAACATCGTTTGGCTATTTGGATGCCAACCAATTTTTGGCAGGCTTCCTGTTCTTCCCCGAACGGTGGCAACAGGTAGCCCTGTTTGATGTCAAAGACGGCGAGTTGAAAAAACTCTTGAACGCCGAAAGGGAAAAAGCCGCCTTGCAAGACTTCTACGATGCCGGCGGCGGTTACAAATTAAGCAAATATTGGAAAAATTTGAGCCGGCAGGGTGCACGCTCGCCGCAACTGAAAGAGATAGAAAAGTTGAACGACAAGATACAGTTAATCGGTATGCTGCACGCCGGCAGCCTGTTGCAAATCTATCCGCAGCGCATACAAAACCGGGTGCAATGGTACTATCCCACGCAGGATTTGAACACGGACGAGGAGCAACGAAACCTCCACGTCATCCGCCACTCGCTGCTGAATTATTATCAGGCAATCAAGTCAAATGATGCCCGACAAACGGACGAAAGTCTGCAAGTCATCAGCGATTTTCAGCAACAAAATGCCGGCGATATTCTTCCGTCGGAATGGAGCCGGGAGGTAGAAATTTTCTATATGAAAGCCGATTTCTCCGCGCTGTTATTCAAAGTAAACCTGACTTTGGGGCTATTAGCTCTACTGTCGCTATTCCTGTTTGCCGGCAAAAAAGCAAGAACAGCCGACCGGCTCTTTTACGTCTTATTGGCTGCAAGCCTAACAGTTCACACCGTTTCCATCGCCCTGCGCACCTACATTGCCGGACGACTGCCCTTCGGCAACGGCTACGAAACAATGCTCTTAATAGCGTGGAGCGCAATGTTCCTCGCCGTGATTTTCGGACGAAAAATCCGCATCCTGCTCCCCTTCGGCTATCTCCTCTCCGGCTGCACGCTGTTAGTAGCCTGCATCGGCACAAAAAATCCGCAAATCACGCCCTTAGTCCCGGTGCTGTCCTCCCCACTGTTGAGCCTCCACGTCTCCACCATAATGGTAGCCTACACCCTGTTAGCCTTCATCACCCTAAACAGCCTAACAGCAATAATCCAACATTGCACCACCAAATCACCCCAAAAGTCCCAGTTACAACAACAGCAAACCTACAGCCTCATCTGTTTATATCCGGCAATCTTATTTCTCGGCGCAGGAATTTTCCTCGGCGCGGTGTGGGCAAACATCTCGTGGGGACGCTACTGGGGCTGGGACCCCAAAGAAGTGTGGGCACTCATCACGTTCCTGCTCTACAGCCTGCCCATCCACCAACGCCATTTAAAACTATTCACCAACCCGCTGTATTTCCATTGCTACTGCATAGTCGCCTTCCTAAGCGTGCTAATCACCTACTTTGGCGTAAATTATTTTCTTGGCGGGATGCACAGTTATGCGGGATAAATCTGTAATACTCGGCTATGAAAAAAAGTTGTACCTTTCCTCTAAAAATCCTAAATCAGCACAGATAGGATAACTTTGTAATATATTGATAATGAGCATATATTATCTTTTGTAGCGATGAGGCAGACACAAAGTAGTACCGCCCCCCCCCCCCCTTTAATGAAGGTGAGAATGTGGGTATTTTAAAAATTAAAATACTTTCCTTTACCACCTTACTTTTTTCCATTAAGGGTTTTTTTTTCCTTTTTTTTTCCCTCCTATTCATCTTTTTGCGGTCGCCGGCCTTCCCACCCCACCAAATTGGATGCTTTACCGAATTGGCTC
>BNTT01000178.1 GCA_025996815.1 Bacteroidia bacterium
TTGCACCATGAAAACAAATAAAAGATACAACGGTATGAAAACAGTTATCTACACACGTGTTTCGACAAGTGTACAAGAATTTGAGAGACAAGTAAGCGACCTCACAGCGTTTGCAGGGAAACAGGGCTTTGATGTGGTAAGCACATTTAGCGAAAAAATTAGCGGTGCAAAGAAAAATGAGGAGCGCGCCGCATTGTTGGCAATGATTGAGTATTGCACAAGCAACGATGTAGAAAAGGTTTTAATCTCTGAATTGTCGCGGTTAGGGCGCAATACGATTGAAGTTTTGAAGGCAGTCGAATTATTGAATGAACACAAAATTAGTCTGTTTATTCATAACTTAGGCATTGAAACTTTGAACACAACAAAAGAAGTTAGCATAAGCAGTAAGTTAATGATTACGATGTTAGCGGAGTTCGCAAGCATGGAGCGCACACAGATTCGCCAACGAATGGCAAGTGGTTACGCCAACCATATCAATAACGGTGGTAGTGTTGGGCGACACAAGGGCGACACCAAAAGCATTGAAACTTTGAAAAATGAAAATAAAGAAGTGATTAAGTACATTAAGCAAGGCTTGAGCCTCAACAATATAGCCAAACTAACAGGCAAATCGAAGCCTACCATTATCAAAGTCAAAAAGGCAATTGCGGTATAGATAAATCAGAAAATATTAGAAAATATGTATACCACCCCCCACCGCCCACTGAAACATAAACCTCAACAAAGGAAATATTGCCATGAAATTTGCAGCACAAAAAAACCTATTTGGTATTTGGCATCAAAACGGGCACGGCTCGCCCGTCAATACGTCTTTAAAGTCTTCTTCGGGTATTAACCCTTTGGCGTATAGTTCCGCTTCGACCTCACCGTAATAGCCGCCTGCCAGGAGATTAGCGGCGGTATGGTGTTGAGGCTCTTTTATTACCTTTATTGTTGGCAGTGGTGGCGGTGGTGGTGGTGAGGTTATCATTGTTTGGGGTGGTCGTGGATTGGTATACGTGTTTGGGCTTGTTGTAGAGGGGGTATTTTTGTATTCATGTATTGTATATAAAGAAGTGGATACAAAAGCACCCCCCGCAGAATGCTCTGTAAGGTGGGCTTCATATAATTTATGTATATCCTCCACCCGAAGTTTACCCTTTTTGTATTGACTCTGCAAGGAAGCACCCGCACCTCCATTTTTGATAAAATCGACAAAGTTACGGGGGTAAGGCTTATTCCACCGCTTACCTTTAGTTGACACCGTGCATATATCACCGCCAACAGACCTGTAAGTATCGGTATAAGGCACTTCAAAGTGATTCAACAAGCCAGGAAGTTGCAGGTTTTTAGTCAACACCATAACAGAATCAGTAGAAGCAACGCGGGCGTATAGTTGTTTCAAGTTTGAGAGCACACCTCTTTCTATATCGTAAGGTATACAAAGGTTAGCGAAGTTGGCTAATATTTCATCTTTGATATTTTTGCGCAGTCCGTCAAGCATAACATCCTGCATATCGCCAGTCACTATTTGGAGGAGGGTAAGTTGTTTTACCTTTGGCGCAATTTCAAACAGCCCTTCGGCGTACTTGATTTCGTTAATATTGTATATTTGTCGCAGTTCATAAGGCAGTCTCACCATACCCCGCTTGCGTATCAATAAGTTTGAAGCCGCCCTCTCTTTGCCTTGCCGCTCTGCAAAGGTCAACCCCTCCGCTACATAACGCGCTGTATATGTAGGGGTCTTTATTCCACCGCCGCCGAAGTCGCCTATCAAAGTAAGTGTCCGCAAGCCGTCGCGGAAGCGACCGGCAAACTGCACCGACGTATTCCAATCATTGACAAATATATAACAATCGTCGTTGTCGTTATGAAGGAAGTTGTGCCCTTCGGCACCCTTTTGAGTTGTGAATAAGATATCGATGTCACCTTTCCCTTGTTCAAACTCCTTCAATTTATCAAGTATATTATCCTTGCGCTCTTTGCCCGTTGTGTTAACCCCGTCGTTATAATCATCGTCTAATTCGATGGTGAAGAAGCCCATGTTTTTTGCTTCGGGCAGTTCCTTTTGCAGCATCGTAATACAACCATAAATAACATGCTTGTTATTCACGTATATAACAAGCCGCCGCCCTCTGTTTTCCATTCCGTACCATTTTTTAATATGTTTCACAAGGTCTTTTGAGTCCACCTTAACCACCTGTTTTGAAATATAAACTTTGTCAATTGTGGGTTTAAATCGACTATTTTTTGAAAACCGTAATTCCTTGATAGCGCAAGCCTCAACTCCAAATAGCGGAGTGGCAGTTAGTTGTATTGTTTTGAAGTTCAAACCCTTCACCACCCTAAAAATACCGTCGTAAGCACCAAACCAATTAGTAGTATGGCACTCGTCGAATGCGATAATAGAGTCGCCGCCGCAATAATTCGTAATTACCTCCTCCGCTATTCGACTACCATAAGTGAATATCAGCACTTGACTTTGATTGCAAGCCTCCTTAAACCATTGAGTCTCGCCCGTTGTAACGTATTCGGAGCGAATACCGTCCGCACGGAAGGTATTAACCGTTTGCTTCGCCAAAATTTGCGTTGGCACAAAGACAACAAGTTTGTTACGACCCTTAAGACTCCGGACGATATAAAGAAGGCTGGTACTTTTACCGATTCCGCAGGGTGCAACAACAATATTATTGTGTTCATGGATAGCCTTTAATATTTGGCTGTTCTCTTTGTCTGAAAGGTATTGTCCTTCGATTTGGGTAGACGTATCCATGTAAGAATAAAGGTGCGGAATAGAGCCATTTAGGCGGTCGTCTATAAGTACCTTCTTACCGATTTTCGGTCCGGATAGATGTTCGGCAAACTTCTTTTTTATTATCTCTATTATTGTAGTTTTTTTCGTTGCCCGTTTGCGCGACTTAATAAGGGAATCAAAGGTAAAAAATAGTTCGGCAATATCTTTGGGGGTATCGCACGGAAGGTCTAAGTCGGCGGCTGTTATTTGTATTTTATCTTTATCCGAATCCCACCATACTGCGTTACCTTTTTTGCCTTCTTTACGCCGTTTTATGCAGAAGCGTCCTTTTAAATCAGTATTAGCGTCTTTGTCTTTTATCCACCATAAAGCCACGTCCTTTGCACCGTCCTTTCCCACGTCCAGCATTTCATATATAGTCGCCAAGAGACCTTTGCAGGCTGGTTTTCCGTCGGCACCGAGCATAACGGAATTGTTGTTTGGTAGGAAATAGGCATCTTTGAAGTGGTCGACGGTAACATCGTAACCCGAAGGAATATTGAGGTCTGCTTTGAGAATCTCACCCTCACAATACCCTCCATCGTTTGACCATTTGATAGGTTTAAGTCCGTTAATCATAAGAAATTCCAACGACTTGCTTTTGCCTTCTGCTACTATTTTTTGCCCTATCCGTTTGTATTCATCTCCGGGACTGTATTCTTCAGAATAGGAATACCCCACCGCCGCATTGACTAAGTTTTTGAGTTTCTGGTCGTCGTATGAACTTCGGGGGAAAGGTACCTCGTACTTGTTCATTCTATATAGTTTTGGGTTTTCAAAAAAAGTAATAAAAGCCTCCCGCTCTTCGGGGGTTAGTTCATTCATGATAATCGACCAGTGGAACTTTTTAAAGTCGATATAGGTTACGGTGGGGTAGTGTCTTTGTGCCGTCCCCAAATTTAGGGTCTTTGCGTCAACTTCTTTGAGTTCGGTGAAGCCGTTGTCTCTTACGTTTTGTTGCATTCATATTGTATTTTGTTTTTTATTGTCTTGTTGCATTTGTTGGTAAGTTGTGGGAGGAGGCTGAAATGCAACAAACAGCCTCCACCCCTTACTTACCTTATTCGGCGGGTATGGTAGCCCAGTATTGCCTCAAACTTTCGCTTATTTTTGCCTTCTGTTCGGGGGTATGAAGTTTGCCTTTATTACCCTCTGCGATTTTGGCTTTGTGCTCTGCTGTTAATTGTCTTGTTGTCCGTTTCATAATAATTATGTTTCATTAAGTTATTGTCTACAATATAAAAGATTGCGTTGTCGTGTATATTTTAGTATAAATAGTAGAAAAATCAAGTCTATTTCATATAGAATATACAAATAAGACGCAATTTATTTTGTTCTTTTGCCCGTTATGGTGTAGTTTGCTGCCTCTGTTTCTTTCTCGTCGGTGGTTTTAACTCTGTTAGTTCCCCCCTCCCCCTTTTTTTCAAAGTTACCCCCAATTTTTGCGAAATAAAAAAAGATTAACAAAAAATATATCATAAATAAAAGCAAGTTGTTGAATATCAATGAAATATTTTTTTATTTTTTTTATTTTTAAACCGGTACATAAATAAGCAAGGCTTTGTTGTTCAAAGTTTTTAGCCGCAACATAAATAAGCAAGGCTTTGTGGTATAGAGGTATAACCACGCACATCTATTTAGGGGTTTTTGGGTATTAAGTTTGCGGGAAGTGTATACATTCTGCTTTTGTTTTAGCGGCAATAAAAACATAACCCTTGCCAGAGGTATAGCAAGAGGTGAGTTTTTTTATTTAAATCAGTTTTGGATACATAAAAGGGAGGGGTACGGGTATAGGGACGGGCGGGCAGGGGGGGGTAGAAAATCAAAACCCTATCAACTGAATGATAGGGTTTTGATGGTTTTAAACTGTTCGGCTCGCGACGAGTCGTTCAACTTCTTTGAGGTTGGCAGTGATTTTTTCAGAGTTCGCCAACACCTGATTCAATAATTCCACAATTTGGGAATCATCGCTACAATGTGTTTCTTGTGACATAATAAAATGTTTTATGTTGCAAATTCTCACCCCTAAATATGCGTATTTTAATCTAAATGCAGAGCGTAAGGTAAACTTACTTTCTTTTGTTCCGAGGGCACTTGCAAGCCAATAACACAAAATAAGCAAATTTTACCCCACGCTTACCACGTGAGGCGAATGCTTATTATCCTGTTATTTAGAAGTTTGCAAGTCTTCGGAAGGACAATAAATAAACGCTCCGTACATTGTTGCTATTGCAACAACGGGACAAAGGTAGTAAAATAATTTGGATTAGCAATAAATTTTGTATGTACTTGAAAAACAATGGATTATGTATATATTATAATTGGACATCGATGTTGAGGCGTGGATTTATATTCGTACATTTGGTAGCAAGGTAGTTGAAGACCTCCGAAACAGATAGAAATTAGAATTTTGTCCTCGCTTTTTTTATGTGTGTATTAGAATATTCAGGACAAAAAAATAAATTGGTATAGGCGTTTAGGTCGCCCCAATAATTTGCTACCTTTGTAGCATGGAAGAAAGGATAAAATTTATGGGAGTGAACTCAATCAATTTTTACAGACAGTTTCCAACGGATACAGATTGTTA
>BNTT01000179.1 GCA_025996815.1 Bacteroidia bacterium
AAAAGCAGAAAGCGGTTTGAAAAGAAATACCATCTGAAAGACCGTTTAGCATGGGATTTCGTGAAAATGGCATTTACTTTCGCTTTGGTCTGCTTAGGGCTGGTGTTTTTTAGGGCAGAAAGCGTTGGGCAGGCGGTTGATTATATTTCGGGGATATTTTCGGCTTCGCTGTTTACAATGCCTCATGTTCGTGCTCCCAACGGCGAAATTAAGCTGTTGTTCATAGCCATTCTCCTGTTAGTAGAATGGTTGAATCGGCAAAAACAATACGGATTACAGATTGATAACGTGAAATATCCAATATTACGATGGATTTTCTATTATGCAATTATTCTTGCAATTATCAAAAACACAGGAAATTCACAACAATTTATTTACTTTCAATTTTAAAAAGTTATGAAAAAGTTCATTGTCAGAGTATTACTACTCGTTTCGCCATTTATTTTGGTAGGTATTGATTATTGTTATTTAGACCCCTTTAAAGTTCTATATAAATACAGTAACTATAACGAAATTCACGGTCTTGTAAAAAATCGCGATTATGTTTCAACTGAAATGTTTATGAACAATTACAAGAAACAGGGCTATAATTCTTTCATATTTGGAAGCTCAAGAACGGTCGCTTTTAAACCTTCATCATGGCAGCAATATCTGTTGCCAACAGATAGCCCCTTCCTGTTTGATGCGTCGGGAGAGTCTATTTATGGAATTTATGTGAAAATGAAATATTTAGATTCTATGCATGTGACCATTGACAATGCTTTGATAATACTCTGTAGAGATGCTTCTTTTCAATATAGCAACGATCACGAAGGACATTTATTTATGAAGCATCCGGTTTTGACAGGCAAAAATAAATTTGATTTTCAGTTGATGTTTTTTGGGGTCTATTTGAATCCGATGCTTCTTCTTAGTTATCATGATTATAAATTAACAAAGAAATTTAAGCCGTATATGTCTGGTTATATGGAAAATAGAGAAATAGTCTCGGACACAATAACAAATTGGCAGTATATTATTAGTCAAGAAAATGAAATATTGAATGCTCCTGAAAAGTACTATGAAGAACGGAAAGATTTATTTTATGAGAGAGAACATGAACAAACAGACACAAGACAAAGAATTAATTCTGAATACATCGGTCTTCTCAAAGAAATAAAGCAGATATTAGAAAAACATCAGACCAATTATAAAATTGTATTAAGTCCGCTGTACGACCAAATGAAATTTCATCCAAAAGATATGGATATATTAACAAACCTTTTCGGCAATCATCTATATGATTTTTCAGGCAAAAACTCTTTTACAGACAACAAAACGAATTATTATGAAACAAGTCATTTTAGACCTTTGCTCGGGGATAGCATACTAATGCAAATATATTAGGCAAAATCTGTATAGATATAGAGATTGCGAGTCAAGTGTGTATTGAATTATTTTGTACCTTTGTGCCATAAAATTCAACGATTATGAGCTTTAATGTCAATGAAGCGGGTTTTTACGGCGATTTTGGCGGTGCATACGTGCCCGAAATCCTGTATGCCAATGTGGAAGCACTGAAAAATGAATACAAAAAAATCCTTGCCGACCCCGATTTTCAGAAAGAATTTCAGGATTTGCTGGCGGATTATGTCGGTCGCCCTTCCCCACTCTACCTCGCCAAACGCCTCTCTGAGCGGTATGGCTGCAAGATTTATCTCAAGCGGGAAGACCTCAATCACACGGGCGCGCACAAAATCAACAATGCCATCGGGCAAATTTTGTTGGCACAGCGGATGGGCAAAACGCGCATCATCGCCGAAACAGGTGCCGGTCAGCACGGCGTTGCCACGGCAACGGTGTGCGCCCTGATGGGTATGGAATGTATCGTGTATATGGGCAAGACCGACGTGGAACGGCAAAATCTAAACGTCCGCAAAATGGAAATGCTTGGCGCAACGGTCGTGCCGGTCACGAGCGGCAATATGACGTTGAAAGATGCTTGCAATGAGGCTATTCGCGACTGGTGTTGCCACCCTGCCGACACGTTTTATGTGATTGGCTCAACAGTGGGTCCGCACCCCTACCCCGACTTGGTGGCGCGACTTCAATCCGTTATCAGCAAGGAGATTAAGTGGCAAATGCAAGAGAAGGAGGGACGCACCGCGCCCGACTATCTCGTTGCCTGCGTGGGCGGCGGCAGCAATGCAGCAGGCACTATTTATGAATATCTCGACGAGCCGCGCACCAAAATTGTGTTGGCAGAAGCCGCCGGCAAAGGCATCGACACGGGCGAATCGGCGGCAACCATCCGCCTCGGCACGGTAGGCATCCTCCACGGCGCAAAAACCCTCCTGATGCAAGATGCCGACGGACAGGTGCAAGAGCCATATTCCATTTCGGCGGGCTTAGACTATCCGGGAATTGGTCCGATGCACGCCAATATGGCAAAAACGGGACGTTCGGAGGTACTGGCAATCACGGACAACGAAGCCCTCACGGCGGCGATGGAACTCACGCGCTTGGAGGGGATTATCCCCGCCCTGGAGTCGGCACACGCGCTGGCGGTGTTCCAACAAAAGAAATTCACGCCCACAGACGTGATTGTGCTGTGTCTGTCGGGGAGAGGCGATAAAGATATGGAAACGTATATAAACAATTAAAAAGATGAAATTTATTTTTTCGCAACACGCAGAAGAACAATTGATGAGGAGAGGTATCAATAGAAGCCTTGTGGTGGCAGTGGTTGAGAATCCGGACGAAGTCATTGAAGATGATGAACAGGATGTTGTCATCTATCAATCGATCATCAAAGAAAGTGGGCAGTCGTTTCTGTTGCGCGTGTTCGTAAATAAAAATAAACAACCGATTGTGATTGTAACACTCTATAAAACAACGAAAATAAGTAAATATTATGAAAGTGAAATTCGATAAGGAGCAAGACATCCTTTATGTTTCTTTTAGCGAAGAAACTATTTATGAAAGTGATGAGGAAAAGGCAGGGTTGATTTTAGACTATTCTATATCCGGCAAGGTGGTGGGAATAGAAGTTCTCAATGCGTCAAAACATTTAGAAAACCCCGCCAAAGTAGAGTATGAGGTGGCATAAATTTTATCAAAATTATGAATAAAGATGCGAAAATATATGGTGCAGGCACGAATACCGATGGTATCTAAAAAATTAAAAAATTTTATGTACCTTTGTTGCGTAAATAGGAGAAGAATCAATTAAAATTAAAAAGTGATGAATACTCAAACATTGTATGAGGAAGATTTAGATGATAAAATCTTTCTTCAATTATGGAACGAGGGGAGAATAGAAGAAGCTATTGCCACTCGCAATTGGATGACACTCGAAGAATGTCGCCGCTCTTGTCATGAGGCAATTGACGAAGCGCGGCAAATTTTAGCAGAAAGAAATGCAGTTGCTTGTTGACGACCATGTCCGTAATAGAATCAGGCAATTCTATTATAATGCTACTTTGAAATACCCAAACACCTATTTTCCGGATAATGCAGATAGGGACATTGATAAGGTGCTTGCAGAGTTGCCCAAAGTTGGTACGCCGCAACTTCAACACAGAAATTATTGCATCATTCAACGATGGAAAAATTATTTAGTTGATTATTCTAAGGCAACAAACTGGTATTTTGCCTATCGAAAATTTACAAATGGGGGCACTACAATATATGTTATGGATGCAGAAAATGCACGAAATATGAGCGATTTAGCAATAATTCATTTATGAAAACAACAACATTAAAAACAGAGAGCAAGACAATTTTGGCGGATTTGCAGACACCGGTGAGCATCTATTTGAAGGTGCGCGATGTGTTTCCGGAGTCGGTGTTGCTGGAATCTTCGGATTATCACGGCAATGAAAATTCGGTGTCGTTTATCGGGCTTAATCCGATGGCGCGGTTTGAGGTCAAAAATGGTGCCGTGAGGTTGCAATATCCTGATGGGCAGGTGGTTGAGAAGACCGTGCCTGCGGATGCTATTGTCGATGAATTGCACCAATTTGTGCATTCGTTTGACGTTGGGGAGATTGCGGGGCAAGCCCGCAATGACAAGTCTTATAATGGTTTTTTCGGCTATACGTCTTACAATGCCGTGAAATATTTTGATACCATCGACCCCGATACGGCGGATTTCGGCGCGAGCAATATCCCCGATATGATTTATATCCTGTATCGCTACACCATCGTGGTCAATCATTTTCGCAACGAATTGACGGTGATTGAGAACAAAATCGCCGATGAAAGGAGCAAAATGGACGATGTGCTGGCGTTGCTGAACAACCGCAATTATGCCTCCTACAATTTTGGGCGGGCGGGCGAAGAAACGTCCACCGTCACCGACGAGCAGTATAAGGAGATGGTGCGACAGGGCGTGAAGCACTGCAAACGCGGCGATGTGTTCCAAATCGTGCTCTCGCGCTGTTTTTCGCAGCCTTTTGCGGGCGACGACTTCAAGGTGTATCGCGCGCTGCGTTCCATCAACCCGTCGCCGTACCTGTTTTACTTCGATTTCGGCTCGTTCCGCATCTTTGGCTCAAGCCCCGAAACGCATTGCGGCATTTCCAAAGGGCAGGCGTATATCGACCCCATCGCGGGCACTTTCCGCCGCACGGGCGACGATGAAAAGGACAAAAAATTGGCGCAAGCACTTTTGGAAGACCCGAAAGAAAACGCCGAGCACGTGATGCTCGTCGATTTGGCGCGCAACGATTTGAGCAAAAACACCGAAAACGTGCACGTAGATTTCTACAAGGAAGTGCAATTCTATTCGCACGTCATCCACCTCGTGTCGCGCGTGGTGGGCGAAGTGAAAGCCGGCACAAACACCATCCAAATTTACGCCGACACCTTCCCCGCCGGAACGCTCTCCGGCGCACCGAAAATGCGAGCCATGGAACTAATCCGCGACATAGAGCCACACAACCGCGGTGCCTACGGCGGCTGCATCGGCTACATCGGCTTAAACGGCGACCTGAATCAGGCAATCACCATCCGCTCCTTCATCAGCAAAAACAACGTGCTCTACTATCAGGCGGGCGCGGGCATCACGGCGCGTTCCAACGATGAATCGGAATTGCAGGAGGTGAATAATAAACTTGGGGCGTTGAAAACGGCGGTGGATATTGCGGTAACAATTAAAAATTAATTCGTACCTTTGCATTTCATATTTTATGTTTCATATTTTGGTATAGGCGCTTAGGTCGCCCTTGTTAATGTATTATATTTCAATCTTATAGGCTCATGAAAGACCATTCTTTTAATGGTCAAATCAAAGATTGACCCCATAAAAGCCCTTCTATTGTAC
>BNTT01000180.1 GCA_025996815.1 Bacteroidia bacterium
ACTGTAATCCTTAAATACTACTTTTGCCATAATGCTTATATCTTTGATTTGCAGATGCAAAGGTACGAAAAATAGGGGAATATTAAATATATATAAAAATGAGGCTGTCCTTTTGAGACAGCCTCTTGTTTTTTTCAGAAAATGGGGGAGGACCCATTTGTCCACCCCCATTCCCTTCTAAAATAACATGAAATTCAACTTATTACGGGACTTGTATTTCCTTGATGGTTGTGAAATTACTTGCACCCATTCCGGGGTAACTGGTCGATGCATTTTCCGTTGCTGTCTGGCAGTTCATGGAAACACGTATCCAATAGCTGATGCCTGTGTATTTCACCGGTCTTTCGCTGATAAATTCCAGCACTTGTCCTTCCATGTCATTGGTCAAAGCCAGTGCTTTTGGATAAAGGTCTAAATCCCGTGAACCCGTGTTGACGGTTCTTGAAATTAACAGCCACGCCTCTCTCACATCCGGCATATCATATCCCGGTTTTTGATTTCTCTTGAAGCGTACCGAACAACTGATTTTGTTGTCCGGTAAGACGGTCGGCTCACTTACCCACTCGATGGACAAATAGGGCGTTACGGTGAAATCTTTGGTGGTTCCGTTCCCTATTTTCAACAACTCACCCGCCTCGTCTTCATTGTTTTTGTACGAGTCGTCGTATGGATAGAAAGCACCGTTGTAGGGAAGTATCAGGTATTCGCCCGAAAACATCTTCGTATGCCTGTACGTGCCGTCCTGTTGCACTCTCAGCGTTTGATTGCCCACATAAGCGTCCGGGTCGCCTTTTGCCCAGCTCACTTCCCGAATCCGGATGATGCTGGCTGCGTGGTCTACCTGTAAGGGCTGATTGTCTGTGCTGCTGAAAATGGTTCCCTGAATAGTCGCATCCGGTCCGTCATAGTTATCTATCTCACAAGACACTGCAAACAGACAGATTGACAGAAGAAACATATATTTATATAAATTTTTCATATTCCTTTACTTTTAATATTATTATTGATTTCTATTCTTTTGCAACAACGGATTGTTTTTCAACTCATCGCTCGGAATCGTTTCGTAGTAATTATTCACAGAAAAAGTGATTCTGTCGCTACCTACTTCGGTGTTTTTTGAATCGTAGATATATTTTCCATCGGGAGTTCCTGAGGCATCAACCGTGGCATCTTTACTGAACATAAATGAATACAATCCCCGTTTGCGATATTGATTGATTTGCGTGTCGTAAGTAAACCACCGGAGCAAATCCCAGTAAATTTTACTTTCAAACGCCAATTCCTTATACCTTTCGACACGTAAAATTTGCAGTCCGCGCGTGGGAGCCTCCACAAACGAGCCAATACCATGCGTCCCCGGTTTTGTCCAGTTGGTATATCCCGGCTCGGTAGACAATTCAGCGGCACTGGTCAGCAAGGTTGCACCCGCACGGTCGCGAACGGCGTTTATTTGGGTGAAAGCATCCTGCAACATATCCACACCGGCATAAGTGGTTTCTCCGCTTTGCGCCAGTTCAATAGCTGCTTCAGCACGGTTTAGCAACACTTCGGCATAGCGTATTTCAATCCAAGGCTGGGTAGATACGTGCAAGCCCGTTTCTGAAATCGTCATGGCAAGATTTATGTATTTGCGACCATGAAAACCTGTATGGGAACTGCTCCCTTGCATACCGTTCAGTTGAGGTCCGTCTAATCCATTCATGTAAATCTTCACTCCGTCCACATCATACATATCAGCTGAATTTTGTTCATTCGGTTTCTTATTTGAATAGAGAATGATGCCATCTGCAAACAAGTTGGTGGTATAAGGGGCAGGTGTTACGCTTTTGTAGTTTCCTCCATCGGCACCATCGTCCTTGCTGAACTTTTTGAATTTATCCACCGCAGGGTCAATATCCTTATTGAAAATTCCGGAGCGCAAATCCAGTTTAAGCCCTTTGTACATTTCGCCCGGAAGTAGCAAATTGGCTCTCAGTCGTGGCTCTGCGCCATCCCAAAGTTGGTGACAATTGTCGTAAACGATATAGTCGCCATTGGCATCAAATGCACTGAAATGACCGGTAGCCGGGTCAAGAGGCAGTCCGTCAAACAATTCCACCCAATCCAATGTTGGATTGAAACGGTCGCCGTAGGTTGTTACCATACGGGGCGGACACATCACCGCATCATAAGAATGAACCCAGTTGTTGTAATCGTATTTACGAATCCAGATAGACTCCTTGTTGCCGTCGGCTTTTTCCCAGATTTCCGCATAGTTGGCTGTTTTGTCGCCATTGGCAGTGTGCAGTTCATAAAGACCGCTCGTTTCCACCAATTTGGCAGCATCCCAAGATTGTTTGAAATAGCCGTTTGCGCGTGTCTGCGGAATGCCTTCCAATAGAACGCCATCCACAGCCCAATCCGGAAATTTAAACGCACCATATCGGGCGGTAGTGGCGGCATGAAGTGCCACGCGGCTTTTGAAGGCGGCTGCTACATACTTATTCGTACGTCCCACATCACTTTTTTCACTCAGGTTAGCAATAGCCTCGTCCAAGTCAGCCAAAATGAAATCGTAGGTGTCTTCATGGCTCTTGCGGGCTACATACAGCGTCGTTTCATCTTCGTCCAATGTCTGCGGTGCTTCGATAAGCGGCAGACCGCCATACCTTTTCGCCAGCTGGAAATAAACATAGGCACGGATAAATTTCGCTTCAGCTATCCATTCCCCAGTCTGTGTCAGCGTTGCTGCGTATGCAGGCAAATTATTAATAAGCGTATTGGCTTGTCGAATGATTTTAAAACCTTCGCTCCAGTAGCCGGTACTGTGGCGTTGTATGACAACATTGTTACGATTAAGCATTTCGCCCGTCGAATTAGCAAATGTATTAACGTTCAACGGTTTAAAATAACCTGCCTGAAGACCGCCGCCGCTCGTTTCATACTTGAAATCTTCCATTGGCAAATGGTTATATATACCAGCCATGTAAGCCTTGATGCCGGCTTCGTTGTATATGTCATCCGCCGTTAATATGGTTTTTGGAGCAATATCCAAATCCACGCATGATGCAAAAAGGAGTAGAGAACACATCCATACTGCTATTTTGCTTTTGTGATTATTATTCTTTTTCATATTATATATATCTTTTTAATAAATTAGAAAGTGATTGTTCCACCAAAATTGAATGTCCTGTTAAGAGGATAGAGGTATCCGTACAATTCCGAGGGGTGTTCCGGGTCAAGACCTTTCACACCTGTGAGCGTCAGCAAGTTATAGGCATTCACAAAGACGCGGAGGCGTTGGATGCCTGAATGTTGCAGAAAACTCGTTTTAACAGGAACAGTATAGCCTATTTCAGCACTTTTCAAACGCAGATAAGAACCATCCTGTATGCAAAATTCAGAACGGGTATCGGCTCTTGTTCTTCCGTAAGGATAATATCCGGATACCCATTTATTAGTGGGATTGTAGGGGTCCATATCCGGGTCAACGGGGTGCCATCTGTCATAGAGGATGTCCAAGGCGTTTCCGTCCCATGACAAAGGATTCAGCAACTGTTCGCCGTAGGATATGTATGACATGGCTGAGCCTTGAAACAACAGGCTGAAATCTATGCCCTTCCAATCGCCGCTAATGGTTGCCCCGAAGTTCATCAGCGGATAGTTGCGCTGTCCGTTGGAGTCTTCATTCGGACTGGTGGTGGTGGCAATCGGATGATTATCATTGTCGTCAATCACACCATCACCGTTCCAATCCTCATAGATAGGGTCGCCCGGCAGTGTGCCTGCATTGGCATAGAGCGAATGGGCAATCTGGTCGTAGGATTGATATTGTCCGGCAGCTCCATTACCAAACCAAATATCCGTATAGCGGTCCACTTGGTTGTTGCGCCAATAATCGCGAGAGTTGGAGCGCGGAGGCTGCACTTTTTTCGTCAACATGCTACGTGTCATGGAAACAAAGCCTGTCACATTATATCGGAAGTCGTTGATGTGGTAGCGATGCCGCAACTCAATTTCAAACCCTTTTGTGCGGTCTGAATTGAGATTCGCTTGCGAGATGCCCGCCCCAAAAGTTCCGGGAACGATTATCGAAGGCGTATCCAGCAAACCGTCTCTGTCGCGTTGGAAAATTTCAAACGTGCCGCCTAACAGCCCGTTCCACGCATCCACGTCGATTGCCAAGTTCGCCATCGTTGCCGTGTACCATGTGAGGTTGAGATTCGGGGCATTTCTGAAACCCAAGGCATTCGTGTAAGTATTACCAAATACATAACCTTTGGGATATGATTCGCGATTACCGTTGCTTTGCGGGTAATCAAACCCTTCTACAAATTGAAAATCAGCCGCGCCATCATCCCCTAATTTGCCATAAGAGCCTCTTATCTTCAAATTTTGAACCTGAGGAACATTATCTTTGAAGAAAGATTCTTCCGAAAGCCGCCATGCGGCAAGTGCACTCGGAAAGAAACCCCATTGTTTGCCTTTGGGAAATTTGGATGAGCCATCGTAGCGAAAACTCATTTCAAGCATATAGCGGCTGGCAAAATCATAATTAATTCTACCAATCAAGCCTCTTGATGCGTATTCGCGCAATCCACCGCCGTTTCCCTCTTGGTTGGTAGTGTTTCCTGCAAACAAATAGGGAATAGGTATGTCAAATTCACGCTTTGCATTAAAGTCATAGCCTTGATTGTAACTTTCTTCGTAAACCAACACGCCATTCACGTGATGCACATCGGCAAACACGTGGTCGTAATCCAACTCAGCCTGCCACAAGGTGGTGTAACTGGTGTTGAACGCACGATTCAAAGCTGTCTTGGTGTTGCGAGTCCAAGATTGATAGGTGTCGTTGGCAGCAATGTAGCGATAGTCATTGTATTCTTTCTTGAAATTTGCATTATCGTTGAAAGTTTTGTCATAACTAAACATGGCTTTCGCCTGCAAACCTTTGACAAAAGGAACATCATACGTCAAATTCATGTTGGACTGAAACAGTGTTCGCCTGTTTTGTACATAACCGCTCAATTCCGGATGAATCATTGCCACCACATTCTGCACCTGGTCTGGATGGTAGTAATAGGGTGCCGTTTGATTGGCATACAAGGGGGAGGTTGGGACAGAGCGCCACAATTGGTTGAAAACTTCCCACGAGCCAAAATTCTGCCGATTGGTTTCGTCCGTCATCGCGTTCAGCCTTAAACCGGCTTTCAGATTTTTTGTAACATGTGTGTTGATGTTCGACCGCAGATTATATCGGTTGTAGTT
>BNTT01000181.1 GCA_025996815.1 Bacteroidia bacterium
TTCAACACCACCCAAGTCTATAACTTTTGCCGCCGCTTCGATGCCTTCCGTGTCATCCCCACCAAAGGTCAGGAAGCATACATCGGTCGGCACTTTGTTTGTTTTGTATTTTTCACGGCGGTTGTAGATGTTCATAAATGGGGGTGCTTCGCCTTTTTCCGCCCATGTTTCGCCAAGGGTTGTGTTTACAAACACTTTCAACTTGTTTGGGCTTTCTTTGGATTTGATAAAATCCGATGCTATCTCTGCCCACGATTGCCAACCAAAGGGTGAGTAAAGCGAATTGAGGTGAAAACCGATTGTTTCATTGTTGGACAGTTCCGGTACCGCCGGTCGCCACTCGCCATCCGCAAACATTGTCACTTTTTGGTACTCTTCTATTCCGGCACCACAATGGATGCAGTAGTATTGCGCCGTTTCGGGTTTGCCTTCGTCCCAAATTAGATTGGCAAATTCGAGGCGTTGCATCTCGCCGCAGTGGGGGCAGGGAACAAAATAGTAGTTTTGGTCGGTTTCGTTAAATTCGCGTTCAATCATCGACATGCCGCTGATGGTGGGCGTGCTGATGATGAATATCTTTTTGTTTGGAAACGTGCGGGTGCGGGCAACTGCCAAATCAATAGGCGAACCTTCACCGTCCAAGTCTTGGGGGTAGGCATCCACCTCGTCCAAAATCAAAAAGCGGATAGGAACGGAGCGCAATCCGGCGGCACTGTTGGCACCGACCAATAGCAGCGTGCCACCGGAGAAGTTTTTTTGCATGATGGTGTTTTGCCCGTCACGGCTTTTGTTGGCGGCGACACGGTCGCGCAGTTCGGGGCAGGCTTCAATAAGCGGGTCAATGCGCCCTTTGGATAGCTTTTTCACCATATCCTCGGTTGGTTGCACGAACATAATCGGGGCGGGGTTGATGTGCATTACATAGCCGATGAAGTTACTGCCCGCTTCTGTAGCCCCCACCTGTGCACCTTTCATAAACACCACTTTTCTGTGCGGGTCATTTGCCGAAAGGCAATCCATGATTTTACGCATGTAGGGGGTGCGGTCGGTGCGGTATTTGCCCGGCTCTGCCGAACTGACCGGAGAGAGATAGCGGTATTGGTCTGCCCATTCTGACACGGTGATGCGGGGAATGGGGCGGAGACCGTCTAAAAATCCTTGTATAGCTTCGTATTTTTGCATGATGTTAAAATGGGGTTTCTTCTTCCGTTTTTTCTACTTCATACCAATTTGCAACGTGAACAGGTTGCAATTGTGGTTTATCATCCCAATCCTCAAAATCGCTCATTGAATCGTTGTGTTTCACTTTGACTTTTCCGAGTTTGCCACCACGGTGTTTTTTAATCAGAAGTTCGAGGTAGTTGTTTAACATTTGCCCTGTCTTTTTGTCGCGCAATTCTTCCACATGCATACCGGGGCGATTGATAAAAATAACTATGTCGGCATCCTGCTCAATAGAGCCGGATTCGCGGAGGTCGGATAGTTGCGGTTCGCGACCTCTGGCGGATTCAATTTCGCGGTTCATTTGACAAAGCACAATGAATGGTATTTTGAGTTCTTTGGCTGCTACTTTGAGTTGGCGGCTCATTTCACTAACTTCCTGCTCGCGGGTTTTTCCAAATTTAGAAGCGGGCGTTACTAACTGCAAATAGTCGATGATGACCATGCCGCATTTGTTCTGCTTTTTCAACAACCGTGCACGATTGACAATGCTGGGCACGGTCGCTTTGGAATTGTCATCAATGTAGATGGGCAGCTTGGATAGTTCCGTTGCGGTGGTTTCGGCACGCGACCATTCCGGCATCTGTATTTCTCCGGAGGCGTAGCGGTCGGCATTGATGTTTGCCTGTGCCACAATCATTTTATCGGTCAGTTCGGTACACCCCATTTCGAGCGAAAAGAACGCTACGGGTGTTCCATGCGTGGCAGCTGCTTTGGCAAATTTGATGGCAATACTTGTTTTTCCGACAGCCGGACGTGCTGCCAAAATCACTAATTTTTCTTTTTGCCAGCCGTTAGTGAAAAAATCAAGGTAGCGAAATCCCGTTGGGATACCTGCCGTGATGCCGTTGCGTTTGTCTTTGATGCGGACGTACATTTTATCAATGGATTCTTTGGCGACTTCGGCAATGTGATTGATTTCGTTTTTGCCGACCATCACTTCCTGAATGGCTTCGATATCATCGTTCAACTTCGCGATGGTGTCCTCGATGTCCTCCGATTCGTCAAATGCAAGCCCTGTGCCAATGGATTGAATTTCAATCAACCTCCGGCGCAAGTATTTTTCTTTGACGTACAAGCAATGCGTTTCAAGGTGGGCACTGGACACAAATTTTTGCGACAATCTGGCAATGTGTGGAACGCCTCCCACTTCATCCATCGCGTTCGTTTTGCGTAGTTGTTCTACCACTGTGAGCATGTCGATTGGCTTACGCTCGTTTCCTAAATCGAAAATCGCAGTGCAGATTTTCTCGTTTACGTAGTCGTAAAACATTTCGGGCGTTAGAATTTCTCTAACGGTGTCGAATGACTGCTTTTCAAGCATCAGGGCTGCCACGATTGCCTCTTCGAGTTCTCGTGCCTGTGGCGGGATACGTCCGTATTCTTCAGACGTATGCAACTTTTCTGTTTTCTGTTTCATTTTTGTTTCCATTTTCTTGTTTTAACCAATTACAAACAGTTCTATACAGGTCTGTATAGCGTTTTCTTAAATCTTTGCGGTTCTCAATCTGCAAAATCACGTCTGAAATTTGAGTTGACGTGTGTTGCGCTTTGAGTTTTGCCAGCCCCTCCGCAGTGATTTGCTTCGGAAAGTGCTTTGTGTCGGCACAGTACGGCGCATTTTTCCTGAGCCAGACATTGAATTTTTCAAAATCCGTTTCGGGCGGGTGCTCACTCTCGTTAGAGAGTGATTTAGTTTCTGTTTTTCCTATATATAAGTGTCCCGCATCTGTACCCGCGACTGTACCCGTATCTGTACCTGCAACTGTACCCGTATCGGGGTCAAATTTTGACCCCGTTTTGACACCCGTTTTAAACGGAATAAAGGAATAACTACTAACTTCTCGGCGGCTTTTACCTGATTTGTAAAAAATCATTCCTGAACTAATAAGTTTTTCGCGCGCCCTTACAAGCGTGTTTTTGCTTATTTCAAGAACAAAACAGAGTTCAACGTTCGAACAATCAAAAACGTCGCTCCAGTTCTCCTCGTTGCATACAGCCACTAATTCATAAAACAGTGCCTGTTCAACGGCGGTAAACCGTTCCCGTCTTCGTGCTTTTCGCATCTTTTCTGCTAATGAGTATCCATCCATTGTGGGTTTCATAACTTCAATATCTAAATTTTGTAAAGTGAATAATAGCCATCGGTTTGGACAAGTCGTATTTTCTAAACCAATCCGTAAAATCTTGATTACACAAACCATCGTTTTCATAAAGTTTAGAATACAGAGTTGAATGTCCGAACCCATCCACAAAACAATGCCATAAATTTTTATTAAAAAATGTTAGTTTTTGCACGCCAATCCCACTATCTTTGTCGAATGTGAATAGCGTTTTTGTTGGGCTACGGTACGGTTTACCGGTCCAATCATACACGACCAGAACAGCATCCCCAGCATTCACCTCATCAATGCGCTTTTTCCACAGCAGATAGTTCGCACGGATTGTGTGCCGCTTTTTACCCTCTTGGATTTTTTCATAAAACCCTGTCGGCGAGCCTCTTTTGGGATGCGCTACCGGAAACACTCTGCTAAGCGATAATCTGTACGTTTTAATCTTTTTCATAACTGTTTTTATTTTAATAATCTGCTTAAATTTGACTTCTGTTTAACTACTGTAAATTTCTCAAGTTCCGCGATTAACGCTAATATTTCTTCTTTCGGCGGTTCTGGCAAATGGTTGTGTCCGCTGTCGGATCCGATGTTTACCTGCATCGGATTTGCTTTTTTAATTAGTTCGATAAATTCAGGTAAATCAAAATCCATGACAGGTTCGATAGTTACGAATGTTTTTACAACCTCGCTTATTATGTTCATTGCGTCCGCTCTGTTATTCATAAGCGGGCTGTTTTTCATTATATTTCGGTAATATCTATTTGTTTCTATCGTTGTACAAACGACTGATTTATCGGATATGACACATGTGTCTATGTAGTCAAGTATTCTTGTCGGGTTTTTCGTTTGAAACAAATACTTGTTATCGTATTTTTCGCAGTGTTTTAAGGTTTTCAGTATCCACTCTTCAGGAATGTTCTCTGCGAAAAGGTCATTACTACTACCCACGAAAATAAACTTACCGCTTCCGAGATTGGTTTTCAACTCGCTTTCGTCAAAATGTATCGGGGATTGTGGCTTGTTAAAACGTTTCGCAATTCCTTTCATGTAGCAATATCCGCAATCGTGCGGGCATGTGCCTTTGACCGTGTTCCATGTATGAGTTACAAACTCGTACATGTTTCCTTGTGATTTGTTTAGTGCCATTATTTCAACATTTAGTAATTTAAACTAGCCAACCTATTTCTGAATCAATCATTCCTTCTTCTAAAGGTGTGCCATCGCTAAGTGGGTTTTCTGATTTAATACTGCCAAATCCCAACTCGAATTTTACCCATTCTAAAAATTGTTCTTCGGTTACATCGTAACCTTGTGGACATTCTATTTCTAATTCAACTTTAATATTTAACATATTTTTAATATTTAATTTTTATTATTCACAAAGTCCGTAATACGACATACAACTTGTGGCTGTATATTCGTCAAATAAAGTGCCCATATCGTATTTGTGCTCAACATATTTTGCTACATCTGTAATAAGCGGATAATCTCCTTTGTAAAATTTTCGGGGGATGGCATCCGGTCCAAAAAATGAACTTTTACAACTCCTTTCGTATTCTGCAATCTCTGTTATACGCTCCGGGAATCGTTGTGTGAGTTGGTATATTTCGGGATTTGCAGACATTATGCAAGGGAAACACCCGACACGTTTAAATCCCATTTTGTAGAGCGGGTTGGGTTCTAATCCATTTTCAAGGATATATTCAATGACCTGCTGTGCCGTCCAATCAAATACAGGTCGCCATACATCCGTTGCATGGCTTTTGCAAAATTCTAAAATCTCCTTTCGCCTGTATGTGTGATATTTGGGGTCTAATTTACCGGCAGACAACCTTTGTTTTGTTTTTTCAATCTGTGTTTTTATTTGTTCTTTTTTATCAGTTTTTTTACACGTTGATAAAGATTTTTTCA